>NZ_JBNHFK010000002.1:0-524310 GCF_059090185.1 Arthrobacter sp. MDT1-49-2
CGCCCGGCTGCTCCCGGGCGGCGCGCAACCGGTTCCCCGAATCTGGGCGTGGGAGCGGCAACGGCCGCCGCCGTGCTGATGTGTTCCCTAAGCCTGCACGGGGTCATTGACGGGTGGTCCTGGCTGGCGCCGCTGATGCTCGCGGTGCTGCTTCCCCTCGGGGCCACGGCTGGAGCACGGCGGCTGGGGCTCCCGCTCCCGCTCATTCCGGTTGCCGGCGTCGCAGTCCTCATCCTGACGCTGACCGGACTGTTTGCCTCATCCGTATCGCTGCTCGGCTTCATCCCCGGCCCCGGAACCCTGGCGCGCGCCGATGCCCTGCTGCTCGAGGCGCGGACCATCATCATTACCGAGGTCACCCCGGTCCAGGCGCTGCCCGGCATCGTGTTTCTTTGCTGTGCGGGGATAGGACTCGTGGCAGTCCTTTCGGACACACTGGCGGCGACCCTCGGCATGCCCGCGACCGCCGGACTGGGCCTGATTGCCGTGGTCATGATCCCGGCCGTACTGCTGCCGGAGAGCCTTGGGGCGGGGTACTTCATCCTCGCTGCAGTCGGTTACCTGCTGGTGCTGGGTGCCGGAGCCCGCCGGGAACTACAGCAGCCGCTTCGGGGATCCGGGACTCCCCGGGGCTGGCTGGGCAGGTGTGCTGCCGTTTCGGGAGCCGCCCTGATCCTGGCCCTGACGCTGCCGCTGATACTGCCGGGGTTCACCGCCGGCGCCTTCCCGCAGGGCAGCCGCTTCAATTTCTGGTCAGGGACTACGGGCCTGAACCCGGTGGTCACCCTGGGCAACGACCTGCGCCAGCCGAAGTCCGGCGGGCAGATAACCTATGCCACGTCTTCAGATGAACCTGTCTACCTTCGCTCCACGACGCTGGAGGATTTTTCCGGGAGCCGCTGGGCACCGGATTTGCGCACCGAGGACCGCCGTAACGGTGTCTCGGGGATGGGCTCCGCCTCCGGCGATTCCAACCTCTCCGACCAACGGGTGGTAACCCGGATCAGCTCGGACACGTATTCCAGTCCGTGGCTGCTGGCACCGTACTATCCCGTGGGCATCACCGGCGCGGACGGGTCCTGGTCCTGGGATCCAAAAACGATGACCGTACTGAACAACGACGACGACGGGGCCGCCCCGCAGGCATACCAGGTGGTGAGCGTTTCATCCGCCCCCACCCAGCAGCAGCTTGCCCTCACCCCTCCCGTGCCGGAGGGCACCGTGGATCCGGTCTTCACCGACTTGCCTGACAGCCTGCCCGGCAGCATTGTCGAAGCCACCGCAGAGGCAGTCGGGAACGCAGGCACTCCCTACGCCAAAGCCATGGCAATCCAGAACTACCTTCGCAGCACCGAGTTCTCCTATTCCCTTGATGCACCGGTTGACGGCGGTTACGACGGAAACGGGCTGGATGTCCTGTCAAAATTCCTTGACCGCAAGGCCGGCTATTGTGTGCACTTCGCCGCTGCCATGGCGGTGATGGCACGGCACGAGGGGATACCCAGCCGCATGGCGCTGGGCTACGCGCCGGGGCGTTCCACCGGTGAAGACTCCGAGGTCCCGGGTCCCGGCGGAGAATCCCTGCGTGTCTTCGAAGTGGATTCCACCGACGCCCATGCCTGGCCCGAACTGTACTTCGAAGACGCCGGCTGGGTGCGGTTCGAACCCACTCCCTCGCGCGGGTCAGTGCCCGACTATGCGCAGCAGCAGCGGACCCCGCCAACTGCCACCCCGCGCGATGATGAGGACCCGCGGCTCCCCTCGGCACTGCCCGCACCGCAGACAACGCCGAGGGAAACACCTCCCGCACCTGAAGCCGTGCTGGAACCCGCAGAGACCCGCAGCACGGGCTGGCTGTGGATCACCGCGGGAGTGCTGGCAGCTGCCGCCGCGGCCTGCACGCCATGGAGCCTGCGGCGCAGCCGGACGATCCGCCGCCGGAGGGCTGCCGGGAGCGGCACGGTCCGCTCGGGCCCGGTCTGGGACGAGGTAGCCGATCTCGGGCTGGACTACGGCTACCCCGGCCAGGTCTCCGACACGCCCCGCTCCTACGCCGACAGGCTGGCCCGGCAGGCGGAAATCGGCGTCGAAGCACAGCACGCGCTGGACCGGATCCGCCGGGCCTATGAGGAGGAACTCTATTCCGGAGCCGGCCGGCAGGAACAGTGGTCACAGCAGGAACGGCGCCGGGCCCAGCCGCGCGGCACCCTAGTGCGGTCACCTGCCGCGGACTGGTCCGACGTCAGGACCGTGGAATCGGCGCTGCGCCGGACCGCCGGGCTGCCGGACCGGCTGCGGGCCAGGTTCCTGCCGCCCTCGCTGTCCGTGCGCTTCCGCCATGAGTGACGAAGCGCCCGGCTACCCGGCGTACGGATCGGCAATACCGATGTACTGCGTGTACAGGTACTCCTCAATCCCTTCGGCCCCGCCCTCACGGCCCAGCCCGGACTGCTTGACACCGCCGAACGGAGCGGCGGCATTCGACACCACGCCGGCATTGAGCCCGAGCATCCCGGATTCGAGTTTCTCGCCGATACGGAGCCCGCGGTTCAGGTCGCTGGTAAAGACATAGGACACCAGCCCGAACTCCGTGTTGTTGGCCAGGGCCACGGCCTCGTCCTCCGTTGAGAACGTCACGATGGGCGCCACGGGCCCGAAGATTTCCTCCTTGAGGATCCGGGCGTCGGGTGCCACGTCCTTCAGGACGGTCGGCCGGTAGAAATAGCCCGGGCCGTCTTCAGGGGCACCGCCCACCAGGGCCCGGGCACCGCCGTCGAGCGCGTCCGTCACCAGGGAGTGAACCTTGTCCCGCGATTTTGCGTCGATCAGCGGCCCCACCTTGGTGTCCTCCTCGGTGCCGCGTCCGGTGGTCATGGCTCCCACCCGGGCGGCGAACCGGTCCGCGAACTCGTCCGCCACGGTGTCCTGCACAATGAACCGGTTTGCGGCAGTGCAGGCTTCACCCATGTTCCGCAGTTTCGCGGCCATTGCGCTGTCCACGGCCTTGTCCAGGTCCGCATCCTCGAACACAAGGAAGGGCGCGTTGCCGCCCAGTTCCATGGAGGTGCGCAGCACGTTGTGCGCGGCGTCCCGGATCAGGCCCTGTCCCACGGCGGTGGACCCGGTGAAGGACACCTTGCGCAGCCGGGAGTCCTTGAGGATCGGGCCGGTCACGTCGCCTGCCGACGTTGTGGACACCACGTTCAACACGCCCGCCGGCAGCCCGGCCTCCATCATCACAGCTGCAAACAACTGGGAGGTCAGCGGCGTCAGTTTTGCCGGCTTGAGCACCATGGTGCAGCCGGCGGCCACGGCCGGAGCGATCTTGCGGGTCGCCATCGCCAACGGGAAGTTCCAGGGGGTAATCAGCAGGCAGGGACCTACCGGTTTTTTGGTCACCAGCAGCCGGGATTTACCGTCCGGTGAGGTGCTGTACCTGCCGGAGACCCGGACCGCTTCCTCGGAGAACCAGCGGAGGAACTCCGCCCCGTACGTCACTTCGCCGCGGGACTCGGCCAGGGGCTTGCCCATTTCGAGGGTCATCAGCAGGGCGAAGTCCTCGGCGCGCTCGGTCACGAGTTCGAAGGCACGCCGCAGAATCTCCCCGCGCTCGCGCGGGGCGGTACGTGCCCAGGATTCCTGTGCTGCGGCTGCCGCGTCCATGGCCAGCGCTCCGTCTTCGGCAGAAGCGTCGGCAATGCTGAGCAGCACCTTGCCGGTGGATGGATCTTCGACGTCGAAGGTGCGGGCGCCGGCCGCTTCCCGCCACTCGCCGTCGATCAGCAGACCGGTGGGGATCTGGGCCAGCAGTTCGGCTTCACGGTGTGCGGGAATACCCATGGGGCGCCTCCAGGAGTTCGTAGGGTGCGGCACGGGCGGTGCCCGCGCGTTCCTTCACCGTAGGCTTTCGGCACTCACCCTGTAAATGCGAGGGTGCACTGCATTGACGCAGCTGCTCTGTGCAGGTGCCCAGCGGCCGGGGTCAGCTCCGCGCCTCAAGCACCGCGGAATACAGCTCGCGCTTGCTGATCCGGGCCTCTTCGGCCACGGCTGCCACGGCTTCCTTCAGCCGGAGGCCCTGCCCGATGAGGTCGTTGACGGCGCCCACATGGTCGGCCGCCTGCTCGGGGGCAGCGTCCGGGGCTCCTTCCACCACCACGGCAATTTCTCCGCGGACGTCACCGGCTTCGGCCCATTCCAGCAGCTCGCGAAGGGGGCCGCGCAGTACCTGTTCGTGCAGTTTGGTCAGTTCCCGGGCAATCGCCGCCCGGCGGTCGCTGCCAAACGCGGTGTCCAGCGCCCGAAGCATCGGTTCCAGCCGGTGCGGAGCCTCGAAGAACACCATGGTGCGCTGTTCACCGGCCAGTTGTGCCAGCCGGGTGCTGCGCTCCCCCGGCTTCCTGGGCAGGAACCCCTCAAAGCAGAACCGGTCAGTGGGCAGTCCGGACAGGGCCAGAGCGGTGAGCACCGCCGAGGGGCCGGGTGCTGCGGTCACTGTCAGCCCTTCAGCTGCTGCGGCCTCGACCAGCCGAAACCCCGGATCAGACACGGCCGGCATGCCGGCGTCCGTGACCATCAGCAGTGTGCTGCCGCCGCGCACCATCTCCAACAGGTCAGCCGTGCGGGAGGCCTCGTTGTGCTCGTGGTAGCTGATGATCCGGCCGCGGGTGGTGATGCCCAGGGCGCTCACCAGCCGGTGCAGCCGCCGGGTGTCCTCAGCGGCAATGATGTCGGCGCTTTCAAGCAGTCCGATCAGCCGGTTAGTGGCATCGCCCATATTTCCGATCGGCGTCGCGGCCAGGACAATCTGCCCGGAGCGTGCGCCGTCAGAGGCTGCGCTGCCTGCGGTAGTACCGGTCGGGTTGCCTGTTTTCATGCTGGAGTCCACCCTTCAACCCTACGCGACAGGCTATAGAGTGGTGCGCGTGAGTCTCACCGGAACCGTCAAAGCCCGCCGTGAGGCCGCGCCGCTCCTGGAATCATTCCACTCGGCGTTCAGCTTTGAATCCCTGCGCAGCCGTCTGCTGGGCAGCACCCTGGTGCCGCTGGGAACCGCCGGATGGCTGCTGCCTTTGATAATGGCCGTGCTGGGCGGCGTGCTGCGCTTTGTGCGCCTAGGCGAACCGGGCTCGCTGGTCTTTGATGAGACCTACTACGTCAAAGATGCCTATTCACTGCTGCAGTCCGGGTATGAAAGGGAGTGGCCCGAGAACGCCAACGATTCCTTCAACTCCGGCCGGCCCGGCATCCTCCTGGACAGTCCCGAATACGTGGTGCATCCACCCGTGGGTAAATGGATGATCGCGTTCGGCATGGCTCTTTTCGGTGCCGACAACGCCTTTGGCTGGCGTTTCAGCGCCGCGCTGGCGGGAACCCTCACGGTCCTGCTGGTGGGCCTGATTGCCGCGCGGCTGTTCTCGTCGCCCGCCCTCGGCGCCGTGGCAGGCCTGCTGCTGGCCGTTGACGGGCATCATCTGGTCCATTCGCGTACATCGTTGCTGGACGTCTTCCTGACGTTCTGGGTGGTGGCCGCCTTTGGGGCGCTGTTGCTGGACCGCAGGGACGGGCGCTTACGGCTCGCCCGCAGCCTGGCACGCTTGTCCGGGGAAGCCGGTCCGGGCACGGCCGCAGGGTCTCCTGGCCAGGCGGTTCAACGAAACGGGACCTTGCTGTACGGGCCCTGGCTCCTGTGGCGTCCCTGGCGCTTGGTGGCCGGCATCTGCCTGGGCCTGGCCGTCGGTACCAAATGGTCCGCGCTGGCCTTTGTCGCCGTTTTCGGGCTGATGACAGTGCTGTGGGACGTCAGCGCCCGGCGGGTGGCCGGCATTATCGGATGGGAAGCTGCGCTGCTCCGCGACGGGATCCCGGCGTTCCTGACCGTCATTCCCGCCGCAGCCCTGACGTACCTGGCCAGCTGGACCGGTTGGCTGCGCTCCGAGAGCGCCTATGGCAGGCAATGGGCTGCGCAGAACCCGGAAGAAGGCTGGAGCTGGCTGCCCGCATCCCTGCGGTCCCTCGCCGAATACCACCGCAGCGCCTACGCCTTCCACAACGGCCTGAACTCCGAGCACAGCTACTCCTCGAATGCGTGGACGTGGTTGTTCATGGGCCGGCCCACGTCATTCTTCTACGAGGGGTCCTCCGCCGGCGAAGGCAGCTGCCTCGCCGACAGTTGCTCCACCGCCGTCACCTCCGTGGGCAATCCGCTGATCTGGTGGGGCGCCGCCCTGGCACTGCTCGTGGTGCTTTTCTACTGGATCGGACGCCGGGACTGGCGCGCGGGTGCTGCATTGTCCGGAGTGGCTGCTGGATACCTGCCCTGGTTCGCCTATCCTGAACGGACCACATTCTTCTTCTACGCGGTCTCCTTTGAACCCTTCCTGATCCTTGCCCTGGTGTATGTCCTGGGGCTGGTTCTGGGCCGGCGCACCGACAGCCCTCAACGGCGACGGGTTGGCCTGCTGGCGGTCGGTTGCTTCGTGGGAGGAGCCGTCCTGCTGGCGGCATACTTCATGCCGGTCTGGACGGCGGAAACCATCCCGTATTCTGACTGGCGGCTGCGTATGTGGATGCCCAGCTGGATTTAGTCTCGTTACCCATGTGCTCAGGCACAGAAAGAGAGGGCCTGGTGCGCGAGTCCGCCACTGACCTCCTGGTCCAACTTCCCGCAGATTCGAACGTTACGGACCTGCTGCTCCAAATGCACCAAAAGGATCCTTCCCGGGTCCTGTATGCAGTGAAAAACGGAACCGATTGGGAGGACGTCACCGCCGACCGCTTCCTTACCGAAGTTTCCCGGCTGGCCAAGGGCCTGATCGGCTCGGGGATCCGCCCCGGCGACAGCGTTGCCGTGATGTCCCGCACCTCCTATGAATGGACCGTGGCGGACATGGCGAACTGGTTCGCCGGCGCCGTCACCATTCCCATCTACGAAACCTCCTCCCCGTCCCAGGTTGAATGGATCCTTTCGGATTCCGGTGCCCGGCACGTGTTTGTTGAGGATGAGCGCAAGGCAGCCGTGGTGCAGAGCGCCGTTGCCGCCCTTGACGGGGAGTTCTCCATCTGGCTGATGAACGACGGCGGCGCCGCCGACTCGTTCACCGGCCTCACGGCGGCCGGCGCCGGCGTCAGCGACGACGCGCTGGAGGCTGCGCGCAGCACCGCAAACCTCGAAGACACCGCCTCCATGGTCTACACCTCCGGCACCACCGGACGCCCCAAGGGCTGCGAAATCACGCACGGCAACTTTGCGCTGTTCGGCGTGAACATCATCGAAGTCCTGCCCGAGATGCTGAAGGTCCCGAATCCCACCACCCTGATGTTCCTGCCGCTGGCCCATGTGCTGGCCCGCGCAGTGCAGGTCGGCTGCCTGCACGCCGGTGTGAAGGTGGGCCACTCCCGCAGCGCGTCGGACCTGATGAGTGACCTCAAGTCCTTCTCGCCGACCTTCCTGCTGGCGGTGCCGCGGATTTTCGAAAAGATCTACACGGGAGCCCAGGCCTCCGCGGAAGCCGCCGGCAAGGGCAAGGCCTTCGCCGCCGCCTCCGCTACCGCCATTGCCTACTCCGAAGCAAAGGACTCCGCCGCCCGCGGCGGCCGCGGTCCGTCCGTGGCACTGTCCCTGAAGCACAAGCTGTTTGAGCGGCTTTTCTACCCCAAGGTCCGGGCAGTCCTGGGCGGCAACGCGGAATTCGCCATCTCCGGTGCCAGTGCGCTGAGCCCGATGCTGGCCCACTTCTTCCGCGGCTGCGGCGTGACCGTCCTGGAAGGTTACGGCCTCACCGAGACCACCGCGCCGGCAAGCGTTAACCAGGCTACGCGCACCCGGGTGGGCACGGTGGGCCTGCCCATGCCGGGCACCACCATCCGGATTGCCGACGACGGCGAGGTCCTGGTCCGCGGCGCGGTGGTCTTCAAGGGCTACCACCGCAACCCCGAAGCAACAGCCGAGGCCTTCGACGGTGAGTGGTTCCGGACCGGCGACGTCGGTGAGCTCGACGACGCCGGATTCCTTCGCATCACCGGGCGGAAGAAGGACCTGCTGGTCACCGCCGGCGGCAAGAACGTGGCGCCAGGCCCGCTCGAGGAAAAGATCCGCGAGAACCGACTGGTCTCACAGGCCATCGTCGTCGGTGAAGGCCGGCCGTTCGTCTCGGCACTGATTACCCTGGACGACGACGCCCTGGAAGCCTGGGGCCGCGAAAACGGCGCCCCCACCGGCGTTGCCGGGGATGATCCGCGGATCCGGCAGATCCTGCAGGAGGCGGTGGACGCCGCCAATGCGACCGTGTCCCGGGCCGAGCAGATTCGGAAGTTCACTGTCCTGCCGAAGGACTTCACCCTGGAATCCGGCCACCTCACCGCAACCCTCAAACTGCGCCGGAACGCCGTGATTGCCGATTACTCCGAAGAAGTTGAAAAGCTCTACGCCAAGTAGCACGGCCACGGCCCGAACCAACGAAAACCCCCGTACCGCCAAGCGGTACGGGGGTTTTCTGTGTGTGGGAGCCGGGACTTAGAGGGCGTCCAGCGACTCGGTGTACCGGCGGCGGGCTGCTTCGCGTGCCGCCCGTGCCCGGTTGCGGCGTGCCTTGGTCGGCCAGCAGCACGCCAGGACGACGGCGCAGGTGATAAGCACCAGGGCAGCGATCACGATTCCGGCGTCCATCCAGAACTGTGCGGGGAAGAGCCGGATCAGCGTGTCGTCCAGCCGGAAGGTCCAGTTTCCGTTGGCGAAGAACACTGTGTGCAGCTGGGTGAAGAACTGTTCCCAGCCCAGGATGGCAAGGGTCAGGAGGACGAGGACCAGCACCAGGGTGAGGGCGGCACCGGCGAAGAGTGCCCTGCGGATGCCGCCGGGGCTGCGCCGTGCGAGGTAGAAGGCTGCACAGATGCTCAGTACGGCCATTACAAGGGCCGCCACAAAGGCTGCCGTGAGAACGGTCTTGACGTCAGCCATGTGGCTGACCTCGCTCTCGAGGTACAGCGGTTCACCGCCGTCACCCACCAGGTCCCCCAAATACCGGGGCCCGCTCCAGTTCAGGAGATAGTCCACGGCATAGGATCCGTAGGTCATCCGGTCATCGGTGGTGAAGCCGTAACTGTCGGCCGGGAACCCCGGCCGGTGGTATTCCACCCAGAGGAACAGCGGTGTTGCCACGGCGCGGATGGCTGCTGCCAGCAGCATCACGGGGAAGAACACGGCAATCATCACCTGCAGCACCCGTGCCAGCACCGGCTTCCCGGCGGCGGCCTTTTCCCGTTCCCTGGCCCGCCGTTCGGCTTCCGCCGGAGACAGGGAGTCCTCATCGGCACGGGAATCCGCGGGGGCCGGTGACTCCGTGTCTTTTTCTGGCGTGTCTTTTTCTGCTGTGTCTTTGTCCGCAGCGTGTGCGCCGGCGGCGCTGACGTCAGCGGTGCTGGAAGCGGCAGTACGGGTATCCGTGCCGGACGCGGAAGCCTTCGTGGCAGGGGCATCGGAGGCCCTGGCATCGGCGGCGGGATCATCCACGGATGAGTCCGCCGAGACGGACGGCGCGGAGGCTGCGGTTCCCGAGGTCCCCGGCACAGCGGTGGCACCCGCTGCCGTGCCTGCGGCGGCACCGCGGCTGCCGGCCTTCTCCCCCGTTGTCCGCGGGCTTCGGTCCGCGGACACGGCGCCGGCCGTTGCCGTCCCGGCGTTCGGTTCGTCCGTATCCTGCAGGGAGTCTTCCGGCCCGGAGGCGTAACGGCTCAGATCCGGCAGTGTGCTTGCCCGCCGCATCGGCAGGTGGCTGCGTTGGGCAACGCCGGGATGCCCGCCCGGAACAGTCATATCCGCCGCGGTGGCTTCGGAGTCAGACGTAGCGGTCGCCCGCGCACTGTCATCGGCCTCCCCCGCGCCAGCCGACTCGACGGGCGCGGCACCAGCCGACGTACTTCCTTCCGGCACTTCGGCAGGCCCGGTTTCGGACGGCGCGGTCACAGACGCAGCAGTCTCGGGCGCAGCGGTCTCGGACGCCACGGTCTCGGACGCATTCCCGGCGGACCCGCCGGCATCAGCAGAGGTGTCCTCCCGGTTCGCGCCGGCATCAACGCCATGGCCGGTGCCGTCGTCGGCTGCCGCCCGCTCGCCTCCCGGAGCCGGCTCGTCTGCGGTATCGCTCTCACTTGCGGCAGTAGCGTTCCCTGCGCCCGCTGCGGTGCCGGAAGCAAGGCCGCTGAATTCGGCGTCCCAGGCGTCGTGCTCGCTGGTGCCATGCAGAGTGGTTCCGTTCGCGGAAACCGTGCCTGTCTCCGTTTCGGGCATCTCCGGGGCATCCTTCGACGGCTCGCCTCCCGCCGTCGGTCGATGCGTGGGGGTTTCGTCCTGGCTGGCCACTGCTTCCTCTTTCACTTCCCTGAAACTATTCGACGTTCGCGGTCGACGCTGGTCTACCTCGACCCTACCGGGCCGGTGCGTGTCGGCGCGCACGCCACCCCGCCCGCAGGCTAGGCGGTCAGGACGGAGGCGCCGGCGTCGCGTGCCGAAAGGTCGCCGCGGTAGCCGGCGCGGTAGGCACGGCCGCCAAGGACCAGGGTGTACACCCAGTACGCCGCGAACACGAGGAACCCGATCGTCAGCCGCAGCCACGCAGGGAGGGGGCTGGGGGTGATGAAGCCTTCCACCAGACCGGAAATGAACAGGACCACAATCAGCCCCAGGGCAACCGTCATCAGGGAGCGGCCTTCCTGGGCCAAGGCGTTCATCCTCGAACGGCGGCCGGGGGCCACCAGCGTCCAGAAAATCTGAATCCCTGCCGCGGAGGCTATGAAAATGGCGGTCAGCTCCATAAAGCCGTGCGGAAGGATGTAGGTAAAGAAAACGTCGAGTTTCTCATGGGCAGCCATCATGCCGCCGCTGAGTCCCACGTTGACGGCGTTCTGGTACAGGATCCACGGAACCCAGACCCCGGTGATGCCGAAGGCCACCGCCTGCACGGCAATCCAGGCATTGTTGGTCCACACCATCCCGGCGAAGGACGCCGCCGGGTTCTCGGAGTAGTAGTTGACGAAGTCCTCTTCCACGTACTGGCGCATCTCGGCGTCGGACCCCACGGCGGCCAGCACGCCGGGCGTATTCACCGCCCAGAGACCGGCCAGCCAGGCCACGGCAATAAACGCCGCCCCGATGGCGACGGTAAGCCAGCGGATCCGGTAGAACGCAGCCGGCAGGGAGAACACAAAGAAAAAAGCCAGGTCCTCGAGGAAATTGGACCGGCTGCCCGTCAACCGGGTGCGGGCCCGGGAAAGCCGCATGGACAGAGCAGCGGACAGGGTGCCTTCCGGTGACACAGACCGCACGATCGAAAGGTGCGTGGAGGCACGCTGATAAAGGCGCAGCAGCTCGTCGGCCTCGGGGCCGCTGAGGCGGCGCCGGGCAACGAGGTCATCAAGCCGCTTCCAATCCGGGCCGTGCACGGCAGCAAAGGCATCGAGGTCCACGGTTACACCCTAACCGGTCGGTACAGTGGTCCTGACCCATGGTTCGAGGAGGACGTGTATGAGCACCATTGTTACCGGCGAGGCGGTGGTCCTTGAACTGCGTCCGGCGGGTTTCGCTGCCCGCATGCTCAGCGCCATTATCGACGTCGTGGCGCAGGTGACGGTGTTCATCGGACTGATGCTGCTGGTCGGAAACGCGGTGGCCGAGTCGGATCCCGCCCTCGCCCAGACACTCTCACTGGTGCTGGTGGTACTGATGTTCGTAGCGGTACCGGCCGGTGTGGAAACCCTGACCCGGGGCAAGTCCCTGGGCAGGCTGGTCATGGGCCTGCGGATTGTGCGCGACGACGGCGGCTCAGTACGGTTCCGGCATGCCTTTATCCGCGCAATCACCGCGGTGCTGGAAATCTATCTGCTGGCCGGTTCCCTGGCCTTCACCGTGGCTCTCTTTAATTCCAAGTCCAAGCGGCTCGGGGACATCCTCGCCGGGACCTACGCACTGCGGGACCGCGTGGTGGCTCCCCTGCCGCCGCTGGTCCACACGCCCCCGGAGCTTGAGCCGTGGGCGGACCTTGCGGATATGGGCCGGCTGCCGGACGGCCTGTCGCGCCGGATCTCGCGTTTCCTGGCCCAGAGCGGCCGGATGGCAGCACCGGCACGGACCGCGCTGGCAGCCGAACTTGCCGCCGAAACCAGCGGTTTCGTCTCTCCGCAGCCGCCGCCGGGCACTCACCCCGAGGCCTACCTCCGGGCCGTCATGGCCGAGCGGCGGGACAGGGACTATGTCCGGCTGGACCGCCAGCGCGATCAGACCGAGGCACTGGCGGCACGGCTGCACCGCATGCCGTTCAGCGACTAGCCGCGGCCGGAATCCGGCCGCGGCCGGCCTCGTGTCGTCCGGCCCTAGTACCGGTAGTGCTCCGGCTTGAACGGGCCGGCCACATCCACGCCCAGGTAATCCGCCTGGCTTTTGGTCAGCTCGGTCAGCTCGACGCCGAGCGCACCCAGGTGCAGGCGCGCCACCTTTTCGTCCAGCACCTTGGGCAGGACATACACCTGGTTCGCATACTCCGGGGTGCCGTCCGGCCGGCTGGTCCCGTGCTTGGTGAACAGCTCTATCTGGGCGATGGTCTGATTGGCAAAGGAGTTGCTCATAACGAACGAGGGGTGGCCGGTGGCATTGCCCAGGTTCAGGAGGCGGCCCTCGGAGAGCACTATGATGCTGCGCTGCTGATCGGTGCCCTCGTCGAAGACCCATTCGTGGACCTGCGGCTTGATCTCCACCTTGCGAACGCCGGGCACCCGCGCCAGGCCGGCCATGTCGATTTCGTTGTCGAAGTGGCCCACATTGCCCACAATGGCCTGGTGCTTCATGGCAGCCATGTGCTCGGCCATGATGATGTCCTTGTTGCCGGTGGTCGTGATGAAGATGTCGCCCTGTCCGAGGACCGATTCCAGCCGTGCCACCTGGTATCCGTCCATCGCGGCCTGCAGTGCACAGATCGGATCGATCTCGGTGACGATCACCCGTGCACCCTGCCCGCGCAGTGCTTCGGCGGCACCCTTGCCGACGTCGCCGTATCCGCAGACCACCGCCACTTTGCCGCCGATCAGGGTGTCCGTGGCACGGTTCAGGCCGTCCGGGAGGGAATGGCGGATCCCGTACTTGTTATCGAACTTGGATTTGGTGACCGAGTCGTTGACGTTGATGGCTGGGAACAGCAGTTTGCCCTCGGCGGCCAGCTGGTACAGGCGCAGGACACCGGTGGTGGTTTCCTCCGTCACGCCTCGGATGCCCTGGGCGATTTCGGTCCATTTGCCGGGGTGCTCGGCGAGGCTGTGCCGCAGGCGGTCCAGGATGACGGTGAACTCATAGGAGTAGTCCTCATCGCCCTCCTTGGGGTTTTCCGGGACGAAACCCGCGGCTTCGAATTCCACGCCCTTGTGCAGCAGCAGGGTGGCATCGCCGCCGTCGTCGAGAATCATGTTCGGGCCGCCGGAGCCTTCCGGCCAGGTGAGGATCTGCTCGGCAGTCCACCAGTAGTCCTCCAGCGATTCGTTCTTCCACGCGAAGACGGGAACACCTGCCGGAGCCTCGGGGGTGCCGTTGCCCACCACCACGGCTGCTGCGGCTTCATCCTGGGTGGAGAAGATGTTGCAGGAGGCCCAGCGGACCTCGGCCCCCAGTGCGGTGAGGGTTTCAATCAGGACGGCTGTCTGCACCGTCATGTGCAGGGATCCGGCGATCCTGGCTCCCGCAAGCGGCTGGGAGGGGCCGTATTCGCGCCGCAGCGCCATCAGGCCCGGCATTTCGTGCTCCGCCAGCCGGATCTGGTGCCGGCCGGCTTCCGCGAGGGACAGGTCGGCTACTTTGAAATCGATACTCATGCGCACATCCTCAGAGATCCGCGGCCGGCCCGGAGGCCTCCGCTCCGTCGAAATCGGCCTTCAGCAGTACCGGGATGCCTTCTTCCAGCCGGTATCGGACCGGTTTCCCGGACGCGTCCGAAGCGGTGGATACCAGTTCATCACCATCCTGGGTGAGGGAGGATCCGGTGACGGGGCAACGCAGGACTTCGAGGAGTCCGGCTGGCATAGTGGCCATGAATACAGCACTTCCTTGAGAGATCAGGTGCCGCGCGGGCGGCTCGTCACTGCCAAGCCTAACCCTTTGCTGCGGGCGTGCCGGAGGAAGAATGAATCTAAGGCCTAGAGCTGTTCGCGCAGGACACGCAGATGCGCCCGGCGGGTTCCCGGAGTTTCTGCGGGCGGCTCCAACGCATGCTTGCCGCCGCGCCGGGGCTCGTCGTCGTCCTCCGAAGGCGTTTCCGCGGCGCGTTCCCGCACCGCGTCCACCAGCGCGGAGAGTTCATCGCGGCTGGGGAGCCGGGGCTGGCCGTCCAGGTTCAGCCGGACAAGTTCCCATCCCAGCGGAGCAGTAAGCCGCCCGGAATGCCCGGCGCACAAATCGTAACAATGCGGTTCCGCATAGGTGGCAAGGGGGCCGAGAACGGCAGTGGAGTCGGCGTAAACGTACGTCAAGGTAGCTACTGCCGGCTGGCGGCAGGCTGAACGCGAGCACTGACGTAAGGATTCCACGGAGGACCACTCTACCCGCTCGGCCTCGACTGCCCGTGCAGGCGCGCCGGTCCGCGGCCACGGGAAAAAGCCTGCCCATCCCTGAAGGAAACGGGTCCCCGCACCGGCAGCCAGCGGTTAGAGTTCTTACATGTCCATGGGATCTTCGTTCCGGGTGCGCCTGGAAGACGGGCCGGACTCCCCCGTGCCCGCCTCCGCCGCAGCTGGCGCCCGGTCTTTCCGGGACCGGCGCCGCAACCGCCACGGCCGGGGCCTGCGCGGAGACCTGATCCCCCCGCATCTGGCCGGCGCCCGCACACGCGCCGAACGCTTTGACGAATGGGTGCTCGAGTCAGCGCAGCGTCTTGAACGGCTGTGGGGCGAACAGATTCAGAGCTACCAGTTCCTGGTGGAGGAGATTCCCCCCAATCTGGAGGAACTGGCACGCTCGGGCGGACCCATCCCCCTCGGCGCGGGAACACCAGCCGGCCCGAACCGCCCCCCGGTCATCACCATCTACCGGCACGCCGTGGAAACCGCCGCGCATGGCCTGGTGCCGGTCAGCGAACTGCTCCACGACGTCATCGTGGAGCAGCTGGCAGGCCTGATGGGCCTGGACCCGGAAACCATCGATCCTGCGTACGGCAGGTACCGCCCGCTCTAGCGGCGCGCCCGAAGGAAACCGGCACCCCTAGTACCCCACACCCACTTGGATTAGTACCCCACGCCCACTTGGACACGGGTTCCGCCCACGTTGCCCCGCGGGAGCGTGAGCGTGCTTATCCCGGTCTCGCCGGCAGTCACGCTTTGCGCGCCGTAGACCGGCGCACCCGTGGCATGGATAAGGACTGCCGCAACGGAGCCGCCCAGATCTCCGGGCCGGACCTGCGTGACGGAACCGGCACCGAGTTTCACGGTTTTTTCGGCGAGCTGGTCCCCGCCGGCCGTGATCCCGGTCAGCTGGACCTCTGCTGCCCCGTCCGGTGCTGTGAAGGTCAGTACCGAATCCGCTGAAGGCAGCACTGCCAGGTGCTCGCTGCCAAGCCGTTCACCGGCCGCGGCAACTCCTACGTCGGTACCCTTTTCCGGGTCGGAACCGCGGCTGAAGACGGCCGCGGCGGCCACACCGGCGTCAGCGGAAATATCCAGCGTGTACGTCCCTTCCGGCAGCGAATCCAGCGGCAACCGGCTCACGGTTCCGGCCGCCACGTTATAGCTTCCGCCGCCCTCGAGCTGCACTTCCCCGGCCGGGCCGAACACGCGCAGATTCACGACGGCGTCGCTCGCGCCGGGGGCGGCCACCTGCAGGGACGGCACCACTGATGCGTACCCGTCCTCCTTGGCGAGTTTGCGGGTGGTGTCGGGGTTCTGGATCCGGACCCCGCTGATCACCTGTGCCGGCTGCGGCGCAGTGGTCGGCTGGATAAGTTCCACACCCCCCGGGGTCAGGCCCCGCAGGATATTCTGTGAAATCACCGCTGCCACCGGCCCGCCGGAGCTGCGCACCCGCACGGCCAGTGACTCCTGGTTGGCTGCAAGCCCCGCCAGCACCACATTCCGTGTCTGTCCGGGCCCCACTGATATGCCCCCGGTTCCGGGGCCGTCCACGGGACCGGCAGCACCGTAAAGCTCGAGATCAACATCGGCAGCGGTCTGGGAGGGGTTGGTCAGCTGCAGCACGGCCGTGGCACCGACCGTTGTCCGCGCGCCTACCAGCCACAGGTCATTCGCCGGTGCCTGGCAGTTGGCTGCGGCAAGCCCGGCGAGGTCGCCGTCTGCGGCGGTATAGGTCATGCCCGCACCGGCGGTCGCCTGCAGGGCTCCCGACGGTTCGGCGCTGAGCAGGGTCGCAGCGGAAACCGCCCGGTCACGGACGACGGCGCCGGGCCGGGTACCGGCCAGCGGCGGCGTATCCGCCGTCCCGTCGGAGAGTTCGGCCAACGACGCACCATCAGCGACCTTGGCCAGACCGGCAGCAGGCAGCTGCGTCCCGGCAGCTGCCAGCACCGCCGCATTAACCACGCTGCGGGCAGAGGTGGACTCGGCACTGAATTCAGCATCGGTACCCGCCACATTGCCCGAAAGCAGGCGCAGCGGTTCCGGGCAGACGCCGGTCAGCGGTCCGGCGGGAACCTCAGCGAACGGCACGTCCACGCTTTGAGCTGACCCGCCGAGCCCGGCAATTCCGGTGCCTGCCACCACTGCACCTGTGCAGGCAAGCAGGAGGATCCCGGCAGCCCAACGGCCGGTGCCGCGCCCTGCGGAGCCGCGTTTCCGGTCACGGGACCGTGCGGTCCCCGGAGCAGGGGCAGTTGCGGGAGCCGGGGCAGTCGCGGGGGCCGAGGCAGTTGCGGGAGCCGGGGCAGTTGCGGGAGCCGGGGCAGTCCCGCTGGCGGGTTGCGGCCCTTCAGCGCGGTCCGCCGGGCCGGCGGCTGCTGCGGTCTGGCCCGACGGCCGGTCCTGCGTCTCCTCCTGGGGCTGCTCTTGCGCCTTCTTAGGCCCTTCAGCCGGTTCGGGCTCCACGCCAGAGGCCGGCTCATCGGTCGGAGCGGTGTCGCCGGTCTGTGCCGACTCACCGGATAGTGCAGGCCCTCCCGCGCGTGCGGGGTCACCGGCCGAAGCAGGCTCGGCAGTCTGTGCCGGATCGGCGGCCTGTCCCCGCTCACCGGACGGTGCCGGCTCTGCGGCCTGTTCCCGCTCACCGGACAGTGCTTTCTCACCGGACAGTACAGGCGCTCCCGTAGGTGCGGGGTCACCGGCCGAAGCAGGCTCGGCAGTCTGTGCCGGCTCAGCGAACTGCGCGGTGTCACCGGCCGGCCCCTCCTGACCGGCCGGAACGCCACCCGCCGGCGACGTGGGGTTGCCGGCCGGTGCGGGAGCCTCAGGAGAAGCGGGTCCTTCGGCCGAGGCAGTGTCTTGAGCGGCGCGGTCGGCGGCGTCTTTCGCCCGCTGCCGGGCCGCCCGCCGGCCGCCTCCGAAACTCTCGGTACTCATGGCTTGCTTCCTTCCGAGGCACGCTGTTCCGGGTGCACGGCGGCCCCGGAGTGGACCGGCGCCTGGGTAGAGGAGACCTGGCTGGACGCCACGCGGGCGGGTGAAGCAGACTGACCGGACGGAGCCGGCGTCGGGCTGCCGGCGGACACCGCAGCCATGGTGCTGCCGGGTGCCTGAGGCAGGGTGCCGGTCGGATGCCCGCCGTCGTTTTCGGCCCGTCCTTCCCGGCGCTGCGGGGCGTCGCGCCTGCCGGGCAGCCGGACGGTGCGGCCGGCTCCCGGGGTAGGCAGAGCCAGCAGCACGGTCAGCCCAATCACCAGCAGCTGCACTGCTTCGACCCAGGGTTCCCACGGGCTGGAGTACACGACCTCCAGCTGACCGCCGTCAGCCGGAAGTTCGAAGGCCTGGGTCCATTCCCGGTCCACTGCCGTCAAGGGCTTGCCGTCAAGCCGTGCCTGCCAACCGGCGTCGGCACGTTCGGCCAGTACCAGCTGCCGACCCTCCCCGCCGGAAGGAATGGACGCACGGACGGCCTCGGGACCGGAGGGGACGGCGGCAGCCGTGCTGCCGTCGGCATCGAGGATGCGTACCCGTGCGCCTACCCCGGACTGGGTTTCGGTACCGGCGTCATTCAACGGTTCGGTAATCCGCCAGAGCCAGCCGGAGTCGGTCTGTCCAACGGCCGCCAGTCCGGGCACGGAATCCATGCGGCCGGCCAGCAGCTCCGCCGCGGTGTCCGATTCCTGCAACACCACAAAGGCAACACCGAGACGGGCCAGGTCCGGGCGCGGGTCCACGCCGGTGCCGGCGGTAATCACAGCAACAGCCCGGCGCAGGTCCGCCGTGGCGGGGTCATCTTCGGCAGGAATGCCGGGCATGCCCTCCAGGGTACGGGCAGCATAAATGGTGGACAGCTGTTCCAGGGTTGTGCCGCCGCCGCGCATCAGGGCAGCGGTGACATTACCCTGTTCATCCGCCCGCAGGACCAGGCTGCGGGACTGCGCTTCACCGTTGCCCGCGTCGGCAGCCGTGGCCGGCAGGCTGCGGGCCGGTGCACCCTGGACGTCGGCGATGAGTCCGGGAAGGATGCCGGCGTCGCCGGCATCGGCGGCATTCCCGGTGAGCCCGGCGAACCCGCTGCCCGTGAACTGCGGAACAGCCCACAGGGCCAGGCTGGCGGCGGGTCCGGCAGCCAGGACCGCGCCCAGCACCAGCGCCACTGTCCGGCGGGGCCGGCGGGCAGCCCGGGCCGAGGTACCCTCCGCCGCGCCTGCCCGGGAGGCGGACCGTGCCGGGCCGGCCAGCAGGTCCCCGGCGGCAGCCAATGCCGCACAGAGCAACAGCAGCACTGCTGCGGAGACCAGCGGCCCCGTGAAGGGCGTGACTACGGCATCGGGAGCAGCTGCGGTGCCCACATATGAAGCCCCCAGGTTCAGGGCGAGGGCCAGGAGAACCAGCAGCCAGATCAGCCGCCCCAGCGGTGCCGTGGCTGACCGGAACAGGGAGGCAACTGCCAGCAACACCACCGGAGCTCCGATAACCAGGGCCAGCAGCAGGTGCCAAGGACCCTCCGGCAGCAGTCCACCGAGCGTTCCCTCGGCGTCGAAGGCCACCGGGTAGCCGAGAAGCTGCTGCCACGGTTCGGCACGTTCAAACGCGAGCGGGAGACCCGGATCGGCGAGGAGGCTGCGGTAGTTGGGGGCCGCCGAAAGGACCTGGGGCAGGAGCATGGCAGCGGGCGGGAGCATTGCCCACCAGAGCGTCCGCGCCCTGCCCCGCAGGGCGAGTGTCAGCACGAACACCGCCGGCACCGCGAGGGCGAACGTCAAAGGTGCGGCAGCCGTGAGGACGGCCAGGAGAAGGCCGGCTACGGCCGCGGCTGTCCAGGAGGGAGCGCCGGCCAGGCGGGAGGTGCCGCCTGCCCGTCCACGCGACACGGTAGCTGCCCTCCCGGCGGAAGTCTCCGCGTTCCTGGCTCCCCGGGCAGCGTTGCCGGCACCCACGGCCCGGGCCACCGCCAGCACCGTAAGGGGCAGCAGGATATGCACCATGATGGCGCCCAACCGGCCGCTGCCCAGGGCGATCTGGAAGGCGGGGACGGCAGCCCAGAACATGGCCGCCCAAAAACGGAGGCCACGGTGCGCGGTAAAGGCACCGGCGGCAAACCAGGCACTCAGCCCTGCCAGCGGCAGCGCAAGCATCATCAGGACAAGCACGGCGGCGTTCCCGTTGCCGAAGCCGGCCACGGCCAGCAATGCCAGCACGTAGGTAAACGGATCGGCGTGGGCGGAATATCCGGATCCGATCTGCGCCCACCAGCCGGTGGCCGCGGTCCAGAGCGCACCCACGCCCTCACCTACGGGCGCGAGGGCGCCGCCGGCGAGGGCTGAGGCGCCCAGGAAACGGTGCAGGGCTGCCAGCGAGGCCCCGGTAAGCAGCAGGGCAGCCGTCAGGGCGCCGATGCCGACCCAGCTGCGGCCGGGCCCTTCCAGAGCGGCAAAATCATCGTTCGCGTCGCCGCTGGGAACGTATTCCTGGCCGCCGGTGGCCGCGGCTGCCGGGGCCAGCGCCGCGGCGTGGGCCTCGGTCAGTGACCGCCGGTGTTCACGGACTTCACGGCTTCCGCTCCGCAGGGCGTTGACGGCGTTGCGCGGACGGCGCCGGGTCGCTGCGGCACGCTTGCGGGAACGGTACAGATCCACGGGCCGGAAGACGGCCGCGGTGCTGGTCAGCAGAGCCGCCGCCGCGTAACCGGGGTCCTTGGCCAGCATACCGAGGAAGAACCGTCCAATCCCGCCCAGGACTGCGCCAATCATTAGGAAGGGCGCCTGCCAGAGCGGAGCGTGCTTGAGCCGCAGGAAGATTTCGGCGCGGCGGGCCGTCGAGGCAGTACCGGCGGGGTTGGGACGGTTGCCGGCGTGGCGGACCCGGGCGGCGGGAACCACCACTACCCGGTTCCCGGCCAGCCGGTTGCGCCAGCACAGGTCAATGTCGTCGCCGCTGCCGGGCAGGGCGGGGTCGAATCCGCCAAGCTGGTCCCAAACGTCCCGGCGGATCAGCATCCCGGCTGAATTCACGGCAAAGGTGTCACTGCGGAAGTCATACTGGCCCTGGTCCAGCTCATCCGCGTCAACCATGGTCAGCCGCTCGGCCCACCGGTTGACGGTGATGCCCACATCCACGAGCCTGCGCTCGTTGTCCCACTCCACCTGCTTGGTGCCGGCAATCGTTACGGACGGAGCCCGCTCCACCGCGAGCAGCAGCTCGTCGAGGGCTCCGGGATCCGGGGCGGAATCGTCGTGCAGCAGCCAGATCCACTCATGTGCCGGATCGGGATCCGGCGAGCCGGTCCCCGTGCCTGCCGCGGACCCCGCCGCACGGCGGTGCGCCGGCAGCTCCGCCAAACCGGCCTTCACTGCCGCACCGAAGCCGCTGCGGGCAGGCGCCGCGATGACCGGGCTTCCTACCGGCAGGCCGAGCTGGAGCAGGGAGGCGCTGGCGTCGGTTGATCCGGCGTCGACGCCGATATAGAAGTCCGGCTGCCGCGTCTGTGCGGTGAGGGCGGACAGTGTTTCAGGAAGATATTGGGCACCATTGTGGGCTACGACAATGGCGCAGACATGGACGTGCGAAAGAATTAGACTGCCTGCTTCCGAAGCCGGCGGCGTTCGCGCTCGGACAGTCCGCCCCAGATACCGAACCGCTCATCGTTGGCGAGTGCGTATTCCAGGCACTGCGAGCGGACATTGCAGGCTGCGCAGACCTTCTTGGCGTCACGGGTGGAACCGCCCTTTTCGGGGAAGAAGGCTTCCGGGTCCGTCTGGGCACACAGTGCATCGGCCTGCCACCCGAGTTCGCCTTCATCGGCATAGTCCTGGCCGAGGCCGGGCAGCCCGATCCATACCGGGCGGTCTTCCGTGGCGGGGCCGGAAAAGAGGGAGACCGGCGGATCCAGCACCGGTTCGGTTTCTTCGGGAACATCCGCCAGCGCCTCATGCGCCGCGAGGAAGGCAGTGGCCTGGTCTTCCAGGGTGCCCGCTGCCTCTCGGCGGTAGCGCTCTGCGGCACCGGGGTCCGCAGGGTCCACGTACCAGTCAACGGGTACGCCTCTGGAACCGTAGCTCGCCGAAGCTTGTTCGGCTATGACGCTGCTGTCCCGGTTGTGTTCTGCTTGCCCCATGGAGTCCTCCCGGTGTTATTGCCCCAGCAGCGGCTGTGTGGCGGGACCACAGGTATGACCTGCGGGTCCTCCCTTATGGCTGGAGCAAATCCGATACCTAATTACACGTGTGTAATACGGCTCCGTCAAGCTGTTCAGGCATCCTATAGAGTTCAATCGGCAGATGCGGGGAACGCCACGCCCGGGATTTTCTTCCTTTTCCCGGCGCGTCGGGCTTTACACCCGGCATACGGGCAGCCGGAACTTTTTCGGCCGTCCCGCAGGCGGTTTCCCGGGCCGTCACGCGAAGCGTCCCGGCAGCCGGCAGTTCGGCAGCCCCTGGTTCGGCAGTACCTGAGAGAAAGAGGCATCACAAGAATGGCTACGGCAGCAGTAAGCACCCTTCTGTCCAACCTGCGCACCCGGCAGGCCACCTCCCCTGCCTTGATCTGGTACGGCGACGCCGGAGAGCGGATCGAGCTGTCAGGGAAGGTCCTGGACAACTGGGTGGCCAAAACCTCGAACTTCGTGATGGATGAACTGGACGCCGAGCCGGGCATGCGCGTCCGGCTGGATCTGCCCGTGCATTGGAAGAGCCTGGTGTGGGCGCTGGCAATCTGGCAGACCGGCGGCACGGCGGTCCTGGGTGAGGGCGGCGCGGCGGCCGCGGTGACGGTAACCGATTCGCCCGACAGTGCCGCGCAGGGCACGGTGGTCGCGGTGGCGCCGGGCGCGCTGGACCTTTCGTTCCCTGCGGACCTGCCCGCCGGCGTCGTGGATTATGCCGCGGAGATCCGTTCCTACGCTGACACCTATGTGTCAGACGGCGTACCGGACCGCACCGGGGTAGCCCTGGAGGTACACGGGGCAACCGCGTCCACGGAACTCAGCGGAACCGTGACCTATGGCGCTCTGCCGGCGGAGGCGGCGGGGGAAACCGCTGAAGTCCTGCTGGCTGCCTCGGCTGACTTCCCCCTGGTTCTGGCGGAAGCGCTGCGGACGTGGGCCGCGGGCGGTTCCGTGGTACTTACGCCCGCCGGCACGGAACCGAGTGAACGGCTGATCGCCTCGGAGCGGGTGACTAGGCGTTTGGCGGCCTGACGGTCCCCAGGTTCCCCGTCCTGGTGTTTTCCGGGGCGGGGGCGTCCGCAGCAGCACGATTCAGCGCACCGGTGTTCAGTGCACCCGTATTGACGGTGTCCCTGGTGATGCTGCCGGTATTGACGGTGAAGTTTCCGGTGTCCGCTCCGGAATCCGGTACCGGAGTTTCTGCCCGGGGAACTCCGACGGCGCGGGAGCCGCGTGCCGGGCGGAGCGCTGCCGGTTCCTCCAGCAGCTCGTAGTCCTGCTCGAATCCGGGTTCCTGGTCCAGTTCGGCGTTGAAGACCCAGAACCGGTAGGCGAAGAAACGCAGGACGGTGGCCACGCAAATGCCCAGCACACCGGCCAGGAACAGCAGGTTCTTGTCCTGGATACCCATCGGGTACCGGGCCACCCAGGTAAAGCCGGTGGAAATCAGGATGCCCACACCGTTAATGAGGATAAAGAGCCCCAACTCACGGGCAACTTTGTTCTGGTTCCGGCGGCGCCGGAAGGTCCAGTAGCGGTTGGCAACCCAGGAGAAGAGGGTGGCGGTCACCGCACCGACAAACCGGGCCTTGACCTCACTGCCGGACATAGGCCCGTGCATGAGGAAAAGGGTCAGGCCGTTATCGATGACGAAGGCCATCGCACCTACGGTTCCAAACTTGGCAACTTCCCGCCAAAACAGGGAAACCAGGCCCCGAAGACGGGATTGCAGCGATGTAAACATGACCCTCCGAGGCCGATCAGTGACAGCCGCCGGTAGAGACTGCGACTGCCGATAGCCGTCGCGCGGGCGCACGGCGGTCAAGAGGCGATCTTACCGCTCCTTTATGGGTGTTTGCTTGGGAACACCGAGGACTGCGGCGTAGCAGAGCGGGATTTGCAGGCCTTTTCGGTACCCTTAAGGCGTGGATTTTCCAATTATCGGCGTGATAGGCGGCGGCCAGCTCGCCCGGATGATGGCCCCGGCGGCCACCGAACTCGGATTTGAGCTGCGCGTGCTCGCCGAGGCCCCCGACGTATCGGCCGTTGCCGCAGTGGCGAATGCCACAGTGGGCGACTACCGCGATTTGTCGGTGCTGGCCGACTTCGCCGCAGGCGTGGACGTGCTCACTTTCGACCATGAGCACGTGCCCGGTGAGCACCTGCACACCCTCGTGGAGAAGGGCATCAATGTACAGCCCGGCCCGGACGCCCTGCTCCACGCCCAGGACAAACTCGTGATGCGTGCCGCCGTCGACCGCCTCGGCCTGCCCAATCCCCGCTGGGCTGAGGTGTCCGATGTCCCGGCCCTGACAGCGTTCGGCGACACGGCCGGCTGGCCTGTGGTTCTGAAGACTCCCCGCGGCGGTTATGACGGCAAGGGCGTCCGGATTGTCGACGACGCCGCCGCCGCTGCGGACTGCGCCGACTGGTTCGGCAACGGACCGCTGCTGGTTGAAGAAAAGGTCCCGTTCAGCCGGGAGCTGTCCGCGTTGGTTGCCCGCACCCCCGGCGGCAGCAGCAGCGCCTGGCCGGTTGTGCACTCGATCCAGGTGGACGGTGTCTGCGACGAGGTGATCGCCCCCGCCCAGGAGCTGGACCCGGAGGTCGCGGCCGCTGCGGCCGCCGCGGCCCTTCGCCTTGCCGAAGAGCTCAACGTCACCGGAGTCATGGCTGTGGAGCTCTTCGAAACACCCGGGCGAGGCCGTGGATTCCTGATCAATGAATTGGCCATGCGCCCGCACAACTCCGGCCACTGGACCATGGACGGGTCGGTGACCGGCCAGTTTGAGCAGCACCTGAGGGCGGTCCTGGACCTGCCTTTGGGCGGGACCGCGCTGACCAGCGGAGCAGCCGTGATGAAGAACTTCCTCGGCGGGGAGAACAGGGACCTGTTCTCCGCTTACCCCCTGGCTCTCGCCGCGGAACCCGCCGCCAAGGTGCACACTTACGGCAAATCAGTGCGTCCGGGACGTAAGATCGGCCACGTTAATGTCATCGGCACCGCCGAGGAGCTTCCGGCTCTTCGCCGCAGTGCCGGCCGGGCGGCGGCCATCATCCGTGACGGCCGCGACCCCATGAAGGAGAACTGAAGCATGCCCCATCCTGCAACCACGCCGCTGGTCGGCCTCGTGATGGGGTCCGATTCAGACTGGCCCGTTATGGACGCAGCGGCGGCGGCACTGGCTGAATTCGACATTCCCTATGAAGCGGATGTGGTGTCAGCGCACCGTATGCCCGAGGACATGCTTGATTACGGACGCAATGCGCACCGGCGCGGCCTGCGCGTCCTTATCGCAGGTGCCGGCGGTGCCGCACATCTGCCGGGCATGCTGGCCTCGGTGACTCCCCTCCCGGTGATCGGCGTACCCGTGCCGCTGAAGTACCTGGACGGGATGGATTCGCTGCTCTCGATCGTCCAGATGCCGGCCGGGGTGCCCGTGGCCACGGTCTCGATCGGCGGAGCACGCAATGCCGGTCTGCTGGCGGTCCGGATGCTGGCCGCGGGGACCGATCCGCTGGCCGCGCGGCTGCAGGAACAACTCATCGACTTTGCCGGCGCCCTGCGTCAGACCGCCATGGCCAAAGGTGCCGCGTTGCGAACGTCACTGACCGGCACGGACTAGGCGCGGCAGTGAACGAGCACCCTCCCGCCGCCGGCGCGGGCACCTACACGGATCCTGTCCGCTACCCCCAGTCAGCAGCCCCCGCGGTGCGTACCAAGCGCGCCTTCGTTCTCCTGCTGCTGACGCTGCTGCTCCCCGGCGCCGCGCAGGTGGTCGCCGGTGACCGGCGGCTTGGCCGGCGCGCACTGCGGGTGACCTTCACCGTCTGGGCCCTGGCCATTGCGGCCATCCTGGTGGCCCTGACCAACCGGGCGCTGCTCATCGACGTGCTTACCCACGGCTGGGCGTCCTTCCTGCTGATGATCGTCCTGGCCCTCCTGGCGGTGGGTTGGGCACTGCTGTTCCTCAATACGCTGCGCATCATCCGGCCCCCGCTGCTGCAACGGGGCGCGCGTCCCCTGGTGGCCACAGCCCTCGTTGCCCTCATGGTCCTGACCAGCGGCAGCCTGGCCTACGGCGCGTACCTGCTCAATGTCAGCCGGCAGACGTTCGGCTCCATCTTCGCGTCCGGCCCGTCCCTTGATCCCGTTGACGGCCGCTACAACTTCCTGCTGATGGGCGGCGACGCCGGCGAGGACCGCACGGGCCTGCGGCCCGACAGCATCTCCATGATCAGCGTGGACGCCAAGACGGGCCAGCCGGTCACCTTCAGCATTCCCCGCAACTTCCAGAACGCCCCGTTCCCCACGGATTCTCCGCTTTACGGAATCTATCCGGACGGGTACAACTGCGGCGATGAGTGCATCATCAACAGCCTCTACCAGACTGTGACCGAGAACTACGCGGACCTCTACCCGGGCGCGGCAGACCCGGGCGCGGAGGCCATGATGGATGCGGTCAGCGGCATCCTGGGACTTGATGTCCAGGGTTATGTCATTGTGGACATGGATGGTTTCTCCACCCTCATCGACGCCATGGGCGGCATCACCATCAATGCCGGTGGCTGGGTTCCCATTACGGCCGGGGAAATTCCCGGCACCAACCGGCACTATCCGCCTGACGGATGGATCCCGCCGGGCACGCAGACCTTGGACGGCTACCACGCCCTCTGGTACGCCCGCTCACGCGAATTCGTCACCGACTATCACCGGATCTCGCGCCAGCAGTGCGTCCAGCAGGCCATGGTGGCGCAGATGGACCCCGCCACCCTGTTGACCCGGTTCCAGGCCATTGCCTCAGCGGGCGAGCAGATCGTCAAGACGGACCTGCCGCAGGATCAGCTCGGCAGCTTTGTTGACCTGGCGCTCAAGGCCAAGGACCGGACGATGGGGCGGATGACCATTGGTCCGCCGGACTTCGGCACCGCAGCGGACAATTTCGTCACGTACCCGGACTTCAACCTGATCCACGCTCGGGTGCAGGAGAAGCTGGCGGCCTCCAATGAGCCGCCCGCCCCCGCACAGGAGCCGGCTCCTGCCCAGGAAGCCGCACCGCAGGATGCCGCACCGCAGGACGGCGCCGATGCAGGAGTTGATTCCGGCACGGATACCGGCGGTACCGACGGCGAAGCCGCGGACGGGACAGCCATTGTCGAGGCACCGCAGGCCGAAACCCCGGAAATCACGGTGGAGTACCTCCAGTACCTGGCCGAGATCCAGGACGATGCGACGCTGGGTACGCTCCTGAACAACAACGGTGAGTGCAGCCCGGGATAACCGGCACACCGCCAGCCTCCGATTCCATCCAGCAGCCGAAAGAGACCCATGTACCTGCTCCGGAATACCGTTCGACCCTATGCGTGGGGATCCACCACTGCGATGGCCGGGCTTTTCGGCCGGGAACCCTCCGGTGAGCCCGAGGCAGAGATGTGGATCGGTGCGCACCCCGGGGCGCCGTCCGTCCTGGTGTCCGAGGCAGAGGGGGCGCAGACCCTTGATGAGCTCATCGCCGCGGATCCCGAACTCGCCCTGGGTCCGGACATCGCCGCACGTTTCGGCAGCGAACTGCCGTTCCTGGCCAAAATCCTGGCTGCCGGCTCTCCGCTGTCGCTCCAGGTCCACCCCACCCCGGACCAGGCCGACGCCGGGTATGCGGCCGAGGAAGCCGCCGGTGTGGACCGGGGCGCCCGGGAACGCAACTACAAGGACCGCAACCACAAACCCGAGATGATTTTCGCGCTTACGCCCTTTGAGGCCCTCTGCGGCTTCCGGGAGCCCGACGAGGCCGCGGAACTTTTCCGCACCGTCAACCGGGCCATCGAGGATACCGGGCGCCGGGTTCCGGAACTGCTGGAATGGATCGTTGCGGAGTTGTCCTCCGGCCATCCCGCCACGGAGCGGCTGCGCTCGGTATTCAGCGCGCTGATTGCCGACGGCGAGGATGTCCGTGCGGCCGTGGAGATCGCAGCGGCGGCAGCGGATACCGCCGACGACGGCGTCCATGCCCGCGAGCTGGCCACCGTGGCCCAGCTGCACGGCTTCCATCCCGGCGACCCCGGCGTCCTGATCTCGCTCCTGCTCAACCGCGCATCGCTGCAACCCGGCGAGGCCGTTTATCTGCCGGCCGGAAATGTCCACGCCTACCTGAACGGGCTGGGCGTGGAGGTCATGGCATCCTCGGACAACGTGCTGCGCGGCGGGCTGACCGCCAAGCACATAGACGTCCCCGAACTGCTGCGGACCGTGGATTTCCGCCCCGTCGGCATCCCCTCCGTAGCTGCGGAGCACACCGCGTCCGGCCAGGAACTCTTCCGCCCGCCGTTTGAGGAGTTCCAGCTGCAGCGCCTGGAGCTGGCCTCCGATCCGGGCACGGCACCGGCGCCGGTGCCGGTGGCGCAGAACGGACCGGCGGTCCTCATTGTGGTGCGCGGCAGCATGCTGCTCTCCTCCCCCGCCGGAAGCCTGGTCCTGGAGGCGGGGCAGAGCGCGTTCCTGCCGGCCGGGGATGCTCCCGTAACCGCCGCTCTCGCGACGGACTCCGTCCAGCACGACGACGGCGCGCTGGCGTTCGCCGTCACGGTCGGCTCAGCCGCCCGGCAGGACAGCGGCGAGCCGACCCTGGACGTGTCGGTCTAGGGGAACTGCCGGGCAGCGGAAGGCTAACGCCCGAGGCGGCCCTTCAGTCCGGCCAGGAGTGTACGTGCCTTGCGCATCCCGGACTTGGCCAGCGGTAGCGCCGAGGCAAAGACGGGATACAGCGGTGACAGCGGCTTGTCCCAGGTTCCCGCCAGCTGGTCCTCGTGCTTGGCCCACCCCATCTTGAACTTCGAGACACCGTCATTGAGCAGGCCGTTGAAGTCATACCGGGTGATGCCGCGTTCCTTCATATCGGAAATGGCATGCCACTTCAGGGCGTAGTTTGCCCGAAGCCGCTCCCCTTCCTCCGTCATGCCGCCGTAGAGCTCGAAAGACGTGTAGTCGCTGGTGGACAGCCAGAGGAAGGCTACGACGTCCTCGCCCTTGAACGCCGCGTAGACCGGGGAATCCTCACCCAAATTGTCGAAGATATCCAGGTAGTAGGAGTCTTCGTGGATCCCGAAGTTCGCCCGCTGGGCCGTGAGTTTGTAAACGTCGAGGCATTTGGCAATCTCGTCGCGGCTGACCCGGCGGTAGGTCAGGTCTTCACGTCCTGACTTGCGGATGTACTGCCGGTGCTTTTTGCTCATGTCCCCGGACAGCTCTTCCAGGCTCCGCCGAAGGTCCAGAATCAGGGTCCGCCCGATGAGGATGGTGTTCCCGCTGCTGCGGTAGCCCAGGCCCGGCAGCCCGGCAGCCAGCGGTCCTTCGGCATCCCAGTCGGGTTCAATGGACAGCGCGACGGCGTGATGGGTGTTCTTCACATACCCGCCTACCGCGTCCAGGACCTCCAGTTCGCGTCCCGGCAGTCCCTGCGGGCCGCGCGGGATGTATGCCAGGGCACGGAAGGGGAACGGCAGGGCGCGGAGCAGCACCTGGGCGTTTCCCACCAGGGCGCCCGCTTCGTCAGTGACGAGGACCCGGTCAACGCTCCAGCCGTGCTGCGCTTTGGTTTGTCCCCAGCCCCACAACTGCTGGGGGTGTCCGCCGAAGCGGTTGACGTTTTCATTCCAGGAAGCGGCATCGGAGCAGGGAGTAACGCGCAGTGTCATGCCTTCCAGCCTACTTCGCCTCGCCGCACGGTTCCGAAACGGCACAGGCTGCCGCCGCTGCCGGGGACTGCCTTCTGCCCGGACGCTTTGTTACGGTCGACTATGAGTACTCAAGCTTCCAGCTCCCGTACAGCGCGAACCGGTTACCGTGGATCGGACCTCGCCCGCCAAATCACGGTGACGGTCTGTTTCCTGGTGTGCATCGTGGGTTCCATGATCGGGGTGGGAGTGTTCGGCGGCACGCCCATCGCCGAGGCAGCCGGCGGTGCCCTCAGCGCCGATGCCACCTATCTGGCTCCGGCCAGCCCCGCCTTCTCCATCTGGTCCGTCATTTATACGGGCCTGGGCGTTTACACGCTCTACCAGTGGTTTCCCTCCCAGCGCAGCTCGGACCGCCAGCGTTCCCTCGGCTGGCTGGTTGCTGCCTCCCTGCTGCTTAATGCCGCGTGGATCCTCACGGTCCAGGCCGGTGCCGTCATCCTCAGCGTGGTGGTCATCGTTCTGCTGCTGATTGTTCTGGCGCTCTGCTTCCGGCGGTACGTCACCACGCGCGCCGGCCGCAGCTGGCCTGAGTGGATTGCCGTTGACGGCACACTGGGCCTCTACCTCGGCTGGGTGTGCGTGGCCACGGCAGCCAATACCGCCTCAGCCCTTACCTCTGAAGGATTCCGGGGGTTCGGGATAGCGCCGGAGATCTGGGCCTGGGGTGTACTGGCCGTAGCGGCCGGCGTGGGAGTGGCTCTTGCCGCCGCCGGCCATGGCCGCCTTGCTCCGGCGGCCTCCCTCGGCTGGGGTTTGGCGTGGATTGCCGTCTCCCGGCTCAACGGCGGACTCGAATCGACGTCGACGGCGGTGGCTGCCGCAGCTGCCGCCGCGGTGGTGGTGCTGGCGACGGTACTCCTGCGGGTCCGGCGGCCCGTCCGGGAGGCCGCAGCCTGACGCCCGACACACAGCATCCAAAAAAGCAGGCGGCCGGGGATTCCCCGGCCGCCTGCTGTTTAGCCCGCTCGATTAGTTGGCGCGGGCGTAGGTCTCCCATTTGTGGGCCTGGTGCTCGCCGTCAACCACGCGGATGGTGCCGGACTTCGACCGCATCACGATGGACTGGGTCAGCACGCGGTCCTTCTTGTAGCGGACGCCACGCAGCAGGTCACCGTCGGTGATGCCGGTGGCGGCGAAGTAGCAGTTGTCGCTCCAGACCAGGTCATTGGTGGACATCACGCGGTCCAGGTCATGGCCGGCGTCGATGGCCTTCTGCTTCTCGTCGTCCGAGGTGGGCCAGAGCCGGCCCTGGATGACGCCGCCGAGCGTTTTGACGGCGCAGGCGGTGATGATGCCTTCCGGCGTTCCGCCGATACCCATCAGCGCGTCGACGTCGGTTCCCTCGCGGGCGGCCGCAATACCGCCGGCCACGTCACCGTCCATGAGCATCCGGGTGCGGGCACCGGCGTCGCGGATTTCCTGGACCAGCGGCTTGTGTCGGTCACGCTCCAGCACCATCACGTTGAGCTGGTTGATCTTCTTGCCCTTGGCCTTGGCGATCAGGTGCAGGTTCTGCTTGACCGGCAGGCGCAGGTCCACCATGTCGGCGGCCTCGGGACCGGTCACCAGCTTCTCCATGTAGAAGACGGCGGACGGATCGAACATGGTGCCGCGCTCGGCGACGGCGAGCACGGCCAGGGCGTTGTTGATGCCCAGCGCCGTGAGGCGGGTGCCGTCGATCGGGTCGACGGCGACGTCGCACAGCGCGCCGGTGCCGTCGCCTACATGCTCACCGTTGTAGAGCATGGGGGCTTCGTCCTTCTCGCCTTCGCCGATGACCACGACACCGTTGAAGGAGACAGTGGAAATCAGGGAACGCATGGCGTCCACGGCAGCGCCGTCGGCTGCGTTCTTGTCGCCGAAGCCCACCCAGTGGCCGCCGGCAATGGCAGCGGCCTCGGTGACACGAACCAGCTCGAGGGCCAGGTTCCGGTCCGGCTCGGAGTCCCCGACAGCCAATGCGGGGGAAAGAGTTGAGTACTGGGCACCTTTGGACACGTCAAACCTCATCTTCGAAATTTCGATGTAAACCGTCTGCGGACACCGGCTAAGGAGCAGAAGGCTTTTGTCCGATCATAGTCTGCGTGTTCAAAGCCACCACCCCGGGCGCGGACCGGGGCCGCACGAACGGGTGCAAAGTAGGACTTATTACCCGTATGGGCGATCATGGAGGGGTGAGTGAAACGCAACCGGATCCACAGCAGCAGATCAACCATTCCGAACCGGAAACAGTGACACCGGTCCTGACCGGCAAACAGGCCAAACGTGCCAATGCCACGGTCATGGGGATGCTGATCGCCACGGGTCTTACCCTGGCGCTCTGCCTTGTTCCGGTGCTGATGAACCCCGCCCCCAAGATGCAGGCACGCAACGTCGATGTTGCAGCTGCCGCCAACCAGGCGGCCGGTGATGCCGGCTACAGCCCGCTGGCCCCGGAAATGCCGGAGGGCTGGACCGCCAACTATGCACGCTGGAACACCGGCAGCAACGACGGCGTACCCAATTGGGAGGTGGGATATCTCACTCCTGAGACCGAGTTCATCGAACTGGTCCAGACCGATGCCGCCAACCCCACCTGGCTCTACCAGAGCACGGGAGACTCCACCGTGGCCGGTGAACGCCCGGCCGGGGGCGTGACGTGGGAGCTGCGGGACTCGAAGAACGGTGAAGCCGCCATGGTGGCCGAGGTTGAGGGACAGACCATTGTGCTGTCCGGTTCCGCTGATCTGAGCGAGTTCGACGTCCTCGCCGAGCACGTAGTCGGGGAGCTTCGCGGCAACTGAACCCCGCCGTCACTTTCTCCACCGGCGGAGTTCAGTGGAGTAACCTCGAAAACGTGGAATCAGCAACCGGAAGAACATTCACCCCCGCACAGGCCTGGCAGAAACTGCGTGAAGGCAACGAACGCTTCGTCGCAGGTACCGCCAACCACCCGAACCAGGACGCCCCGCGGCGCAGTTCCCTGGTCAACGAACAAAACCCCTTCGCGGTCATCTTCGGCTGCTCCGACTCCCGCCTTGCCGCCGAGATTATTTTCGATCTCGGGCTCGGCGACGCCTTTGTGGTCCGCACCGCGGGCCAGGTCATTGATGACGCCGTTCTCGGATCCCTCGAATACAGCGTGGGAACCCTGGGCGTACCGCTGATCGTGGTCCTCGGACACGACAGCTGCGGTGCCGTCACTGCTGCCAAGGCCACCGTGGAAACCGGCGAAATGCCCGGCGGCTATGTCCGGTCCCTCGTCGAACGCATCACCCCGTCCGTCCTGGCTGCCCAGCGCAAGGACCTGCACGAGGTCAACGACATGGTGGTGGAACACACCAAGCAGACCGCCGAGCTGCTGGTGGAAAGCTCGCGCACCATTTCCGATGCGGTGGATGAAGGCCGCGTTGCCGTCATCGGCCTGTCCTACCGGCTGGCCGAGGGACGCGCTGACCTGGTCTCCGGTTTCGGAGCCCTGGAGCACCCCGCCGTGCAGCGCTCGATGCTGCCCAAGTAGCAGTTGGTACCACGGTTTCAGCTGCAGCGCCCGGGCAGATTAGGCTTGGGGGCATGACTTCTGACACCTCCGATTACCGCATCGAACACGACACCATGGGTGAGGTCCGTGTCCCGGCCTCCGCCCTCTACCGCGCCCAGACCCAGCGCGCGGTGGAGAACTTCCCCATCTCCGGCACCGTGCTGGAACCCTCGCACATCGAAGCGCTGGCCCGGATCAAGAAGGCCGCTGCCACGGCAAACGCTGAACTGGGTGTGCTCGACGACGAGCGTGCCCGCGCCATCGAGAAAGCCGCCGACGCCGTCGCCGCCGGCACCCACAATGGCCAGTTCCCGATCGACATCTTCCAGACCGGTTCCGGAACGTCCTCGAACATGAACACCAACGAGGTCCTGGCCGAACTGGCCACGCGCGCCCTCAAGGAGGCCGGCAGCGAGACCACCGTGCACCCGAACGACCACGTGAACGCCTCGCAGTCCTCCAACGATGTGTTCCCGACCTCGGTGCACGTGGCTGCCACCTCGGCCCTCATCAACAACCTGATTCCGGCCCTCGAGCACCTGGCTGTCTCTCTGGAGCGCAAGGCCGAGGAATTCAAGGACGTCGTCAAGTCCGGCCGCACCCACCTGATGGACGCCACTCCCGTCACCCTCGGGCAGGAATTCGGCGGCTACGCGGCCCAGGTCCGTTACGGCATCGAACGCGTCCAGGCCTCCCTGCCGCGCGTGGCTGAAGTCCCGCTGGGCGGCACCGCCGTCGGCACCGGCATCAACACCCCCGCGGGCTTCCCGCAGCGCGTGATTGAACTGCTGGCCAAGGACACAGGCCTGCCGCTGACCGAGGCCCGCGACCACTTCGAGGCACAGGCCAACCGGGACGCACTCGTCGAGGTCTCCGGCATGCTGCGCACCATCGCGGTTTCCTTCTCCAAGATCGCCAATGACCTCCGCTGGATGGGGTCCGGTCCCAATACGGGCCTGGGCGAAATCGCCATTCCGGACCTGCAGCCGGGCTCCTCCATCATGCCGGGCAAGGTCAATCCGGTCATTTCCGAGGCTGTCCTCCAGGTAGCGGCACAGGTGGTCGGCAACGACGCCGCCGTGGCCTGGGCCGGCACCTTCGGCTACTTCGAGCTCAACGTGGGCATTCCGGTCATTGCCGCGAACCTGCTTGAGTCCATCCGCCTGCTGGCCAACTCCTCGCATGTGATGGCCGACAAGATGATCGACGGCATCGAAGCCAACGTTGAGCGCGCCCGTTACCTTGCCGAGGCCTCCCCCTCCATCGTGACCCCGCTGAACAAGTTCATCGGCTACGAGAACGCGGCCAAGATTGCCAAGTACTCGGTCAAGGAGGGCAAGACCATCCGCCAGGCCGTGGAGGACCTCGGCTACGTGGAGCGCGGTGAACTGACCGTTGAGCAGCTGGACAAGGCACTGGATGTCCTGTCCATGACCAAGCCGCCGCAGGCCTAGCCGGGTCCCGGAGGGCGTCCGGGAGGGGGCTCGCTGAGCTGCTTTCCGGACGCCTTTTTCGGGCCTTGCAGGTATTTGCACTCTGAAACGCAGAGTGTAAAACTTTACCCTGTGAAGAATAGTGCAGAGACTGGCGGCGGGCTGCGGGAGCGGAAACGCACCGCCACAAAACTCGCCATCATCAAGGCCGCGCGGCTCCTGACCGCCGCGCACGGAGTCAACGGCTTTACCGTCGAGGAACTGTGCACGGACGTCGGCATCTCCCGGCGCACCTTCTTCAATTATTTTCCGGCCAAGGAGGATGCCATCCTCGGCTCGCCCGCAGATGAAATCCCGGCGGATCTGGCCGAAGCCTTCGTTGCCGGCGGTCCCGCTGCGGGCAGCGCCGCCACCGGCTCGCTTTCCGGCTCGCTGCTGGCGGATTTCGTGGACTTTGCCGCAGCACTGATGGACCGGATGACCATGTCCCGGACGCAAATGACGGCACTCCAGGATGCCGTTGCGGCCGAGCCGCGCCTGCTGCAGAAAATAATGCGCGGCACCCGGGACGCCGAGGACGCCTTCGCCGCCCTCCTGTCCGCCCGCGAGAAGCTGCCGGCAACGGACCCCCGCATCCAGGCAGCGCTGGGTTTGTTCAGCTGCCTCACCCAGCGGGCCGGACCGGCATTCTTCGCGCCCGGCAATACCCGCTCCTACCGGTCCCTCCTCGCGGAGGCGGCTGCCGCGCTGCAGGACCTGTTTGCCGGCATGGCACCGCTGCCCGGACATTCGCCTCCCGCTGCCCCCTCCACCTCCACTGCCCCTCCCCCCTCCTGCAAGGACCATCCATGACCACCACCGCAGCGCCCGCTTCCGGGCCGCTCCTGCTGACCCAGAAACGCATCTGGATCATCTTCTCCGCCCTCATTGCGGGCATGCTTTTGTCCAGTCTGGACCAGACGATTGTCTCCACCGCCATGCCCACCATCGTGGGCGAGCTCGGCGGCGTCGAGCACCAGACCTGGATCACCACCGCCTATTTGCTGGCCACCACCATCGTGATGCCCATCTACGGCAAGTTCGGCGATGTCCTGGGCCGGCGCAATCTGTTCCTCTTCGCCATCGCCCTGTTCACCGCAGCATCGGTGGGCTGTGCCTTTGCCACGGACTTCTGGGGCTTCGTGATCTTCCGCGCCATCCAGGGCCTGGGCGGCGGCGGCCTGATGATCCTCTCGCAGGCGATCATTGCCGACATCGTGCCGGCCAACCAGCGCGGCAAGTACCTCGGCCCGCTGGGCGGCATCTTCGGCCTGTCCGCCGTTGCCGGCCCCCTGCTGGGCGGATTCTTCGTGGACCACATGACGTGGCAGTGGGCGTTCTACATCAACATCCCCATCGGCATCATCGCCTTCCTGATCGCCTTCTTCACCCTGACGCTGCCGAGCAAAAAGGCGCAGAAGAAGATCGACATCGGCGGCGTCGTGTTCCTGTCCCTCGCCACCACCTGCCTGATCTTCTTCACCGACTTCGGCGGACGGGCAGATCACGGCTGGACGGACCCGCTCACGCTGGCCTTCGGCGCCGGCATGCTGCTGGCCGCCCTGATCTTCGTGATGATCGAACGCCGGGTGGAGGACCCGATCATTCCGCTGGGCCTCTTCAAAAACCCCATCTTCGTGAACAGCACCGCCATTGGCTTCACCCTGGGCATGGGCATGTTCGCCGCGCTGGCCTTCGTCCCGACGTTCCTGCAGATGTCCACGGGCACCTCCGCCGCCGTCTCCGGCCTGCTGATGCTGCCCATGATGGTGGGCATGATGGGTACCTCCATTTACTCCGGCCTGGCGATTACCAAAACCGGGAAGTACAAGAAGTACCCCATCATGGGTGCCGTGCTCGTTATTGCCGCCATGCTGTGGATGACCACGCTGTCCGCGGACACCCCCGTCTGGGTCATCTGCGCCCAGCTGTTCGTCTTCGGCGCCGGCCTGGGCTACATCATGCAGGTAGTGGTGCTGGTAGTGCAGAACTCGGTCCCCGTGGACCAGATCGGCACCGCGACATCCAGCAACAACTACTTCCGCGAAGTCGGCGCTTCCCTGGGCGTGGCCATCTTCGGCGCCATGTTCACCTCCCGGCTCGCTGAGAACCTGAAGGAAACCTTCGCCGGAGCGGGACTGGATTCCGCCGCCGCAGGCGAGGCGACGGCGACGCTGCAACCGTCGGTGCTTGAGACCCTCCCCGAGCCGCTCCAGGACGGCATCGTCACCGCCTATGCGGATTCGCTGGCACCGGTGTTCTGGTACCTGATTCCGTTCCTGGTCATTGCCCTGGTGCTGGCACTCTTCCTCAAGCAGATCCCCCTCTCGGATGTAGCGGGCATGGTGGCCCGCGGCGAGGCCGTGGGCGGACCCGAGGCGGACCGTCTTGAAGCCGAGCGGCTGGCCGGGCTCAAGGGCGGCACCGCACCGGGCGAGAGCGTGCGGGAGCACGAGGAGACAACGGGCGCTGACGCAGCGGCACCGGATAACCCGGGCCGCGGCACCGGACACTGACCGACGGTCCCCGGAACGGGCAGGGCCCGCCGCCGCATCCCAGGGTGCGGCGGCGGGCCCTGCCGCTTTTTGCCCTTTATTCCCCGGCCCGGCCCTCAAAGACCGGCACGCCGTCGGAGGACAGCGCCAGGCTGATCAGCATCCGGTGCCGCTCACTGAGGTCCGGCAGGGCATCGAGTGCGTACCAGCCCACGTCGGTGGATTCGTCGTCGTTAACCCGCGCCGTGCCGCTGAGATAGCGGCAGCTGAAGGCCAGGTTCAGGAAGGAACAGACGTCTTTGTTGGGGAAGGTGACGGGTCCGTGGGCGCCAACATGGATCAGGTGCACCAGTTCGGCGCGGACACCTGTTTCCTCCTCGACCTCGCGCAGTGCCCCGGGCCCGGGCTCCTCTCCGGGATCCAGCATGCCCGTGATCAGGGTCCATCGTCCGTTGTCCGCACGCCGGCCCAGCAGGACCTGTTGTTCCTCGTTGAACACCACCGCGGTGACTCCCGGGAGCCAGAGCGGGTCGTGCCCGATCCGCTCCCGCAGGGACAAAACAAAATCAGGGGTAGGCATGGGTCCTACTGTAGGCCAGGGGCCAGCATGGCCACCGCAGCGCCCAGCAGCAGGAACGGACCGAACGGCACGGCGCTCGCCCCCGTTCCCCGCCGGCTGAGAATCAGTCCCAGCCCCCACAGGCCTCCGGACACAAAGGTCGCCACCACGCCGGCGAGGACCTGCCCCGCCCCGAGGAAGCCCAGATACAGGCCCAGGAGACCGGCCAGCTTTACGTCCCCGAAACCGAGTCCCGCGGGGTTCAGCAGACGGAGGGCGAAGAAGCCTCCCCACAGGGCGGCGGCGCCCATCAGCGCCCCGCCCAGACGCTCCGGCTCCCCCGCAGCCAGCGATGCCCCGCCCAGGAGCAGCCCGACGGCCGGATAGGACGGCAGGATCAGAGCGTTCGGCAGCCTGCGGGTACGGACGTCCGCCACCGTCAGGCGGACCGCCAGAACACCGAACCAGCCCAGCGCCAGGCATAGCAGCAGCGCCGCGGCCCCGCCCCCGCCGCCCATCGACCGGTAATCCGCCACAACCCCCAGCATGGCCATAACCTAGCCCACCGCGCGAGGCCGCGGATCCGGGAGGCCTTTCGCTGTGGACAACCGGCGCAGCCTGGCTAGCCGATCTGGCCCTCTTCGAGAAGTTCGGTGACCAGGGCGGCAATCGGCGAGCGCTCGGAGCGGGTGAGGGTGATATGCCCGAACAACGGATGTCCTTTGAGTGTTTCCACGACGGCCGCAACACCGTCATGCCGCCCCACCCGCAGGTTGTCGCGTTGGGCCACGTCGTGGGTCAGGACCACCTTGGAGTTCTGGCCGATGCGGGAGAGCACCGTCAGCAGCACGTTTTTCTCCAGTGACTGTGCTTCATCCACTATGACGAAGGAATCATGGAGCGAACGTCCCCGGATGTGCGTCAGCGGCAGCACCTCCAGCATGCCGCGGTCCAGCACTTCCTCGACCACCTCCGGGGAGACCAATGCTTCGAGGGTGTCGAACACCGCCTGGCCCCAGGGGCCCATCTTCTCGGACTCCGATCCGGGCAGGTAGCCGAGCTCCTGGCCGCCCACGGCATACAGCGGACGGAAGACCACCACCTTGCGGTGTTCCCGGCGCTCCAGCACCGCCTCCAGTCCCGCGCACAGGGCCAGGGCAGACTTTCCCGTCCCCGCCCGGCCGCCCAACGAGACGATGCCGACGTCGCGGTCCATCAGCAGGTCGATGGCCAGGCGCTGTTCTGCTGACCGGCCGTGCAGACCGAAGACATCCCGGTCACCGCGCACCAGCCGCAGTTTCTTGTCCGTCCCCACCCTGCCCAGGGCGGATCCCCGTCCCGCCATCAGGACGGCCCCGGTGTTTACCGGCAACTCGGCAGCCTCGGGGACAAAAACGGGCTGGTGCTCATAGAGCAGCCCCATATCAGCCTCGGAGATATCCAGTTCCGCCACTCCGGTCCAGCCGCTGTCCCGTACCAGTTCGTTGCGGTATTCGTCCGCGGCCAGGCCCATTGCCGAGGCCTTGAGCCGCATGGGCAGGTCCTTGGACACCACGGTGACGTTCCGGCCTTCATCGGCCATGCTTTTGGCGACGGCCAGGATCCGGCTGTCATTGTCGCTGCCCCGGATCCCGTCGGGGAGAACGTCGGTGGAAATGTGGTTCAGTTCCACCCGCAGCGTACCGCCGCTTGGACCGAGGGGAATGGGTGCGCTCAGCCCGCCGTGCTGCACCCGGAGATCATCAAGCAGCCGCAGGGCGTTGCGTGCGAAATACCCCAGCTCGGGGTCCTGCCGTTTGTTTTCGAGTTCGGTCACCACCACCAGGGGCAGAATGACCTCGTGTTCGGCGAACCTCAGGATGGCCCGGGGATCGGAAAGCAGCACCGAAGTGTCCAGGACGTAGCTGGCCCGATCCGTATCGGTGCCGGAGATGGGAGCCGGAGATGCCGCGGCCCATCCGTGGGGAATTTCTTCTGACTGCCTTCTTGCGTCCTCGTGGGGCACGTGGAACTCCCGTCAGGGGCCACCCCCGGCAGCCCCGGTCGCTGGATGCAGTGCTGCCGGAGCGCACAACTCGCCCGGCAGCTGCGAACGGCCGGCACCGGGCGCGGCCGATAAGCACCAAAGTACGCCCGCAACGGCCGTCACCGCAGCAGGACACGGTCCCGAATCTCAGGAACCGAAGCGCCGCTGCCGGCTCGCGTAGTCGCGCAGGGCGCGCAGGAAGTCCACGCGACGAAAGTCCGGCCAGAGCGCCTCACAGAAGTAAAACTCGCTGTAGGCGCTCTGCCACATCAGGAAACCGGACAGGCGCTGCTCTCCGGAGGTCCTGATAACCAGTTCGGGGTCCGGCTGGCCGCGGGTGTAGAGGTATTCGGAGATCCGTTCATCACAGATTTCCTCGGTCACGTCCGCGATCCCCTTGCCCTGGGCTTCGGCGTCGCGGAGCAGTTCCTTAACCGCGTCCACGATTTCGCGGCGCCCGCCGTAGCCGATCGCCACGTTGACGTGCAGTCCCTCGGCATCGGCGGTGCTTTCCCCGAGACCGGTGAGCTGCTTGGCCAGGTTCTGCGGCAGGATCTCCAGCGCCCCCACGGGCTGGACCCGCAGATCGCCCTTTTCGGCCAGCCGGTCCATGGTGTTGCCGATGATGTTCAACAGCGGTTCAAGCTCATCCGCGTCCCGGTTCAGGTTGTCCGTGGAGAGCATGTACAGGGTTACCGTGCGGACACCCAGTTCCTCGCACCAGCCCAGGAACTCCAGGATCTTGTCAGCACCGGCCTGGTGTCCGTCGCTGGTGGGTGCGCCTGCCAGCTTGGCCCACCGCCTGTTTCCATCCACCATCACGCCGATATGCTGGGGAATGCGGTCTCTGCTCAGGGACCGCCTGAGCTTGCGTTCATAGAAGGCATAGACGACTCCGGGGAATCTCATAGTCTGCCTCACCTGCCTCAGGTCGGGAGCCGAGCCTGACGGGCCGCAGGAGCGGCCGGTCGTGTCCGGGAAGTGGAAAAATCTTCTCCTAGGCTACCGCTAGCTCGTCCGCTGGTTGCGCCGGGTGGAGGTGCGGCTCAGCTACCCAACCGTAAGTTACCGCATCGTAGGTTAGAATTTCCGTTATGGATTCGTCACCATCCTCCGCCCGGACTCCCGGCATTCCCGCACAGCATGATCCGGAGTCCCGGACCGCCCCCGGCCCGCTGGAAAGCGCCGTCGAAACAGTGGCCGCAGAGCTGGAAATCAAACCCCGCCTGCGCGGCTGGCTGCACGCCGGCGCGGCCCCCCTGGCACTGGCAGCGGGAATCGTCCTGGTGGTCCTCTCCCCCACCGCCGGCACCCGGATTGCCTCGGCAATCTACGCCCTGACCGGTGTCCTGCTCTTCGGCACCAGTGCCGTCTATCACCGCGGGAACTGGTCGCCGAAAGTCAAAATGGTGCTCAAACGGCTGGACCACACCAACATCATGCTGGTCATAGCCGGTTCCTACACACCGCTGGCCTGGTCGCTGCTGCCGCGGGACAGCGCGGTGACGCTGCTGTGGATCATCTGGACGGGCGCCCTTCTCGGTGTCGCCTTTCGGCTCCTGTGGCTGCACGCCCCCCGCTGGCTGTACACCCCCGTCTACATTGCCCTGGGCTGCGCTGCCCTGTTCTATATTCCGGAGTTCTACGGGGTCAATCCGGCGGCTGCAGTGCTGATCTGCGTGGGCGGGGCCATGTATATTGCCGGAGCGGTCATCTACGCCATGAAACGGCCCAACCCCTCAGTGGAATGGTTTGGTTTCCACGAGATTTTCCATGCCTTCACGCTGGCCGGCTTCGCCGCCCATTACGCCGCCATCCTGATGGCCGTTCGCTCGGTCGGCGGCTAGGGCCGACCGGACGGGCACTGGGCGCCGACCGAACGGGCACGCCCGCTGCCTTAGCGCACGGCCCGGAACTGCGCCTGGAGTTGGGCCGGGTCGGATACCGGACGGCTGCACACCATGCCCCGGCACAGGTACGCCATCGCTTCACCGTCGGGGGCCTGCCGGTTCCGCAGCAGCGGCACCCGGGATTCGTTTCCGGTGCCCGTGTCGAAGGCCGTAACGACGCCGGGGCCTCCCGCTGCACGCCCGGCCCGCAGCAGCCGCTCAACTGCTGCTTCGTCGGTTCCGCAGACGGCCAGCTCGAGCGGCCCTTCCAGCGCCTGGACCAGGACCGACATGGCCCAGCCCCCGGCACGCGGTGCACGCGCCGCCACCAGTTGCACATGGCCCAGCAGGGATTCGGCAAGGGCACGGTGCCGGGTGGACCCGGAATACGCCGCATACGTCACGAGCACTCCGGCGAACAACGCCGTACCGCTGGGAGTGGGTCCGTCCAGAGGGTCGGCTGCAGAGAGTGATCCCTGGGCGGCTGCGAGCTGCGCCGTCGGTATCGCGGTATCCCGCAGCGCCCCGTCAACAATGAACCGTTGCTCCGCCGCCAGCACCAATTCCTCTGCGGCAAGGTACCAGCGTTCCTCTCCAGTGGCGGCGAAAAGGGCGAAAAGCCCCTCCGCCACCCCGGCATAATCCTCCAGCAGGCCTTCAAATCCTGCCGCGGCACCGTCATGGGATACCCGCAGCAGCACGCCGCCGCGGTAGTGGACGCGCAACAGATATCCGGCGGCTTCCCGGGCCCGGTCAAGCAGCCAATCAGGACCGGCTGCCCGGAGCCCGTCCTCCACGTCAAGGCCGCCGGGCGCGCCGTCAACCTCGGCGCCGTCGACCTCGGCGCCGTCGCGGGTGTCGGCACCGTCACGGGCATCGGCATCGGCAACGGCCAGCGCGGCATCGGCCAGGCCGGCCACCGCGAGCCCGTTCCAGCCGGCCACCACCTTGTCATCACGGTCGGGCTGCGGCCGGAGGTCCCGGGCAGCCAGCAGTACCGGGCGCAGGCGCAGCCAGAGCGCCTCCTCCTCCGGTGCCAGCCGGCGCCCGAAATGCAGTGTTGAGCCGCCCTCGGGCATGGCTCCGGTCTCCAGGTCCAGAAGCGAGAGAACAGCGTCTGCTTCCGCCTCCGGCACAGCGGCGGAAGCCAGTGCCGAGCGGAGTTCTTCACGGGTCCACACATACGTGGCCCCTTCCCGGCGTCGGCCGTCCACGAGCGTGTCGGCGTCCAGCGACGAGGCGAATCCACCCCCGTCCACGCGCAGGCTCTCCGTCAGCCACCGGGCGGTATCGGTGCAGATGCGCAGCGCCAGGCTGCGCTGTTCGGCGGAGGCAGCCGTTCTGCTCCACTGCGCATAGAGGCGCAGCAGCTGCACATTGTCGTAGAGCATTTTTTCGAAGTGCGGGATGGCCCAGGCCCGGTCCACGGTGTACCTGGCGAAGCCGCCTTCGAGCTGGTCATACAGTGCGCTGCGCGCCATGGTTTCCAGCGTGCGGTCCGCCACGCCGGCAGCGGTACCTGCGGCCGGTGCAGTGCCGGAACCGTAGCTGAGCAGGAACTTCAGCAGGGGTGACGGCGGGAATTTTGGTGCGCCGCCCAGTCCGCCGAACCGTACGTCCTCCTGTTCGGCGATCTCCGCGACCGCCGTCTCCAGTACGTCGCCGGACAGCACGGGGGTGCCGCCGGCACCATCCGTCGACAGGTCCAGCGCCCCCACGAGCCTCCGGTTCCCGTGCTGGGCCGAGGCGAGGTGTTCCGCGATCTGCGCGGCACTGGCGGCCACCTCATCCGGGCGGTCCCGCCATGCGGTAGAGACCGCTTCCAGGACCTGCCGGAAGGACGGTGTCCCCTGCATCTGCTGCGGCGGGAAATAGGTGCCGGCATAGAAGGTACGGCCGTCCGGAAGGGTGAAGACGCTCATGGGCCATCCGCCCTGTCCGGTCAGCGCCTGGGTGGCAGCCATGTACACGGCGTCGACGTCGGGGCGCTCCTCGCGGTCCACCTTCACCGAGACGAAGTTCTCATTGAGGTACTGCGCGGTGGCAGCGTCCTCGAAGGATTCGTGCGCCATTACATGGCACCAGTGGCAGGCGGCATAGCCCACCGAGATGAACACCGGCACGCTGCGGCGCCGGGCTTCGGCAAAGGCTTCGTCTCCGAACGGCCACCAGTCCACCGGATTGTCTGCATGCTGGCGCAGATAAGCCGATGCCTGGTCCCTCAGTCGCTCGGCCATGGCTGATCCGCTAGCGCGGAGAGTTCTTCCCGGCATCGGAGGGCCGGCCCCCAGCGGCGGCGTCCGGCGAAGGACCGCTCCCCGGCGCCGTCTTTGCCCCCGCGGTGGATTCGCCCGGTGCCGGCGCGCCCGCTTCGCGTTCGGCCATTGCCTGCGCGGCCTGCTCGCGGTAACGCACCCGGCGGATGCGCTTGGTCATGTCGCGGATCAGGAAAATGATCGCGAGGGCCAGGACCAGGGTGAAGATGAAGCCCAGCAGGCCCGGGGTGACGTCTTTTTCATCGACCCCCGGGGCGAGGGTCTGGTCCGGAGCCGGAGTGACGGCAAGAGCCAGGCTGTACAGGAAGTTCACGGTATATCTCTCTCTTAGCCAGTGCGGCGGCGGAAACAGTGTTCCCTAGGTCTATCGTATGCCAGCAAACAGGTCAGTCTCGGGGAGGACGGTTTCCACCCGGGACTCGACCAGGGAGTAATCCTCCCAGGGCCAGACCTTGCGCTGCATTTCCGGGCTGACGGCAAAGAAGAACCCTTCGGGGTCCACCTGGGTCCGGTGGCTGCGCAGTGCCTCGTCGCGTGCCTCGAAGAAGTCTCCGCATTCAACCTGCGTGGTGGTGGGGTGCAGCGGTGCCGGCGGCTGGTGGCCCTCGGTATCGGCTTCCTGCCATGCCGCGAGCCGCTCGGCATACGGGGACTGCAGGCCGGCGGCTTCGAGCGCAACGTGCAGGGCCCGGAAGCGCTCCGGGTTGAAGGCGCGGTCATAGTAAAGCTTCAGTGGCTCCCAGGGCTCGCCGGTGCCCGGGTAGCGCTTCGGGTCCCCGGCCGCGGAGAAGGCTTCCACCGCGACCTTGTGCGCCATGATGTGGTCCGGGTGCGGATATCCGCCGTTCTCGTCGTAGCTCACGATGACGTGCGGGCGGAATTCCCGGACAAGCTTCACCAGGGGTGCGGCGGCGCGTTCCAGCGGCTGCAGGGCGAAGCAGCCAAAGGGCAGATCAGGCAGCGGGTCGCCTTCGGGGAGGCCGGAATCCGCGAACCCCAGCCAGCGGTGCCGGATACCCAGGGCGGTCCTGGCGGCTTCCATTTCCCGCCGGCGGAGTCCGGCGAGGTCCCGCTTGCCGGCCGGATCGTCGGCGGCGCCCGGGTTCAGGATGGAGCCCTGTTCGCCTCCGGTGCAGGTAGCCACCATGACGTCGACGCCGGCGGCGGCGTAGGACGCCATCATGGCGGCGCCCTTGCTGGCTTCGTCGTCCGGATGGGCATGCACGGCGAGCAGGCGCAGCTCGGGCCGGGATTCGGTGCTTTCGCGGGCAGACAAGGCAACTCCTGAGATCAGCGGAACGGGGCTATGAAATCGGCGGCTAAAATAGGCAGGTGAGCACTTCGGAAGGTCAACCCGAGACATCGGCACCCCAGCAGCCGGACGCTTCCGCGTCCGAGTCCAGATTAGCCAATCGCTACGGTGCCCCCAAGCGGGGCATGTCGCGGCGTGCGCGTATGGTCGGGGCCGGTGTTGCCCTGGGCGCTGCAGTGGTCGCCGCGGCGGTCTACAGCATCCCCAGTTCCGCAGGTACCGTAACGTTCAAGGACGTCGGCTTCAGCTTCCCGGAGGACGGCATGGCCACGGTGGAGTTTAATGTGGACAAATCCGCGGGCAGCACCGCAGCCTGCGCCGTCCAGGTGCTCAACGAAAGCTATGCCATTGTGGGCTGGAAAACCGTTGTCCTGGGCCCCGAGGTGCCTGAAACAAGCACGCAGAACGTCAGCGTCCGCATCGATTCCCCGGCGGTTACCGGTGGTGTGAATACCTGCTGGATCGTCCCGGAGGATGAGGCCTGAGGCCGGTTTTCCTACATCGCCGGGCGTATTGGGTTAAACCCGCCGGGCCACTAGTATGGAGAGCACGACATGCCCCGCCCAGGTGTCCGGCTATGCTCTGGTGAACTTCCCGCTGGAAGTCGCTGACGGGTTTCAGAGATGGAACTCACAGAGCAGTCCGGTCCCCGCACGGCGGGGTCTTTGCTTGTCAGGCCAATCCGGCCTGCGGGCGTTCAGCCATGCCGGACCAACAGGTGGTCCGGACGTTACATAAGGAGATACCCGTGTCAACCAACAGCGCATCTGTCGCCTGGCTCACGCAGGAGTCTTACGACCGCTTGAAGACGGAACTGGAGCACCTGTCCGGACCGGGCCGGACAGAGATTGTTGCCCGCATTGAGCAGGCGCGCTCGGAGGGGGACCTGAAGGAAAACGGCGGCTACCACGCTGCCAAGGAGGAGCAGGGCAAGGCTGAGGCCCGTATCCGCCAGCTCACCCAGCTCCTGGAGAACGCCCATGTTGGTGAAGCCCCCGAAGACAACGGTGTCGTGGAGCCCGGCATGCTGGTGGAAGCCCGTGTTGCCGGTGACGTGGAAACCTTCCTGCTGGGCAGCCGTGAAATTGCCGGCGACAGCAATATTGATGTGTACAGCGAAAAGTCTCCCTTGGGCGCATCGATTTCCGGCCTGAAGGCCGGGGACAGCACCACGTACACCGCACCCAACGGCAAGAGCATCTCCGTGGAGATCATCTCCGCCAAGCCGTACGCCGGCTAGCCCCGGCTGCACTTTCCAAAAGCGGGCCTTCCTACCGGAGGGCCCGCTTTTGCGTGCGCGTGTCCTGGCTCCCGCGCAGCACCAGCGCGGCGATCACGCCGCCCACGGCCCCGAACAGATGGGCCTGCCAGGATACGCCCAGCGCAGTGGGGAAAAGCCCCCAGAGGATCGAACCGTAGACCAGGAACAACACTGCACTGAGCAGGATCTGCGCAATGTTCCGGTTGTAGAAGCCGCGGACCATCAGGTACGCAAACAGGCCGAACACCACACCGGAAACGCCCACTGTCAGTCCGCTGCCGAAAAGCCAGACGCCAAGTCCGGAGGCAAGCCAGGAAATGGCCAGTACGGCCGCGTACCGGCGCACTCCTTCCAGCAGGACCAGGAAGGAGAACACGATCAGGGGCACGGTGTTGCCCAGAAGGTGGGACAGTCCGGCATGGAGCAGCGGAGCGAAAACCACCCCGTCAATGCCTTCCAACTGCCGCGGAAGGATGCCCAGCAGCGGAAACAGGACCGGGGCGAACACCGCCGTCAGCAGGTATACCACCCACAGGATTCCGGCAAACCCTACGGACACGGCCAGCGCAGTTTTTGCCCGCTGCGCCAGCAGCGGCTTATCCATGGATGACAACGGGCTGGAAGCCGTCGGCCCGGAGGTTCTTCAGCACTAGTTCACAGTGCTCATGGCCCTTGGTTTCCATGTTGATGGTGATGGCCACATCTCCCATGCTGATGGATCCTCCTACCCTCGTGTGGTCCACCCCGGTGACGTTCGCATCCGATTCAGCGATGATCCGCGAGATGGTTGCCAGGGATCCCGGGCGGTCATCCAGCAGGATGCGCACCACCAGGAAACGTCCGGCGGCGGCCAGGCCCCGCTGGATGACCTTCAGCATCAGCATCGGGTCGATATTGCCGCCGGAGAGGATCACGGCCGTGGTGCCGGGGTTCTCGATCTTCCCGTCCATCAGGGCAGCCACCCCCACCGCGCCGGCGGGTTCCACGACCATCTTGGCACGCTCCAGCAGGAAAATCAGTGCCCTCGCCAGGGAATCCTCGCTGACGGTCACAACATCGTCAACCAGTTCTCGGATGATCGAGAAGGGCAGCTGGCCGGGGCGTCCGACGGCGATGCCGTCGGCAATCGTGGAGACCCGGGTCAGCGGCACCAAGGCATCGGCTGCCAGGGACGGCGGGTAGGCCGCCGCGTTTTCCGCCTGCACCCCGATGATCCGGATATCCCGGCCCAACTCTCTGGCCCGCGCCTTGAGGGCAACAGCGACCCCGGCCAGCAGCCCTCCGCCGCCGACCCCCATCAGCACCGTGTCCAGGTCCGGGATCTGGTCCAGTAGTTCCAGACCGATCGTCCCCTGCCCTGCCACGACGTCCACGTTGTCGAACGGGTGCACGAAAACGGCACCGGTTGCGTCGGCGTACCGCTGGGCTTCCGCGAGGGCCTCGTCCACGGTGTGCCCGTGCAGGATGACCTCCGCGCCGTGCCCCTGGGTCGCGGCCAGCTTGGGCAGCGCTACGCCAACCGGCATGTAGATCCGGGCGGAGATGCCCAGCCGGGCGGCCGCGACCGCCACACCCTGTGCGTGGTTGCCTGCAGAAGCCGCAACCACACCCCGGGCCTTTTCGGAGGGGGAAAGTTTGGCCATGCGCACATATGCCCCCCGCACCTTGAAGGAACCGGCGCGCTGGAGGTTTTCGCATTTGAAGTACACCGGTGAACCGGTTTCGCGCGCCAGCGCCCGGGACATTTCCACCGGGGTGTGCGCAATGACGCCGTCAAGCAGCTTCGCGGCCGCCTGGATATCGTCGAGGGTTACGGGAAGGTTCGGCAAGTCGGTCAAGGTTTGGGGTCTTCCTCTGTGTCCGTCGCATCAGCGTTTTTCTTTTCCGGGGTGTTTTCTCCGGATGCCTCCTGGCTGCTTCCTTCCCGGAGGGGTTCAGGCTCATCATCCGTCCCCACCTCCGGGTCGGGTTCCCGCACCCGGTCCCCGAAGACTCTGTCCTCACGGACGCCAGGGTCGGTTTCCCAGCCGCGGCGGGCGATATACCGCACCATGGTGTTCAGAATCGCCAACAGCGGCACGGAGAACAGCGCACCCGGAATACCGGCGGCCAGCGTTCCGCCGGTCACGGCAAGGATCACGGCGAGCGGATGCAGGGACACTGCCCGGCCCATGATGAGCGGCTGCAGGATATGGGACTCAAGCTGCTGGACCACCAGGACGATGCCCAGCATAAACAGGGCGTTGACCCACCCGTTGGCCACGAGTGCCAGAAGGACTGCTACAAAACCGGTCAGGAAGGCACCGATCAGCGGGACGAAGGAGCCCAGGAAAACGAGCACCGAGAGAGGCAACGCCAGCGGCACTCCGATGAGGGCCGCTCCCCCGCCGATGCCGATGGCGTCAATGAGTGCCACCACCACCTGGACGCGGACGTAGTTCACCATGGATTCCCAGCCGTGGATCCCGGCTCCGTACGCGGCGGGCCGGGCCCGCCGGGGAAGCAGGCCGGCGGTGAACCGCCAGATCCTGCGTCCGTCGAGAAGGAAGAACACCAGTGCAAACAGCGTCAGCAGAATGCCGGCCGCGAAGTGGCCCGCGCTGCTGCCAACGCTCAGGGCGCCGGAGAGGATGTTGGCTGAATTCTGCTGCAGGGCGGTGGTTGCTTCGTCGAACAGCGAGTCCATCTGCCCGGCACTGATGTTCAGCGGGCCGGAGGACAGCCAGTCCTGGACCTGACGGACCCCTTCCTGGGTTTCCCCCCACAAGTCCCGGAACCCCAGTGCGAGCTGCCGCCCGACCAGCGCCAGCGCTGCGGTGATGAGCCCCAGGAACGCCACGATGGTGACGGCTACCGACAATCCGCCCGGAAGCCTGTTGCGGCGCAGCCAGTTCGAGACCGGGGACAGCAGGCCCGCCAGCAGGGCAGCAATCATCAGCGGGATGATGAGGAGCGAGAAGTGGCTGAGAATCCAGATCAGTCCGGCTCCCACAATGAGGACAACACCCAGGCGCCATGCCCATGCGGCAGAGACGCGGAGGGCGAACGGGACATCATCTCCGTTCCGGACCGGGGCCGCCGCAGCCGCCTGCAGCACACGGGGCGCCGAGGAACGGTGTGCGTGGGGTTTCATTGGGCCATCTTTCCACACGGGAGCGAGCCGGGAGCGGACTTTACGCACCTAATCTCCGCTGTTACAGGTCCGGTGGCCGGCGGTTCCGAGTTCGGCAAGGACTCCCCATTCGGCGGTGAAGGTGTCACCCGGTTCGAGCCACACCAGGCCTTCTCCGGAGTTCAGGGCGTTGGCCGGTGCCGTCATCGGTTCAAGCGCCACCGCCCGGGGCTGTCCGGGATATTTGTCGGTGACGAATACGTGAACGTATGCGCATTCCCGTCCGGACCACAGGCTCACCGACCGGCCGTCCGGCGCCGTCAGGGTGTGGCGGTAGACGCCGTCGTCGGTCAGTTCAAGATCCGTGTACGCGCTGTCCAGCTCCAGGTCGCCCACGCGGGCGCCGTGGCGCAGGTCCGTGGCCCCGGAAACCGGCTGGCGGCCGTTGGGAATCAGCCGCTCATCGACGGTCAGCACAGTCCGGCCCGCCACCGTGAGGGTGAGCTCTTCGGTTGGCACGTCGCCCAGCCGCAGGAACGGATGGGCGCCCAGGGCAACCGGGGCAGCTTCTCCCCCGACATTCGTCAGGCTCTGCCGTACCCGCAGTCCGCCGGCTTCCCCCAGGCTGTAGCCGGCGCGGTGGAGCAGGTGGAACGGATAGCCGTGCTGGGGGAAAACCTCTGCCTGCAGCACAACGGAGCCGGGTTCCCGGTCCTGGAGGGTGTACCCGGTGTTACGCAGCAGTCCGTGGCTGGCATGCCCGCGGGACGGTTCGGTGATGTCCAGCTGCTGGGGTTTCCCGGCGAGCATCCACCGGCCGTCGGCCACGCGGTTGGGCCAGGGAGCCAGAAGGATACCGCTGGCGGACGGCGGAATGCTGCCGTCCGGGTAGGTCTGGACGAGATCGACGCCGTCCACGGCATACCGCCGCAGGCTCCCGCCGAGGGAGCCGATAACGGCGCGGGCGCTGCCCCTGCTGATCTCATATTGAGCACCGGTAGCGGGTACCGGTTCCGTTTGATCCATGCCCTCAAGGTTACCTGCGGAGGCCGCTGATTACTCGTCGAAGTGAGTAGTTACGCGGTCACTCACGGCGGCGACAACACCGGCGGCAACATTGCGGATTTTGATGTTGCGCGTGTTGGAGACGCTCCGCAGGATGTCGATGGCAGCCTGCTGGCTGCAGCCGTTCTGTCCCATAATGATTCCCGCTGCCAGGTCCACCACTGTGCGTGATTCCAACGCAGCCTGCAGGTTGGCGGCCCGGTGTGCCCGTGCGTCCAGCAGCAGTGCGAGGCGCAGCACTTTCCCCGATTCGGCAGCGAGTCCCTGCGCACGTTCGGTTTCCGTCGCTCCGAAATGGCCCGGCTGAACGGCATAGCAGCTGAGCACTCCCCGGTTGCCGTGCAGCGGCAGCCCCAGCACGGCCGCGGACCGGACCCCTGCCGTTTCGCTGCCGGGCCAGTGCTGTCCGGAACTCAGGTCCCGGATCACGACGTCGGGTCCCCCGCCGAGCACGGTGGCACCGGGACTGCCGGCCCCGTAGTCGATGTCCTGCGGCGGGACGGACAAGTTTTTGCTGCGTGCGCAGAGCAGGGGTCTGCGGATGCGTTCCAAGGTGATTGAGCAGCCGCCGGGTGCCGCCAGGGCGAGATGTGCGGCGGAGATCTCCGCGGCGGCGGCAAGGAAACCTTCCACCTCGGGTTCCAGGAGCAGCGCGTCGAGGAGTTCCTCGTAGACGCTTTGCCGGGCATATTCGGCCACTGAAGACTCCTTATCCAGCCCGGCGCATGTCACGGCAGTAAATGACACCACGCACCCGGCTGCTCCCCATACGGAGATTGCCCTCCGCGTCGCCCATGCTAAGTCCGGGAAGTCGGGGCTGCCCAGAGTACCTGTCTCATTGACGCTGCCAGCGCCTCGAATTGGCAACCCTGGGTGCCCCCGGACGGCGGAAGGACCGCAGGCGCGGTGCCTGCGGTCCTTCCGCTCCAGCCGGTTCTCCGGCCTGCCTGCGCCGTACGTTTAGTCGTCGCCGCGCAGGATGGCCAGCAGGCGGATGATTTCCACGTACAGCCAGACCAGCGTGACGGTGAGGCCGAACGCAGCGGTCCAGGAGTAGCGCTCGGGTGCGCCGGCCTTCACGCCCTGCTCAATGGAGGTGAAGTCCATGACCAGGGAGAACGCTGCCAGGCCGATGGCCAGCACGCCGATGAAGACGCCCATCGGAATACCGAACAGTTCCACGCCGCGAAGACCCCACGGATCCTGCACGCCGCCGAAGATCATCAGGCCCACGTTGATCAGCGAGAAGACGGCATAGCCGATGATCGCGATCATGAAGAAACGCACTGCCTTGGGAGTTGCCCGCACCTTGCCGCTGCGGAACAGCACCAGGGTTACGGCAAAGACGGCCAGGGTGCCCAGCACCGCCTGCAGGCCGACTCCCGGGTACATGGCATCGAGGACGGCGGTCAGGCCGCCGAGGAACATGCCCTCAAGGAACGCGTAGGCCAGGATCAGGCCCGGAACCGGTTCCCGCTTGAAGGAGTTCACCAGGCCCAGCACAAAGCCGCCGAGCGCGCCCAGAATCATCAGGCCGGTAGCCATGCCGGGCAGTACAAATACGGGAACCGCTGCGCCCACCAGCACGGCGGCGAGGCAGAAGACCGTCTTCATGATGACGTCGTCGTACGTCATCCGGCCCATATCCGAGGCCTTGGCCGAGGGTGCCGAGTAGAGATCCTGCAGCTGCTGGGGCGTCATGTAGTTGTTATCCGTCGCCACCGACCCGCGGGCTGCGGCGCCCTGGGTCTGCGAACGGAAGTTCTTTCCGTTGAATACCGGATTTCCGCCAAGTGCCATTGAAATATGTCCTCCATCTGGGGGGCTGTTTCAGCCCAGCCTACCAATGCAAACGAACGGATGCTGCGGCAGATTCCCGCCGAGACAGCGGATCCGGTAACGGTTTGGTACAGAACAGCTGCACCGGGACCTGCAGCCTTGCCTCCCCGGCAACAAAGTCGTTACCCGATCGCGACATTCGGGCAGAGGGAAACGTCACTGCCGGAAACAATCAGTGGGTAGCATGTTCCCCAATCGGTGACCTGTGTCACATCTACCCGTCTGCTAGCACCGGACCCACGGTGCCGCAGCCCTGCGTGGAGGTTTTGGAATTTGCTAAGAACATCGGCGCTGACCCGGTATCTGGGGATGCTGGCGGCGGTGGTAGCGATGTTCGCTGCCCTGCTGCTTGCTTCCCCTGCCGCTTCCGCAACAACAACCACGCCGTCGGACGGAGCCTCGGCCCCAGCATCCGGTACCGCCGCCACGGACGGCGCCGAATTTGCCGACCGCATCAGCGGGGTCGTCCGGAACCAGGGAACACCCATCGAAGGGGTGAAGATCACTGCCACCGGCAACGGCTACGAGGGCGAAGTGGTCACCGGGGCCAACGGATCCTGGTCCATCGGAGTCCCGGAACAGGGCGCGTACGAGGTGGAGCTGGACGAGTCCACCCTCCCCGACGGCGTCGAGCTGGCAGAGGGCCAGCAGAACCCGCGCACGGTGACCTTTGCGGGCACGACCAACATCACTACGCTGTTCCTGCTTGGCGAGGGCATCGTGTTGCAGGAGGACAGCTTCATCTCGCTGCTCACCGAACGCGCAGTGGCTGGCCTGAGCTTCGGCCTGCTGCTGGCGCTGAGCGCCGTCGGCCTCTCACTGATCTTCGGCACCACCGGGCTGACCAACTTTGCCCACGGTGAAATGGTGACCCTGGGTGCCGTACTGGCCTTCGGGTTCGCAGCGCTGGGGCTGCCGGTCTGGGTGGCTCTTCCGCTCGCCGTCGCGGGCGGCGCCGCGTTCGGCTACGTACAGGACGCCGGGATCTGGAAACCGCTGCGGCGGCGCGGCACCGGACTGGTCCCCATGATGATCGTCAGCATCGGTCTTGCGGTGGCGGTCCGCTACACCGTCCTGTTCTTCTTCGGCGGCGGCACAAAGCAGCTGCCCGGCGCGCAAAGCCCCATCCTGGAGCTGGGCCCCATTTCCATTCCGCGGAACACCCTGGTCTCCCTGATCGTCTCCCTCGCCGTCATCCTGGTGGTGGCCCTGCTGCTGCTGCGCACACGAATCGGCAAGGCCACCCGCGCGGTGGCCGACAACCCTGCCCTGGCCGCAGCATCCGGCATCGACGTGGATGCAGTCATCCGGCTGGTTTGGGTTATCGGAGGGGCCCTGGCGGCCATGGGCGGCATCCTGTGGGCGTACTACCGCCCCGGTGTCTCGTTCAACATGGGCCAGCAGATCCTGTTGCTGATCTTCGCCGGCGTCACGCTCGGCGGGCTCGGCACGGTGTTCGGCGCCCTCATCGGGTCCGTCCTGGTGGGTCTTTTCGTGGAAATCTCCACCCTTTGGCTGGAGGCGGACCTCAAATACGTGGGCGCCCTGGTCATCATGATTCTTGTCCTGCTGGTCCGGCCGCAGGGACTCCTCGGCCGCCGCGAGCGCATAGGTTAGGGGCTTAGTTCAGATGGATTTCAGCAACATTCTTCTCGGCGCGCTAAACGAGATAATCAGCCCCACCACGGCCGCGTACGCCCTGGCCGCTCTTGGCCTGGCCGTGCACTTCGGTTACACCGGCCTCCTGAACTTCGGCCAGGCCGGCTTCATGGCGATCGGGGCCTACGGCTTCGCCATTCCCATCCTCTCCTTCAACGCCCCGCTGCCGCTGGCCCTGTTGATCGCCCTGCTGAGTTCGGTGGTGTTCGCGGTCATCCTGGGCATACCCACACTGCGCCTGCGGGCCGATTATCTGGCTATCGTCACCATCGCCGCGGCGGAGATCATCCGGTATATCGTGACCACCAATTCCATGACACCGGTGACCGGATCAGCCAACGGGCTGGCCGCCTTCACCGGCAGTTTCTACGCCCTTAACCCGATACCGCAGGGCAACTACAACATGGGTCCCTTCGCCATGAACGAGCGCGACGTATGGATCCGGATCGTCGCCTGGTTCCTGGTCATCGCGGCCTGCGCCCTCGTCTGGCTGCTTATCCGCAGCCCGTGGGGACGCGTGGTGAAGGGAATCCGCGAGGATGAGAACGCAGTGCGGGCCCTGGGCAAGAACGTCTACGCCTACAAGATGCAGGCACTGATCATCGGCGGACTTCTCGGCAGCCTGGCCGGCATCATCTTCACCCTCCCCCGTGACGCCGTGCAGCCGGCCAACTACGGCACGGAACTCACTTTCTACCTGTACACGGCGCTGCTGCTCGGCGGGATGTCCACAGTGCTGGGCCCGGTCATCGGCTCCATGATTTTCTGGGCCATTCTGTCAATCACCCAGGGTGTGCTCTACGGTGCCATTGAATCCGGGTACATCACGTTCATCACCACGTCCCAGGCAGGACAGATCCGCTACATCCTGGTCGGCGTGGCCCTGATGCTGCTGATGATCTTCAGACCCCAGGGCATCCTCGGAAACAAGAAGGAGCTGGCATTCGCATGAGCCACCAGGCAGACGAACCCCAGACGCCGGTCCGGACCGGGGGCGCCCACGCCGCGTCCCCGGCAGGGGCAGCGGCGGAGAGGGACACCGAAGTGCTGCCCGAGGGCGGCGTCAACGAATACATGAGCGACACCCGCCCCATAGCCGTCGGAGACATCGGACCCGGCTGCAGCAAGCGTGATCCCATACTGGTGGCGAAGAACGTCACCCGGACCTACGGCGGCATCAACGCCGTCGACGTCGAACACGTTGAAATCCCGCGCCACAAGATCACGGCCCTGATCGGCCCCAACGGGGCCGGCAAAACCACCCTCTTCAACCTGCTGACCGGTTTCGATACACCGCAGTCCGGTGAGTGGCAGTTCGAGGGAAAGGACCTGGCCGGGGTGTCCGCGTACAAAGTGGCGCGGCTGGGTATGGTGCGTACTTTCCAGCTGACCAAGGTCATGGGCAAGCTCACGGTCATCGAGAACATGCGGCTCGGCGCAGCGTCCCAGCCGGGCGAGTCCCTCTGGCGGGCGCTTCTGCCGCCGCTGTGGCGCACCCGGGAACGTGAAATCACCGAGCAGGCGGATGTCCTGCTGGCGAAGTTCAAGCTGGATACCAAGCGCAGCGACTACGCTGCCTCGCTGTCCGGCGGGCAGCGCAAGCTGCTGGAAATGGCCCGGGCCCTGATGGTCCGGCCCAAGCTCGTGATGCTGGACGAACCGATGGCCGGCGTGAATCCGGCCCTGACCCAGTCCCTGCTGGACCACATCAAGAACCTCAAGGCCGAAGGCATGACCGTCCTGTTCGTCGAACACGACATGCACATGGTCCGGCACATTGCGGACTGGGTGGTGGTGATGGCCGAAGGCAAGGTCGTGGCCGAAGGGCCGCCCGGGGACGTGATGAAGGACCAGGCCGTCATTGACGCCTACCTGGGCGCGCATCACGACGTCGACCTGGCGGATTCCGAAGGCTTCCAGAAACTCGAGGCGGAACTGGAGCACGACGCCGAGTCCTCGGTGGGCACCGAACCTGACGGCGTGGTCGGCAGGCGGATTGACGAACGGAAGGAACAGGCATGACCGGCGAGGCATTCGACGGAGATTCCGTCGTCAAGGTAACCGATCTGGTGGCCGGCTACATCCCGGGGGTGAACATCCTCAACGGCTGCAGCATCGAGGCACGCCGCGGGGAATTGATTGGGATCATCGGGCCCAACGGCGCCGGCAAGTCCACCCTGCTGAAAGCCATGTTCGGGCTGGTGAAGGTGCACTCCGGAACCGTGGTGGTCCGGGGCCAGGACCTCACCGGGCTGAAGGCCAACAAACTGGTAAGCCGCGGCGTGGGCTTCGTTCCGCAGAACAACAATGTCTTCCCTTCCCTGACCATCGAGGAAAACCTGCAGATGGGCGTCTACCAGGCACCCAAGACGTACAAGGACCGGTTCGAGTTCGTTTCCGAGGTTTTCCCCGAACTGCGCAAGCGCCGCGCCCAGCGGGCCGGTTCCCTCTCCGGCGGCGAACGCCAGATGGTCGCCATGGGCCGCGCACTGATGATGGATCCGGCGGTGCTCCTGCTGGATGAGCCCTCCGCGGGCCTCTCCCCCGTCAAGCAGGACGAGGCTTTCCTGCGGGTGCACGAAATCAACCGGGCCGGTGTGTCCGTGATCATGGTGGAGCAGAATGCCCGCCGCTGCCTGCAGATCTGTGACCGCGCCTATGTCCTGGACCAGGGCAAGGACGCCTACACGGGAACAGGACGGGAACTGATGAAGGACCCCAAGGTCATCCAGCTCTATCTGGGCACGCTGGCAGAGACCGCCTGACCGGATTTCCGCTCCGGGACGCGGACGGGACACCCCGGCCGCGTCCCGAATAGTCCGGGGCCCGCCGGCCCGCCCGGTACCGCCAGCAGCACAAAGAAGCCCCCGCCGAATCCGGCGGGGGCTTCTTTGTGGTTGTCAGCTAGAGCTTGCCCGCTTCGGAGCGGCTCGGCTGCGGCACGTTGTCGCCGTCGTACTGGTAGATCCCGATGAAGGCTTCCGTGGGGTCGCCGTTCTCGTCAAAGGTGATCGGTCCGGAGTAGCCGTCGTAGTCAACGTCTCCGCCGTCGCGCAGGATGGTCACGCAGCCGGCGAAGTCGTAGCACTTCTCGCCTTCGCCTGACACGCCCTGCAGTTCGGCGGCAATCGCCTTGCCGTCGGTGCTGCCGGCAGCCTCGGCTGCCAGTGCCAGCAGAGTGACTGCGTCATAGCTTTCACCGGCGTAGGACCAGTCCTTCAGCGCCGGATCAACGGCCAGCAGGGACTCCTTGAAGTTCTCCGAGGCGAAGGTTCCGGGAATGGTTCCCTGTGCCCCTTCGAGGGTTCCGGCGTCCAGGTCCTTGCTGTAGTCCGACGTGTTGCCGTCCACGAAGAACAGCTGGCTGGGGTCAATGCCCTTGGCGGTCAGCAGCGGCACGATGCTCTTGGCCTGGTCGAAGCTGATCACCACAATGGCGTCCGGCTTTGCGGCCACGACCGAGTCAACCTGGCTGCTGAACTGGGAGTCGCCCTCGTTGAACATCTCCTCGGCCACCACCTGGCCGCCGGCTTCTTCAACGGAGGTCTTCACGTTGCTCTGCAGGCCCGTCCCGTAGGCGTCGTTGAGCACGATCATGCCTACCGTCTGTGCGCCGCAGGACATGATGTAGTTGCCCAGGATGCGCCCCTGGAGGACATCCGAGGGAGCCGTACGCCAGTACAGACCGTTGTCATCCCAGGTGGAGAAGTCCGGCGAGGTATTGGCCGGGGAGAACTGGATGACGCCGGCCCCGGTGATGTTGCCGATGACCGTCTTTGACACACCGGATGATGCTGCACCGACAATGGCGCTGACACCCTGGCTAAGCAGGTCGTTGACCGACTGCGTGGCGATGTCTGTGGTGGTGTCACCGGAATCGCGGTGGACCACCTCTACCGGCTTGCCAAGAACTCCGCCGGCCTCATTGATTTCCTCGATGGCTACGTTGACACCGGCAATTTCAGGCGGGCCGAGGTAGGCAAGGGAACCGGTGGTGGGCAGCAGGGAACCAATCTTCAGCGGCGTCTCGGTGGTGCCGGTGGAAGCCGGAACGGCCGCCGGGTCACCCTTCGTACCCGGGTCCTCCCCCGTGCCGCCCTGGCTTTCCGGGCAGGTCAGGACGGACGCAACCGCTTCGGTCTCGTTACCTGAGCCTGAGGTTTCTTCGGCGGACGAGTCCGATCCTCCGCCGCTGCAGCCGCTGGCAAACAGGGCAAGACCCAAACCGAGGGCGGCAATCCTGGCGGTGCGGGCGTAGCCTTCACCCACCCCAAGACGGCCTGCATTTCGTAGTGCAGTCATAAAAGTTATCTCCCCGATCGAAAGGCGGGTGCCTTTGATGCGAATACCAGGTGTTCCTGATTAGAAGAAAAGCTAGTTGAACATTGTGACGAATATAAGAGTTTGGGGTTACAGCCTTGTAACGCTCGTCACATTACGGCTTATCCACCCTTGTCCGTTTGTACGGCGCGGGACTATATGATGGCCGTATTACGTTCTCTTGGGGGAAAAATGCACGTTCCACACCTGGCCACCGCCGTATCCGCGCTTCCGCTGGCAGCCCTGCTGCTGCTTGGTCCGGCAGGCCAGGCGCACGCGCTTGATTGCGGACCCGGCCTGGCCCCGGCGGTGGTGAACGGGGCCGAGGTCTGCGCTCCCACCCAGTACAGTCCCGACAACGCAGCGCCGTCCTACAACCCGGGCGAAAGCTATTACAACCCCGAAACCGGCGAATACCACGAGGCCGTTCCGGCAGTTCCCGTCCCGGCGGAACCGTCCGCCGCACCCGCACCGGTTCCGACCACTGCTGCGCCGGCACCGACCACCGCGCCCGCTCCGGCCCCTGCACCGGCCGGCGGACCGGATGTGGCCCCGGCCCCTGCGGCGACGCCGTCGCCCAGCGCCACGAAAAGCTCAACGCCCACGCCGTCACCTGAGGCGGCGGAAACGGAACGTACCTCGCTGGCCCTGCCGGCCATAGCGGCCGTGGTGATTCTGGGCCTGCTCGCGGGAACGCTGCTGCTCAGGCACCGCAACCGCCGCACGCGCGGCTAGCCGAGCGGGCGCCGGTGCTGCCGGCAGTTCCGGACAGCGGATGGAATCCCTGGACATTTCGCCCGGATACGGTGCAGCGAAATGCCTGCACGGATGGGAAGTACCCCAGGTCGGACTCGAACCGACAACACACCGATTTTAAGTCGGTTGCCTCTGCCAATTGGGCTACTGGGGCGCGGCGTATGCCTTCCCAAGCCTACTGGAAAGCCCGGGACGGCAGGAAACACAACAACGGCGGCCCTCCCGCAGGAGAAGCCGCCGTTCTTGTGTTTTCGCTAAGGAAAAACCGTCAACCTAGGCCTTCGCCGCCGGCTTCTTAGCCGGCGTTGCGGCTTCCTCGAAGCCGCGGCGCGGGTGCTTCAGGTTGCGGATGTCCGTGAGGTCGCGGCCGTAGGCGACATTCAGCAGCCAGCCGGAAACCACGCGGAACTTGCGTTCGAACATCGGCATGGCCAGGCCGTGGTAGCCGCGGTGGGCCAGCCAGGCCGGGAAGCCCTTCATGCCGAAGCCCATGATGTTGGCAACGCCCTTGTACTGGCCCAGGCCGGCAACGGCGCCGAGGCTCTTGTGGTTGTATTCCTCGACGTTGCCGACGCCGTAGCGTGCGGCCATGATGTTCTTGGCCAGCAGCTTGGCCTGGCGGACGGCGTGCTGCGCGTTCGGGACGCAGAAGCCGCCGACGCCGCCGCCGGAGAGATCCGGAACAGCGGAAACGTCGCCGGCAGCCCAGGCGCCGTCGATGGGGCCGTCGTCGCCGGTGATCCGCAGCTCGGGGTTGGCGCGGACGCGGCCGCGCTCGTCGATGGGGAAGTCGGTGCCGCGAACCATGGGGTTGGCCTGCACACCGGCGGTCCAGATGAGCGTATCGGTGCCGAATTCTCCGGCCGGGGACTTATCAGCCATGTTGATCAGCTTCAGCAGGCCGCCTTCGGCGGAGGCCAGCGAGGTGTTCAGCAGCACCTCGATGCTGCGCGCACGCATGCTGGAAACCACCCACTCGGCCTGGTCCGGCTTGACCTCCGGCATGACCCGGCCCATGGCCTCGATCAGCACAAAACGGAGATCTTCCTGGCGGACCCGGTCATTGAGGCGAACCGCGTCGCGGGCCATGTCCTCAAGCTCGGTCAGGGTTTCGATGCCGGCAAAACCGCCGCCGACGACGACGAACGTCAGCGCCCGCTCGCGCTCAGCGCCTGCGGGCATCAGGGATGCGGTTTCAATGCGCTCGAGGACGTGGTTGCGGGTGGCCACGGCTTCTTCGATGCTCTTCATGCCGATGCCGGCCTCGGCGAGGCCCGGGATCGGGAAGGTGCGGGTGATCGAGCCGGCGGCCAGGACAACATCCTGGTAGGGCAGCTCAAACGGCTCGCTGCCGTCGCCCGGTTCAACGGTGGCGGTGCGGGCTGCATGGTTGATGGAAGTGACCTTGCCGGTGATCAGCTCGGTGTTCTTCAAGTGCATGCGGTGGGATACAACGGCGTCGCGGGCCTCAATGGTGCCTGCGGCCACCTCGGGAAGGAACGGCTGGTACGTCATGTACGGCAGCGGGTCCACTACCGTAACGATGCCGCCCTGTGCCTTGACCTTCTTCTGGAGGTCCTTGGCTACATACAGACCGACGTAACCACCGCCGACCACCAGAACGCGGGGACGATCAGAAAACTGTTTGTTCGATGCCATACCCTTCATGCTACCCGAGTTTGTGAAAGTCTTCACGAGCTATCGGGCGCACCTGTTCCGGCGTGTCAGCGGACCCGCGCCTCGTCCAGCTGCCCGGTTTCCGGGCTGCTTCCCGCCGGTGCTTCCGCCGCCTCCCGCTTCCGGACCCGGGCTACATGGACGCTTCCTGCCCCCAGCACCAGAATCAGCAGGGCGCCGAAGCCCAGCACCACGGTGGCGGGCAGGTTATCGCTCTCCACTACCGGTTCAGCGGCCGCGGGCACCGTGGGCTCTGGCAGGTCCGGGACCGTGGGCGCCGGAATATCCGCGGCGCCGGGCGCCTCGGCGACCCGCCGGTGTACTCGGATCCACTCCTCGATGGTGCCCAGGGGGTTGGTGGTCACAGAAGCGACATCCGCATTCACCGCGGCGTTGGCGTCGAGGATGCCGTAACCGTAGATGGTGTCCGTTCCCGGTGCCCCGGCGTCGCGGGCCGTGCTGACGATCCGGTTGACGACGTCGGCAGCGCTCAGCTCCGGATGTGCCGAACGGATCAGTGCAGCGACGCCGGCAACCAGCGGTGCCGCCCCGGAGGTGCCTTCCCAGCGCGCGTACCGCGAGGTGCCCTCCGGCAGTCCGCCGATCAGGTCTTCGGACGGGGCTGCCACTCCGATGCTGATGCCCTCGGAGGAGGAATCGTAGCTGGCTTCACCGTCGCGGTTCAGGCCGGCAACAGTGAGCACGCCTGGAATGGTGGCGGGGGCGCCCACCTGCACCATGCCGACCCCCCGGTTGCCCGCCGCAGCCACAATCACCACGTCGTTTTGTTCGGCATACAGGAAGGCATCGTCCCAGCTTTCCGGCCAGGCGGTGGAGGTGCTGCCCAGGGACATGTTGATGACTTTGGCTCCGCTGTCCACTGCCCAGCGGACGGCGTTGGGGATCTGAGTATCGATCGGGATGCCGCCGGGGTTGGTGCCGCCGATCCAGGCGGACACGGCGAGGATTTCCGCTTCGGGGGCTACCCCGATGATTCCGTCGGGCCGGTCCGCGGCGCCGTCCTTTTTGTCCTCTTTCTTCTCCCCGTCCTTGCCGTCATCCTTGGCGTCGTCATCGGGTTTTTCGTGGCCGCGGCCGGCGAGCAGCGTCGCCACCAGCGTGCCGTGCTCGGGGGTACTGCCCAGTCCCTTGGTGCCCTTCGGGTCACCGGCTCCGGAGACGTCGACGCCGCCGCTCACGGCACCCGCAAGGTCGGGATGGGTGGCATCAACACCGGTGTCGATGACGGCAACCTTCACCCCCGCACCCTTGCTGGTCTTCCATGCCTCGGTAATGCCGTAGTCGGCCAGCCAGTACTGCTTGTCCCGCCATTCGTCGGCGTGCGCCGGCGCAGGAGCCAGGAGGGGAAGCGCCACCGCGGCGCAAAGGGCAGCGGCGGCCAGTCGCAGGCGAGCCGCCGGTCCAAGGGCTTTCGGGGCGGCGTTGATGGTACTCATCCGGCAGCGCTCAGGGCAATGCCGTCAAGAATGTCGTGTTCGCTGGTTACGGCGGACGTGACCCGTCCGTCGGTCAGCTCATCGACCCGGTCAACGATGGTGCGCCAAATCAGGGCGCCGGCACCGATGACGTCCACCCGTCCGGGGTGCATGTAGGGCAGGGCTGCGCGCGCGGCCCGGTCCTGCCGGAGCAGGTCATCGGCTGCCTGGTCAATCTGCTCCCGGGTCAGCTCGGTGCCGTGGATGGCCTCCGCAGAGTACTCGGGCAGGTGAAGCGCGGCGGCTGTGACAGTGGTGATGGTTCCGGCCACGCCCACCAGACGGTCGGCATCGGCCAGCGGCACGGAGGCCAGGGCCTGCGCGATCATATCCAGGATGTCCGCCCGTGCCACCGTGATCTCCGCTTCGGTGGGCGGATCGGAGCGCAGATGGCGTTCCGTGAAACGCACGCAGCCCATGTCGGTGCTTTTGGCCGCGAGCACACCGGTGGAGTCGCCCAGGACGAATTCCGTGCTGCCACCGCCGAGGTCTACCACCAGGGTTTTCGCACCGTTGGTTTCGGTGAAGACGCTGGCGGCTCCGGCGAAGGAGAGCGCGGCTTCCTCGTCGCCGCTGATGACCTCCGGCTCGACGCCGAGGCGGTCGCGGATGCCGTCAATGAACTCTTGCCGGTTCTCGGCATCACGGCTGGCGGAGGTCGCCACAAACCGGATCCGGGCTGCCCCGTGTTCGCGGATCAGTGCCGCGTACTCATCTGCCGCGGCAAAGGTCCGTTCCAGGGCCTCGGGAGCCAGGCGGCCCGTGGCGTCAACGCCCTGCCCCAGCCGGTTCACGCGCATCAGGCGGACCACATCGGTGAGCCGGGCGCTGCCCTGCGCGTCCCGGGTCACGTCTGCGATAAGGAGCCTGATGGAATTCGTGCCGCAGTCCACAGCCGCAACGCGCACTGCGGTACCGTTCTCCCGGTCCTGAGCTGTCACAGTTCCCCCTTGGTTGATGCTGCGTCGGCGGCATCGGCCTGGGCCTCGCCGCCGCGGCGTGCGGCCTTTTTGTCTTCCAGTTCCTCAGGACTCAGGCCCTGGGTTTTCGTATGCCGGCTCAGGTCCCGGTCAGGAGCCGGAGCGGTGGTGTCCCAGGCGCCCTCGCAGTAGCAGCGGTCCCGGGTCCACCATTCGGTGATGGCGGCCAGGGCTTCATCACCCAGCGGATTGACGCCCGGACCGGCAGCCAGCGAATGGCCGACCAGTACGTGCAGGCACTTGACCCGGGTGGGCATCCCGCCGGCCGACACGCCGTCGATCTCCGGAACCGGACCGGTGCCGGTCCGCTCACCTATTTCGTTCCGGACCTGCAGGTAGCTCTCGTGGGCCAGGCGGTAACGCTCCGCCAGCTCCGGGTCCTCTTCCAGCCGACGGGTCATCTCCGTCATCAGGCCGGCAGCTTCAAGCCGCGAAACAGCGGCGGTGATGACCGGGTGCGTCAGGTAGTAGGTGGTGGGGAACGGGATGCCGTTGCTCAGCCGGGGGGCGGTGGTGGCCACCAGCGGGTTGCCGCAGACACAGCGGGCGCCGATTTCGACGACGTCGCGCACCGGCCGGCCGAGCTGCCGGCTCAGCGTTTCCAGGTCTTCCTGGGTGGGGGTGAGCTGGTCCTGGGTCATGCAGGTGGTTCCTTCCGTGGGGGCCTGGACGGCCCCGGGCTGCTTGTACTATCAGCCTCCAGATTACTGTGCCGTGGCGGATCTCTTGACCGAGTCCCAGAGCGAATCGACCCATTGCAGGTCCTCGGGGGCTTCTTCGGCGGCCTTGCGGTCCGCTTCCTCCACTCCGTTTTCGCCCTTGACCAAATACCGTGTTTCACCGGGCATCACCAGGAAAATGCGGTCCCTGGCCTGCTGCTTGATATAGGCCGGATCCTCCCACCGGCCCAGCTGGACCTCCAGGTCAGCCTGCACTTCCTGCGCCTGTTCAATTTCCGCCTTGGCAGCGGCAATATCCGAACGCTGCTGCAGGTAGGTGCGCACCGAGGGAGCCAGCAGCACGGTAATGGCCACCATCACCATGGCCAGCACCAGCAGCCTGCCGGAGAACGCCTTGGCCGGCACGGGCCGCAGCTCGCTCCCGGGCGCCTCGCCTGCCCCTGTTGCAGCCCGCTTCTGCGTCCGGTCCGGCTCCGGCCCGTCCTGCCGGCGGATGTCCCCAGACAGCTGGGAACGGATGGCAGCGCGCGCATCGGAGGCTGCCGCCGCGCCTCCGGCATTCCTGGGACGCCCCTGGCGCTCCACCGGTTTGGCGGCCTTCGTCCCGGCTGGCTTGGTGACGCTGGAGGCGCTGCCGCTGGACTTGGTTGCACCGGATTTGGCGGCGCCTGGCTTGGCGGCGCCGGGCTTGGTCCCGGCGGATTTGGCGGCAGCAGGCCGGGGCACCTTGGGACGTCGGGTTGGCATGCAGGTCCTTCTTTGCGTTGATCAGTGGTAAGTCGTCACGGACCGGAAACCAGTGTGGGCGGGTCTCCTCCAATGAGGTTACCCACCCACGGTGCTACAGCCGGTTCCGCAACGCCTGCGGGGTTGACCGCAGGCGTTGCGGAGGCACGGCGTGCTAGGCGTTGAAGCGCGGGAAAGCGCTGCGCCCGGCGTAGCGTGCGGCGTCGTCGAGCTCTTCTTCGATGCGCAGGAGCTGGTTGTACTTCGCGACGCGCTCGGAACGGGCCGGGGCACCGGTCTTGATCTGGCCGGCGTTGGTGGCAACGCAGATATCGGCGATCGTGGTGTCTTCGGTCTCGCCGGAGCGGTGCGAGGTGATGGTGGTGTAGCCGGCACGCTGGGCCATGGTGATCGCGTCCAGGGTCTCGGTCAGGGTGCCGATCTGGTTGACCTTGACCAGCAGGGAGTTCGCGGCGTTGTTCTTGATGCCGGTCTCCAGGCGGGACGGGTTGGTGACGAACAGATCGTCACCCACCAGCTGGACCTTGTCGCCCAGGCGGGCGGTCAGTGCCTGCCAGCCGTCCCAGTCCTCTTCGTCCAGCGGATCTTCGATGGAAACCAGCGGGTAGTCGCGGACCAGTTCCTCGTAGTAGGCGGACATTTCCTCGGCGGTGCGGTTCTGTCCCTCGAAGACGTAGGCACCGTCCTTGTAGAACTCGGAGGAGGCAACATCCAGAGCCAGGGCAATGTCGTTGCCCGGAACGTAGCCGGCACGCTCGATGGCTTCGACAATGAGGTCCAGGGCAGCACGGTTGGAAGGCAGGTTCGGTGCGAAGCCGCCTTCATCGCCGAGGCCGGTGGAGAGGTTCTTTTCCTTCAGCACGGACTTGAGGTTGTGGTAGACCTCCACGCCCCAGCGCAGGCCTTCGGAGTAGGTCTGGGCACCCAGGGGTACGATCATGAATTCCTGGATGTCCACGTCGGAGTCAGCGTGCGAACCGCCGTTGAGGATGTTCATCAGCGGCACGGGCAGGATGTGCGCGTTGGGGCCGCCGAGGTAGCGGTACAGCGGCAGGGCTGCGGACTCGGCAGCGGCACGGGCCACGGCCAGGGAGACGCCGAGAATGGCGTTGGCGCCCAGGCCGGACTTGTTCTCGGTGCCGTCCAGATCAATCATGGCCTGGTCGATGGCGCGCTGGTCAGCGGCGTCAAAGCCCAGCAGTGCCGGCTGGATCTGCTCGATCACGGCTTCGACGGCCTGCAGCACGCCCTTGCCCTGGTAGCGGTTCTTCTCTCCGTCGCGGCGTTCGTTGGCTTCGAAGGCGCCGGTGGAAGCACCGGAGGGAACTGCGGCCCGGCCGAAGGTGTCGTCGTCGAGCAGCACCTCCACCTCAACGGTCGGGTTTCCGCGGGAGTCGAGGATCTCGCGGGCATGGATGGCATCGATGATGGCCATTGAATTGCTCCTGTTCGTTGGAACGATGGTGGAAGAACTAACGTCCTGCCTATGCGGCAGGCCACGGTGTCTGCCTCTTAGCCTAATAGAATCGGGGCCGCGGGTAAGGTCCGGACGCCGAATACGTGCGCTCAGCGGCCGCTGATCAGTCTGCGGCGCCTTGGCTGCGGTCCGTGTACCGGCGGACGGCGGCACGCAGCGCCGACTCGGCGTCGTACCCCTGTTCCGAGGCGCGGCGGACCATGTCCAGCAGCGCATCCCCCAGTTCCGCCTCCCCCGCAAACGGGGCATCCTGGTTCATCGGGGATGCCGGGACGGGCGGCAGCGGAAGGTCTGCCCTGCGGGCGCGGCCCAGTGTTTTGGCGGCCAGCAGCAAGGCCGGCATGGACGCGGGGATACCTTCAAAGGCGGACGTCCGGTCCGGAGTTTCGGTCTTTTTCGCCTGGTCCCAGGCGGCTTCGATGGCGGCAATATCCGCAGACCCGGAGTCCTCCCGGAGCGACCCGTCGGGGGCGAAAACGTGCGGATTGCGGCGGATCATTTTGGCCGTGAGCGAATCCACAACATCGGCCACGGAAAAACTGCCGGTCTCCTGCTGCAGGCGGGCGTGAAGCAGCACCTGCAGGAGCAGGTCGCCGAGTTCCCCGCGCAGTTCGGCAGCGCGTTCCGCACCGGCGGTGCCGCCTTCGATGGCCTCGATGACCTCGTAGCTTTCCTCCACCAGGTATTCCAGCAGGGATTCATGGGTCAGCGCAGCGGTCCAGGGGCACCGTTCACGCAGGGTGCCGATGACCCGGGCGAGGCGGGTGAACCGCTCGCCCAGGTCATCGGGAAGGTCTGTCTCAGCCACGGGCGCGGTTGAATCCCTCGGTCACAAAGGCGGAGAGCGCAGCACGTTCATCCAGCGGAAGGAACGCGGCGTTCACGGCGTTCATGGTGAGCTCCAGCAGGTCATCGAGGTCGTAGTCGAAGGTGTCCATCAGCAGCTCGAACTCGCCGGTGAGGCTGACGTGGCTCATCAGCCGGTTGTCGGTGTTCACCGTCACGGCGAAGCCGGTCTGGTACAGCAGGTCAATGGGGTGGGTCTCGATGTCCTCCCCGAAGGAGGCAACGGCGCCGGTCTGCAGGTTCGAGGACGGGCAGACTTCCAGGGCAATGCCTCGGTCCCGCACCCAGCCGGCAACCCGGCCGATGCTCACCATGCCCACTTCGGGCTCGTCCGGGGCCGCGGCGTCGTCGGCTTCGAACTCAACCGTGATGTCTTCGGCGATCCGCACGCCGTGGCCCAGCCGCAGGGCCCTGCCGTGCACCAGCGCATCGACGATGCTGTCGAGGCCCGCGGCCTCGCCGGCGTGGACCGTGGCCGGGAACTGGTTCTCGGCCAGGTAGGTGAAGGCCTCGTCGAAGCGCGAGGCCGGGAAGCCGTCTTCGGCACCGGCAATGTCGAAGCCCACGGCGCCCGAATCCCGGTGCCGCACTGCCAGTTCGGCGATTTCCATGCCGCGGTCCGCGTGCCGCATCGCCGAGATGAGCTGGCCTACCTGGATGAAGCTGCCTGCCGCCTCGGCGTTGATGACCCCTTCCTCCAGTCCGGCCTGGACTGCTTCAACGGCCTCGTCCAGGCTCAGTCCGCCGCGCAGGTGCTGCTCCGGTGCCCAGCGGATCTCGGCGTACACCACGCCGTCGGCCACGAGGTCTTCCACGAATTCGCGGGCAACGCGGGTCAGTCCCTCGCGCGTCTGCATCACGGCGATGGTGTGGTCGAAGGTTTCGAGGTAGCGCGGCAGCGACCCGGAATCCGCCGACTCGCGGAACCACTCCCCCAGGGCCACCGGATCGGTGGCGGGAAGCTGGTGGCCGGCGTCTGCTGCCAGTTCGATGATCGTTGCCGGGCGCAGGCCGCCGTCCAGGTGGTCATGGAGGGAGACCTTCGGCAGGCTGCGTACGTCGAGTCGGGAAGGGTTTACGGAGGAATCTGTAGGCTCAGTCACACGGCAACTCTACGGTGTCTCAGGCGATCTTCCGTGTGCTTTCGTCATCTTCGGCCGGCTCTGTGTCCTCCGCCGGACGCGGTGCTCCCGGAGCGGTACCGCGGACCATGGTGATGATGCGGTCGATGACCAGGCCCAGGACCAGTGCGCCGCTGACGCCGACCACCACACCGAGCAGGTGGTGTTCGGTAAACCAGGAACCCGCTATGGCACCAATGGCCACACTGTATGCCGCCCAGACGGCACCGGAGATGGCGGTCAGGAAGACAAAGCGCCGGCGCGGAAACCCGGTGGCACCCGCGGTAAGGTTCACCACCACCCGTCCGACGGGAATGAACCGGGCCACGAGGATCAGGGACACCGAGCGTTTCTCCAGCTCGTGCCGCGCCCAGGCAAAGGACCGGCGCGTCTTGGGGCGCCTCATCCAGCCGAACCGGTCCATGCCGATCCCGCGTCCCATCAGATAGGCGAGGTTGTCGCCCAGGAACGCGCCCAGGGCGGCCGCCGGAATAATCAGCCAGATGTTCACCCCTGCGCCGCTCATGGAGAGGGAGGCCAGCGCAACCACGAGGGACTCGCTCGGTACCGGCGGAAAGAAACCGTCAATCAGACAGCACAGGAACAGACCGATGTATACCCACGGGGAGCCCGCGGTGGAGAGGATGAAACTGTTGATGCCGTCCACTGTTCCACTGAGAAAGTCCAACAGTTGCCGCTCCTTGGGTTGGGCTCTTGATCCTCTACAAGCATGCCACGAACGCAGAGGTGCCCGTGGCGTTCTGCCACGGGCACCTCGGTACGGGCCGGCCTGAAACTGCTAGCTGATCCGGTCGATAATCAGCCGGTTTGCCGGGCGTGAGCCCTCGGGCGCAATAACGACGGCGTCCGCCAGCGCTTCACGGGCACGGTCGAATTTCTCCGGGGTATCGGTCAGCAGCGTCATGAGCGGCTCGCCGGCCCGGACCGTGGCACCGGGCTTGGCGTGCATCACGACGCCGGCTCCGGCCTGGACGGCGTCTTCCTTGCGGGCCCGTCCTGCGCCGAGGCGCCAGGCGGCGACCCCCACGGAGAGGGCATCCAGTTCCACCAGCACGCCGTCGGCCGGCGCGTAGATGGTCTCGGATTCCCTGGCCACGGGCAGTGCCGCATCCGGGTCCCCGCCCTGCGCGGAGATCATCCGGCGCCAGACGTCCATGGCCCGGCCGTCCTTCAGCGCTGCCGCGGGATCGGCGTCGCGCACTCCGGCCGCGGTGAGCATTTCCTCGGCGAGGCGGACGGTCAGTTCCACCACGTCTTCGGGTCCGCCGCCGGCCAGCACGTCCACCGATTCCTGTACCTCGATGGCGTTGCCGGCCGTGAGGCCCAGCGGGGTGGACATGTCCGTCAGCAGGGCAACGGTGTTGACACCGGCGTCCTTGCCCAGGGCGACCATGGTTTCGGCGAGTTCCCGCGCCATGGCCTCGTCCTTCATAAACGCACCGGAGCCCACCTTGACGTCCAGCACCAGGGAGTCGGTACCCTCGGCGATCTTTTTGCTCATGATGGAGGAGGCGATCAGCGGAATGGCTTCCACCGTGCCGGTCACGTCGCGCAGTGCGTAGAGCTTTTTGTCGGCCGGGGCCAGGCCTGCACCGGCAGCGCAGATCACGGCACCCACGTCGCGCAGTTGGTTCATCAGCGCGCTGTTGCTCAGTGACGCCTGCCATCCGGGGATGGCTTCCAGTTTGTCCAGGGTGCCGCCGGTGTGGCCCAGCCCGCGGCCGGACAGCTGCGGAACGGCCACGCCGAACACTGCCACCAGCGGGGCGAGCGGGAGGGTGATCTTGTCCCCCACACCGCCGGTGGAGTGCTTGTCCGCGGTGGGCTTGCCCAGCGAGGCGAAGTCCATGCGCTCACCGGAGGCAATCATGGCCGCGGTCCAACGGAAGATTTCCTCGCGGTTCATGCCGTTGAGCAGGATCGCCATGTTCAGCGCGGCCATCTGCTCGTCGGCGATGGTGCCCCGGGTATAGGCGTCAATGGTCCAGTCGATTTGCGCGGCGGAGAGGACGCCCTTGTCCCGCTTGGTGCGGATGATGTCTACGGCATCGAAGTCTGTACTGTTCATGCGTATTTACCCTTCCAGGTGTTGCGGTCCAAAAGCGTCAGGCAGGACCTCGTCCATGCTGCGGATGCCGCTGACGGTCATCAGTTCCATCCCGGGAGCACGGAATTCATAAAGCAGCTGCCGGCAGCGGCCGCACGGCATCAGCACCGCGCCGGAGCCGTCCACGCAGGTGAACGCCACCAGGCGTCCGCCGCCGGTCATGTGCAGCTGGCTGATCATGGAGCATTCGGCGCAGAGCGTCAGCCCGTAGGAGGCGTTTTCTATGTTGCAGCCGGAAACAATTCGGCCGTCATCGGTCAGTGCGGCGGCACCCACCGGGTACTTCGAGTACGGAACGTAGGCGTGGGCGAGGGCTGCACGGGCATGCTCCAGGAGCACGTCCCAGTCCGCTTGGGGGGTCTGAGCGGTCATGTCTTTCCTTCCGGTTGCGCCCCGGCCCGGTATGGGCCGGAAACGACGGCGGGACCGGCGGCCGGTGTTCCGGCCGCCGGTCCCGCTGCGGTTATCCCTTGATGTACGGCACGCCGCTGGCTGCCGGTCCGCGGGAGCGGCCCACCACGCCTGCGACGGCGAAGATGGTCACCACGTACGGCAGCATGGACAGGAACTGGCTGGGGACCGGAGTTCCCAGCAGGCCCAGGACGTACTGCAGGTTGGTGGCGAAGCCGAAGAGCAGGGCTGCTGCTGCGGCGCCCAGCGGGTTCCAGCGGCCCAGGATGAGCGCTGCCAGGGCAATGTAGCCCTGACCGCCGGTCATGTCCTGGCCGAAGCTGGAGACGGAGACCAGGGTGAAGAACGAACCGCCGATGCCTGCCACCGCGCCGGCCAGCAGCACGTTGGTGAAGCGGGTCCGGTTCACGTTGACGCCCAGGGTGTCCGCCGCCTTCGGGTGTTCACCCACGGCACGGGTGCGCAGTCCCCAGCGGGTGCGGTACAGCCCGAAGTAGACAGCCGCCACCGCGAAGTACATCAGGTAGCCGATCAGTGACTGGTCAAAGAGGATCGGCCCGATGATCGGGATGTCCGCCAGCAGCGGGATCCGGATGTTCGGCAGCCGAGGCGCGGTGTTCAGCTCCGCGGCGTTGTTGCTCAGGACGGTGGAGAACAGGAATCCGGTGAGTCCGGAAACCAGCACGTTGAGCACCACGCCCACAATCACCTGGTTGACGATGTACTTGATGCTGAACACCGCCAGGACCAGGGAAACGAGCACACCGGCGATGGCTGCCGCGAGCAGGCCGATGAACGCATTGCCCGAGAGGGAACCGGCCACGGCGGCGGCAAAGGCGCCGAAGAGCAGCTGGCCCTCGATGGCAATGTTGACCACGCCGGAGCGTTCACAGAGCACGCCCGAAAGCGAACCGAAGACCAGCGGTACGGCCAGCGTCACGCTGCCGGCCAGCAGGCCGTACAGGGCAACATTGGGGTTGCCGGTGCTGCCCACGGACCAGGCAAGGAAGCCCGATACGAAGACGACGCCGAAAATGATCGGCAGCCACAGGGGCAGCCGACGGCCCGAACGGACCAGGACAAAGGACCACGCGGCCAGCAGCACCAGCGCGATGGCGCCGGCCCAGCCGAAGGCCCGGGCTGAGAAGACCAGGTCCGGCAGCGTGATGGCCGCTTCCGGGTCGGTGAGGCGGAAAGTGACCTCGGTGTCCGGGGAAAGGAACGCGAAGAAAACCAGTCCGAGCAAGGCCAGCACGCCCAGCAGGATGGGGGTTTTCCAGCTTCGCACTACTGTTTCCGGCGCCGGGGACGGCGCGGGGGCTGTGGTGGTTGCGGTGCTCATGCTGCTCCTCCGGCGGCTTCGGCGCTCTTGCGGTTGGTGCGGAAGGCTCCGGGTGGCGGGATCCTGAACAGGGAACGCACCAGGGGCGGGGCTGCAATGAACAGGACGATCAGGGACTGGACCACCAGGACAATGTCAATGCTGGTCCCGGTGTTGGTCTGCATGGCCACGCCGCCGGCACGGAAGGCGCCGAACAGCAGGCCTGCCGCGAAGGTCCCCCACGGCGTCGAACGTCCCAGCAGTGCCACGGTGATGGCATCGAAGCCGAAGCTCGCGGCGACGTCTGCGGTCAGCACGCGTTCGGTGCCGGAGACCTGCGAAACGCCGGCCAGGCCGGAGAGTGCACCGGCGATCAGCATGACCACCACGTAGCCCTTGGTGGTGCTGATGCCTGCGTTACGGGCGGCGTCGGGGTTGGCACCGACGGCGCGGAGCTCAAAGCCGACCGTGGAGCGGTTCAGCAGCCACCAGACGAAGACGGTGGCGGCGATGGCCAGTACGAAGCCCCAGTGCAACCGGAAGCTGTCCCCCAGGAGTTTGGGGAACATGGCGCTTTCGTTCAGCTGCGGGCTGATGGGGTTGTTCGATCCCTCGCGCTGGAAGCCCGGGGTGGTGAGCAGGTAGGCCACCAGCTGGATGGCGACGTAGTTGAGCATGATGGTCACGATCACTTCGTGCGCACCGGTACGGGCCTTCAGCAGGCCGGCAATGCCGCCCCAGATGGCTCCGCCGAGCAGGCCGGCAATGATCACGAGCAGCAGGTGCAGTGCCATGGGCAGCTGCCAGGTGAACCCGACCCATCCGGCCAGTGCGGCTCCGATGATGATCTGGCCCTGGGCGCCGATGTTGAACAGGCCGGCGCGGAACGCCAGCGCGACGCCGAGGCCGGCGCAGATCAGCGGTGTGGCAGTGGTTAGTGTCTGGGTCAGGGGGTAGATGGCGCGGGTGAAGCTCGCTGCCTCGAAATTGACAATCGAGCCCTGGAAGAGCGAATAGTATGCGCCCGCGGCGGCGTCCCATGCGGCGGCGAAGAAGTCTCCGGGCCGGTTGAAGAGATAGCCGGCCGCGGCGGTGGTGTCCTCGTCGGTCAGGGCAATCAGCACCCCGCCGACCACGAGCGCCATCAGGACTGCCAGCACGGACACCAGGCCGCTGCCGGTCACGATGCGTTCGAGCACGCCCGGTGCCGCATCGGGACCGGCTTTGATGGTGGTTCCTACGGCAGCGGCGGGCGGCGGCAGCTGCCCGCCCGCGGTTTCGGCCGCGGCTTCCAGCCGGAGCTCTTCAGCTTCCGACGTTTCGCGGTCTGCGTTGTGCCCACCTTCGGTGGACTTTTCCGGGCTCACAGGGCCCCTCCCTCGGTATTGTTTTCTTCTGACGCAGCTTCGCGGGCCAGTGCTTCTTCGGCCGTCATGCCGGCCATCATCAGGCCCAGTACGTTCCGCGAGGTTCCTCCGGGCACAATGCCCATGAGGCGTCCGCCATACAGCACGGCGATGCGGTCACCCAGTTCCAGCACTTCGTCCAGTTCCGTGGACACGATCATCACCGGCGTGCCCGCATCGCGTTCGGCGATGATCCGCCGATGCAGGAACTCGATGGAGCCGACGTCGACGCCGCGGGTGGGCTGGCTCGCGATGAACAGTGACAGCGGACGGGACAGCTCCCGTGCCATGACCACCTTCTGCTGGTTGCCGCCCGAAAGCGTGCCGGCCAGGGCGGCGGCGGACTGGGTCCGGATGTCGAACTCGGCAATCTTCCTGTCCGCGTTGGCGGCGACTACCGAAGGCTTCATGGACGGCCCGCTGGCGAACGGCGCCTCGTTGTACTGGTTCAGGACCAGGTTTTCGGCCACCGAGAACGTTCCCACCAGGCCGTCCACGGAACGGTCCTCGGGGACGAATCCGACTCCGGCGTCGATGATCCGGCTGGTCTTCATGCCTACCAGTTCCCGGCCGTCGAGCTTGATGGACCCGGCGACGTGTTCCTGAAGGCCCATGATCGCTTCGGTGAGTTCGGTCTGGCCGTTGCCCTGGACCCCGGCCACCGCCAGGATTTCGCCCTTGGCAATGCCGAAACTGAGGCCGTTCACCACGGCCTGTCCGCTCCCGGACAGCACGGAGAGATTCTCCACGCGGAAGGTTTCCTCGCCCGGCGTTGCCGCTTCCCTGCCGAGGGTCAGGCTCACGGAGCGTCCCACCATCAGTGCGGCCAGCTCGGTTGTGCTGGCGGAGGGCTCCGCCTGGCCCATGACCTTGCCGCGGCGGATCACGGTGATGACATCGGACACCGCCTTGACCTCGCGCAGCTTGTGCGAAATGAAGACCACGCCTTTGCCGTCGCTGGTGAGCTGGCGCATGATGGCGAGCAGCTCGTCCGTTTCGCGGGGCGTCAGGACGGCGGTCGGTTCATCAAGGATCAGCACCTCGGCGTCCCGGATCAGTGCCTTGATGATCTCCACGCGCTGCTGCACGCCGACGGGAAGGTCTTCGACCACTGCGTCGGGATCAACGTCGAACCCGTACTTGTCGGAGATTTCGCGGATGCGTGCGCGGGTGGTCTGCAGGTTCAGCGCGCCTGCGAGGCGGGTGGACTCGTTACCCAGCGCGACGTTCTCTGCCACGGTAAACACGGGCACCAGCATGAAGTGCTGGTGCACCATGCCGATTCCGGCAGCCATGGCGTCGGACGGGCCGTTGAAGGTCACCGGTTTGCCGTCGAGGAGGATCTGCCCCTCGGTAGGTTCATACAGTCCGTAGAGGACGTTCATCAGCGTCGATTTGCCGGCGCCGTTTTCACCCAGCAGGCTGTGGACCTGCCCGGGTTCGACCACGAGGTCGATGTGGTCGTTGGCAACCAGCGAACCGAATCGCTTAGTGATGCCCTTGAGTTCGAGTTTCACAAAACCCCAACCAATCTGTTCGAAAGTGCTGTGTGGGTGGAAAAGCCGCTACGCGCCGGAGCACGCTGCGGTGTGGAGGGAAAACCTGGTGTGCACAGACAAACCGCCATGCCCCGCAGCGTGGCTGCGGGACATGGCGGTAGTTTGCCTGCAGGCAGTCCGGTGCCCGTTACTGCTGGGGGCTGGACTTGGATTCGACCTTGATCTCACCGGAAATGATTTTTTCCTTGAGGTCTTCGATAGCGGTCTTGACCTCATCCGGGACGTTGCCGTCCTGGTCGTGGAACGGAGCCAGGTCGACGCCGCCGTTTTCGAGCGTACCGACGTAGGCCTCGGAGCTGAAGTTGCCCTCGGCGGATTCGGTAACGATGTCCTCAACGGCGTCGCCCATGAGCTTCATGACCGAGGTCAGGATGTATTCCTGGCCGATGCCGGCGGTCTCGTAGCCGTCGGAGTCAACCCATACGGCCTTGACGTCCTTGCCGCCGTCGTTGGCTTCAACCACGGCTTCCATGGTGCCCAGGCCCACCGGACCGGCGACGGGCATGATGATGTCGGCGCCTTCGTTGATGAAGTTCTGCGTCAGGGTCTTGCCGGCGGCACGGTTGTCGAAGCTGTCAACGAAGGAGTCGCTGCCGAGGAGCTTTACATCGGTGCCGTTCTCTTCGTTGTAGTACTCGATGCCGTCGGCGAAGCCCTCCATGAAGATGGTCACGGTGGGGATGTTCATGCCGCCGTAGGTGGCCACGGTGCCGGTCTGGGTGGTGCCTGCGGCAACATAGCCGGCCAGGAACGCAGCCTGGGCCGTGTCGTAGATGATCGGCTTAACGTTGTCGAGCTCAATGGCGTTGTCATCAACGATGGCGAAGTTGGTGTCCGGGTTCGCTTCTGCCGCGTCCTTGGTGGCATCGGAGAGCAGGAAGCCGACGGTGACGGTCAGGTCGCAGCCTGCATCCACCGTGCTGTTCACGTTGTTGGTGTAGTCGGATGCATCCTTGGACTCGACTTCACGGGTTTCAATGCCCAGTGCATCCTTGGCAGCCATGAGGCCTTCGTAGGTGGACTGGTTGAACGAGCGGTCATCCCAGCCACCGGCGTCGGAGACAATGCAGCCGGTGAAGTCACTGCTTGCAGCAGCCTCGGAGCTGCCCTCGTTCTCCTCTTCCGGTGCAGCGCCGCAACCGGAGAGCAGGAGTGCCGAGACGCCGAGCATGGCGGCGGAGACGCCGGCATTGCGCTTGAAGCTGCGCGGGAAATTCTTCAATGTTCCTCCAGGAAAGAAAATGGCGTTCGCCCTATGAGGGTATCCGGCGCCTCTCCCTGGTCCTGCCGGGAGGAACGCACCGGTACCCGGTGTGATGCGGCGCTCCGTCCGTCGTTGGACCGCAGCAAGACAACCATAGTGTCTCCGAAGCGACACCAGTCACATTTAGGCCCCGTGGGAACAATTGTTTACATGTTGTTATCAAATGACACGGGACGGCCCGGGGCATACTGCTAATCTCCGTGCGCGCGCCGGAACGGCCCCTTGGCAGCTCCGCGCCGCGAAAGACATGCCCCCTAGTGCCGAAGCCCGCGGGCTGCACGCAGGGCAGCAGCCGCCATCACGCTCACGCCGCAGCTGATGGCCCGCTCATCGGGGTTGTAGTCCCCGCGGTGCAGGTCGAAGGTCTCTCCGCCGGGAGAGCGCGTACCCAGCCGCATCAGGGCACCCGGAACAGCCTGGGTCATCCAGGCGAAGTCCTCGCCGCCCATGGACTGCGGGGCCAGGACGACGGCGTCTTCCCCCAGTTCCGCGCGGGCACAGGCCTCAATGAGGCTGATTTCGGCGTCGGCATTGATCACCGGCGGCACGCCGCGGGTATGTTCCAGGGCCACCTCGACACCGAACGGGGCGGCAACTTCCCGGACCACCTTGTCCAGGAGCTCACCGGCGGCGTACCAGGCCTCGGCGTCCAGGCAGCGCATGGTCCCGGCCATGAAGCCGTGGCCGGGGATCGCGTTGGGTGCCGATCCCGCATGCATCTGTCCCCAGACCACGGAGACACCGCTGCGTACATCGATCCGCCGGGACAGCACGGCGGGGACGCTGACGGCAATCTCGGCCAGGGCGAAAACCAGGTCTTCGGTCAGGTGCGGCCGCGAGGTGTGCCCTCCCCGTCCGCTGAGTTCAATCCGGATGGTGTCCGACGCCGAGGTAATGGCGCCGATGCGGGTGCCGATCTGGCCAACGTCCACCCGCGGATCGCAGTGCAGGGCAAGGATGCGCGGAACGCCGTCGAGGGCTCCCTGTTCAATGACAGACAGGGCGCCGCCGGGCATCACTTCCTCAGCGGGCTGGAAGATCACCCGGACGCGCCCGCCGAGTTCACCGGCGGCGTCGAACTTCGCCAGCACCTGGGCAACGCCGAGCATTACCGTTGTGTGGATGTCATGTCCGCAGGCGTGGGCTATGCCGGTGTGCTCCGAGGCATAGGGCAGGCCGGTTTCCTCCAGGACCGGAAGGGCATCAATATCCGCTCTCAGCGCCAGCCGGAGGGGGCCGTCTCCGATGTCCACCACCACGCCGGTGTTCTGCAGACGCTTGGGTGCGAGGCCGGCTGCCTCGAGTGCTTCGACGATCCGATCGGTGGTCCGGTACTCCTTGGTTGACAGCTCGGGGTGGGCATGGAGGTCCCGCCGGAAGTCAATCAACCCGCCCAGCAACGGAGCCACACTTCCCCGAATCGAGGGGACAGGTGAATTGCTCAACGGGATAGTTTGCACAACCTCTAGGTTAGCCAATTCAGCTTGGAAAACGGGAATATGCACCCCCGGATGCGACCACTTATGACACGTGCGTTCCCCGCCTACAGGACGTCGGTGTCTCCGCTGGCCTTCAGATGCTCAACGGCTTTCTTGACTTCCTGGGCATGTTCCTTGGTGGTGACCAGCAGGGCGTCGGGTGTATCAACAATCACCACGTCCTCGATGCCGATCAGGGCGATCACCCGCTTGGTGTCGGAGACGACTATCCCGCTGGCATTTTCCGAATACACCCGGGCCCCGTCACCCATGACGGTGAGGTCACTGTTCTCCTCGGCCGGGTTCAGCCGGCCGATTGCGGCGAAGTCCCCCACATCATCCCAGCTGAAGGCACCCGGAATCATGGCGACGTCGCCCGCAGCCGCGGCGGGCTCGGCCACCGCATAGTCGATGGCCGTTTTCGGCAGGGTGGGCCAAATCCGCCGTACAACCTCCCGGCGGCGGGTCGTGTCCCAGGCATCGGCGATTTCCATCAGACCCGCGTAGAGCACCGGCTCGTTGGCTTCCAGATGCTTCAGCATCAGGTCCACGGGGGCCACAAACATGCCGGCATTCCAGCTGTAGCTGCCGCTGGCGAGGTAGGTCTGCGCCACGTCGGCCGAAGGCTTTTCGACAAACTCGACCACGGAATGCGCACTGGGGGCGCCCGCGACGTTCAGCTGCTCCCCCGCACGGATATAGCCGAAACCGGTGGAGGGATGCGTCGGCTGGATGCCGATGGTAACAATGAAGCCCTGCGCCGCGGTATGCACTGCCTCGCGGACGGCCTCCTGGAACACTTCAACCGGGGCGATCACCTGATCGGCCGCAAAGGAACCCATGATGATCTGCGGGTCGCGCTTATAGAGGATGGCCGCAGCGAGGCCGATGGCCGCGGCGGAGTCCTTGGGCTCAAGCTCCAGCACCAGGTTCTTGTTGGAGATTTCGGGCAGCTGCTGCCGTACCGCCTGCCGGTGCACCGCGCCGGTGACCACCATGACCCGGTCTCCGCTCAACGGTGCCAGGCGGTCATAGGTGGCCCGGATCAGGGTGGAACCGGAGCCGGTGAGGTCATGAAGGAACTTCGGTGCGGCCGCCCGCGACAGCGGCCAGAGCCGTGTGCCGACGCCGCCGGCCGGGATCACGCCGTAGAAACGGTCGAGAACGGCGGACGAAGGTGCGGGGTTTGCCTTTTCAGTACTCATCACAGCCAAGATTAGCCGAGGCAGGGCCGGGGTTCGGGGAAGCCGGAGTTTTCTACACTCTTTCCGGCGTCAAATCAATGTAAGCAGGGTCACACCATAGGCGGACCTAAATTGAAACCGCCGTCACGCACACCTAGATTATGGTAGAGCTTATAGCGCTGTCGCACCGGCGTCATCACTGCGTGGAAGACGCGCTAACGCCGCTGCGATGCAGGGAGGAAAATTCAGTGTCGAAGTTACCAGCAGGCACTCTCTACCGTGGCCGTGAGGGCCAATGGTCGTGGGTTGCCCACCGCATCACTGGCGTGGTGATCTTCTTCTTCCTTTTGGTCCACGTTCTGGATACCTCATTGGTGCGAGTATCGCCCGAGGCCTACAACGTGGTGATCGGAGCCTACAAGAACCCGATAATGGGGCTCGGCGAGCTTGGCCTCGTCGCAGCCATCGTGTTCCATGCCTTCAACGGCTTGCGCGTGGTCCTGATCGATTTCTGGAAGAAGGGGCCGAAGTACCAGCGACAGATGCTCTGGGCCGTCGTTGGCCTGTGGGCAGTGACGCTCATCGGCTTCTCAATTCGCCACATTCCGAACGTTTTCGGGGGTTAACGCAATGACTACATCAACCAACGAAGCGCACGCCCTCGAAGCACCCCGCTCCGGACGCATTGCTCCCAAGTACACGCGCAACGGATCAGGCCGCGGCAACTTTGAAATGCTCGCCTGGCTGTTCATGCGCGTATCCGGCGTGATCCTGGTCGTCCTGATCTTCACCCACCTGTTTGTGAACCTGGTTGTCGGCGACGGCATCCACGCCGTGGATTTCGGCTTTGTTGCCGGTAAGTGGGCCAACCCCGTATGGCAGGTCTGGGACCTGGTCATGCTGTGGCTGGCCATGCTGCACGGCGGCAACGGCGTACGCACCATCATCAACGACTACGCGGACAAGAAGGCCACCCGTATGTGGCTCAAGACGGTTCTTTACGTCGCAACCGCTGTGATCATCCTGCTCGGCACCCTCGTGATCTTCACCTTCGATCCCTGCCCCGCAAACGCTCCGGCTGACCTGATCCCTGATTTCTGCAGCTCCTTGTAGCAGCTGCACGGCACCCACGGTGCGGTAAGTCCCTGAGTTTTTAGTAGTTTCAACAGAAAGAGCATCTGGTATGCAGGTCCATAAGTACGACGTCGTCATTGTCGGCGCCGGCGGCGCCGGTATGCGTGCCGCCATTGAATCCGGTCAGCGCGCACGGACGGCGGTACTGACCAAGCTGTACCCCACCCGGTCCCACACGGGTGCGGCGCAGGGCGGTATGTGTGCAGCACTGGCCAATGTCGAAGAAGACAACTGGGAATGGCACACCTTCGACACCGTCAAGGGCGGTGACTACCTGGTGGACCAGGACGCAGCAGAGGTCATGGCAAAGGAAGCCATTGACGCCGTGCTGGACCTGGAGAAGATGGGCCTGCCCTTCAACCGCACGCCCGAGGGTCGCATTGACCAGCGCCGCTTCGGCGGCCATACCCGCGACCACGGCAAGGCACCGGTTCGCCGTGCCTGCTACGCCGCGGACCGCACCGGCCACATGATCCTCCAGACCCTCTACCAAAACTGCGTCAAGCACAACGTGGAGTTCTACAACGAGTACTACGTTCTTGACCTGCTCACGGTAGAGGATACGTTCGGGCAGAAGCGGGTGGCCGGCGTTGTCTCCTACGACCTGGCAACCGGTGAACTGCACGTCTTCCAGGCCAAGTCCGTCATCTTCGCCTCCGGCGGCGCCGGCAAGGTCTTCAAGACCACCTCCAACGCCCACACCCTGACCGGTGACGGCATGGGCATCGCCTTCCGCCGCGGCATCCCCCTGGAAGACATGGAGTTCTTCCAGTTCCATCCGACCGGCCTTGCCGGGCTGGGCATCCTGCTTTCCGAAGCAGCCCGCGGAGAAGGCGCGATCCTGCGCAACTCGGAGGGTGAGCGCTTCATGGAGCGTTACGCCCCCACCATCAAGGACCTTGCCCCGCGCGACATTGTTGCCCGCTCCATGGCCAACGAGGTCCGCGAAGGCCGCGGCTGCGGCCCGAACAAGGACTACGTCCTGTTGGACCTGACGCACCTGGAACCGGCACACATTGATGCCAAGCTCCCGGACATTACCGAGTTCGCCCGCACCTACCTCGGCGTGGAGCCCTACACCGAGCCGGTGCCGGTCTTCCCCACGGCCCACTACGCCATGGGCGGCATCCCGACCAACATCAAGGCCGAGGTCCTGCAGGACAATGACACGGTGATCCCGGGCCTCTACGCAGCCGGCGAAGTTGCCTGCGTTTCGGTCCACGGCTCCAACCGGCTGGGCACCAACTCGCTGCTGGACATCAACGTGTTCGGCAAGCGGGCCGGCATCCACGCCGCCGAGTACGCCCTGACCGCCGATTTCGTGGACCTGCCGGAAAACCCGGAAGCAGCCACGATCGAACTGCTGGACGTTGTCCGCAACTCCGAGGGAACCGAACGGGTCGCTGAGATCCGCCGGGACCTGCAGAACACCATGGATGCCAACATGCAGGTGTTCCGTACTGCGGATACGCTCAACCAGGTGCTGACCGACATTGCCTCGCTCGAAGAGCGGTACAAGAAGATCAGCGTCCAGGACAAGGGCAAGCGCTTCAACCTGGACCTGCTCGAAGCCGTGGAACTGGGCTTCCTGCTGGAACTCGCGAAGGTCATGACGGTGGCAGCCCTCCACCGCGAGGAATCCCGTGGCGGACACTTCCGCGAGGACTTCCCCGAGCGCGACGACGAGAATTTCATGAAGCACTCGATGGCGTACAAGGTTGATGAAGCAGAGAACGCCGAGCACACCGCCGGCATTCGCCTGGACACCAAGCCGGTCGTCTTCACGCGCTACGAGCCGATGGTGAGGAAGTACTAATGACAACGGAAATCGCGGAGCCCGCCTCCAAGATCGAGCTCCCGGAATCTGTGGGCGGGGACATCCCCTCGTTCGAGATCACGCTCAAGGTCCGCCGTTACAACCCCGAGGTTTCCGACGAAGCCTACTGGGATGAATGGAAGCTGACCATGTACGGCACCGACCGTGTGCTGGACGCCCTGCACAAGGTGAAGTGGGAGCATGACGGTTCGGTTTCATTCCGCCGCTCCTGCGCCCACGGTGTCTGCGGCTCCGATGCCATGCGCATCAACGGCCGCAACCGCCTGGCCTGCAAGACGCTGCTGAAGGACCTGGATACGTCCAAGCCCATCCTCGTTGAGCCGATCAAGGGCCTGCCGGTGGAGAAGGACCTGATCGTGGACATGGAACCCTTCTTCCAGTCCTACCGCGAGATCATGCCCTTCCTGGTCACCAAGGGCCACGAGCCCACCAAGGAACGCCTGCAGTCCGCCGAGGACCGTGAGCGCTTTGATGACACCACCAAGTGCATCCTGTGCGCCGCGTGCACCTCGTCCTGCCCGGTGTTCTGGACCGACGGACAGTACTTCGGCCCGGCAGCGATCGTGAACGCGCACCGCTTCATCTTCGACTCCCGTGACGACGCCGGCGACATGCGCCTGGAGATCCTGAACGACAAGGAAGGCGTGTGGCGCTGCCGGACGACCTTCAACTGCTCGGAAGCATGCCCCCGCGGCATTCAGGTCACCAAGGCCATTTCCGAGGTCAAGCAGGCCATCCTGGCCCGCTCGCTGTAACCTGCATCAAAAAACGCCGGTCCGCGGTTTTCCGCGGGCCGGCGTTTTTGCGTACTGGATAGAGTTGACCGCATGCCTACGTTTGAATCTGTCTCCTTCCCCGGTGTCAACGGCACCACCCTGGCCGGCACCCTGGACATTCCCGATGGCGGAACCGGGGCGTGGGCACTTTTCAGCCATGGTTTCACCCTGGGTAAGAACAGTGCTGCGGTGTCACGGATTTCCAAGGCGCTGGCCGGCCACGGGATCGGGGTGCTGCGCTATGACGCAGCAGGGCTGGGCAGTTCCACCGGCAAGTGGGAGGACGGCAGCTTCAGCACCAAGGTGGCCGATCTGCAGCGGGCAGCGGCTTATATGGCCGAATCCGGCCGTCCGGTCTCCCTGCTGGTAGGGCATTCCCTGGGCGGAGCGGCCGTTCTGGCCGCCGCATCGGAGATTTCCGGGCTGCGGGCCGTGGCCACCATCGCTGCGCCGTTCCGGCCCTCCCACGTGGTGCACCTGTTCGAGTCCGAACTGGATCAGATCAAAGACCAGGGGTCGGCGCGGGTGGACCTGGGCGGCGGGGAACTGGAAATCCGCCGCCACCTGATCGAGGATCTGCGCAGCCATGACCTGACCGGGGACATCCGGGACCTGCATCTGCCCCTGATGGTGATGCATTCCCCCACCGACAACACGGTGGGGATCGATAACGCGAGCGAGATTTTCTCCACTGCCCGGCATCCGCGGAACTTTATCTCTCTGGAAGGCAGCGACCATCTGATGGTCGAGCGCGCCCAGACCTCCCGGGCCGCCGCCATCATCGCAGCGTGGGCGGGCACGTACCTGGATCTGGACGAACCCTAACCGGGACGGTCCCTGGAGGCCGCACAGCGGCGTTCAGGCGGGCCTGCGCCGGGTTCAGTCCCCGGTGCCGAGCCGCACGTGCTCGTGCAGCTTCCACAGCCCGGTGGCGTCGTGCTCATACAGCCCCACGCTGTCCACAGTGAAGGACGCGTGGTAGCCGTCCAGGCGCTTGACGGCTTCATCCATGCTCTGCTCGCTGACATCGTGTGCCACCGTGACGTGCGGATGGAAGGGGAAGGCCAGATCCCGGGCCAACGGACCGCTCTGGAGTTCCTTGTGCAGCGCTATGCACTCATCGAAGCCCCGGTCCACGTTCACGTAGACCACCGGGGACACCGGACGGAACGAGGCGCTTCCCTGCAGGGTGACCCGGAACGGTTCCTGCGCCGCGGCAATCCCCCGCACGTGCTGCACGGTGGCGTCCCAGTCGCTGGTCTCGGTGGTGGTCACCAAGGTGATGTGGGCGGGAATCACTGCCGCCATCGGATCTCCGAAGGATGCCCGGGCGGCCCGAAGCTCACTGGCCATGGGTTCGGGAACCGCAATCACGATGCCCACACAGCGGGCAGCGCACTCCGCTACCCGGCTGTCTTCGGGGGCACCGGCAGCCTGGACCTGGTCGAGGGATTCGGAGATTCTCATGGCACTAGACCGTGGCGCTGCCCAGGGGCAGGAAGCCGACTTTCTCGTAGACGTCCGCCAGAGTGACGGAAGCGGTCTCGCGGGCCTTCAGCGCGCCGACAGCCAGCAGCCGGTCCAGCTCCGCCGGATCATCCAGCAGGTGCAGGGCCCGCTCGCGGATCGGCCGGACATGTTCAGTGACTACCTCGGCAAGGTCCACCTTGAGGTGTCCGTACATTTTGCCTTCGTACTCCTTTTCCAGGGTCTCCACGCTGCGTCCGCTGATCAGGGAGTAAATGGACAGCAGGTTCGAGATGCCCGGCTTCGTATCCCGGTCAAAGCGGATTTCGCTGCCGTCATCGGTCACCGCGGACTTGATCCGCTTGGCGATGACTTTGTCCTCGTCGAGAAGATTGATCAGGCCTGCCGGCGATGCTGCCGACTTGGACATCTTGGCGCCGGGGTTCTGCAGGTCGTAAATCTTCGCGGCCTGTTTCTGGATGAAGACTTCGGGAACCGTGAAGGTCTCGCCGAAGCGGGTGTTGAACCGCTTGGCCAGATCCCGGCTCAGTTCCACATGCTGGCGCTGGTCCTCCCCCACCGGCACGCCGTGCGGCTGGTAGAGCAGGATGTCCGCCACCTGCAGGATGGGATAGGTGAACAGGCCGACGCTGGCTGAATCGCTGCCGAAACGCTGCTGCTTGTCCTTGAACTGCGTCATCCGGGAGGCCTCGCCGAACCCGGTGAGGCAGTTGAGCACCCAGGCAAGCTGCGCATGCTCGGGCACCTGGGACTGGACGAAGAGCGTGGCCTTCTCGACGTCGACCCCGCCGGCGATGTACTGCGCGGCGGTGACCCGGGTGCGCTTGCGCAGGTCCGCCGGGTCCTGCGGGACCGTGATGGCGTGAAGGTCGGGAATGAAGAAGTAAGCGTCGTACTCGTCCTGCAGCCGCACCCAGTTCACCAGGGCACCGAGGTAGTTGCCCAAGTGCAGCGAGTCGGCGGAGGGCTGCATCCCCGAGAGAATGCGCGCGCGGCCGGTGGAGGAGTTCGAAGTCATGGAGAAAACCTTAGAAGTGGTAGTCGATCACTAGCGGAGCGTGGTCTGAGAAGCGGGAGTCATAGGTGGGCGCACGGTCCACGACGGCGTTTGCGGCACGCGCCGCCAGCTCCGGGGTGGCCATGTGGTAATCAATGCGCCAGCCGGAGTCATTGTCGAACGCCTGGCCGCGCCAGGACCACCAGGTGTAGGGGCCGTTGACGTCGCCTGCCAGCCGGCGGTGTACGTCGGTGTACCCGATCTCCTCGCCGAAGAAGCGGTCGAAGTAGGCCCGTTCCTCGGGCAGGAAGCCGGCACGCTTGACGTTGCCCTTCCAGTTCTTGATATCCAGCGGCGTGTGCCCCACGTTCAGGTCTCCCACCACCAGGACATAGTCGCTCTCCTGCGCCAGGGCAGGCAGCCGGGCACTCATGGTGTCCAGGAAGCGGTACTTGTCCACCTGCTTGGGTGTGTCCACCTCACCGGAGTGAACGTACGCGCTGACCACGGTCAGGATCTTTTCGGCACCGTCCACGGTGACCTTGTAATCGGCTTCCACCCAGCGTCCGGAGAGGGCAAAGTATTCGTCGCCGATGTGCTCGCGCACAGCCGTGGGCGCCATCCGGGAGGCAATGGCCACCCCTGCGCGGCCCTTGGCTTCCACGCATTCGGCGTGCTGGATGTGCCAGGTGTCCCCCAGCAGTCCGCGGAGGATTGCGTCGGGTGCACGGACTTCCTGCAGGCAGAGGATGTCCACGTCACGCTCGGCCAGCCACTCGGCCATGCCGCGCTTGTAGGCTGCACGGATTCCGTTGACGTTGACTGACGCAACGCGCAGTGCTTTTCCGGAGCTGTCCATAGTCTCTGCTGACGCCGTTTCCTCTGATGCCGAACTCACGCGAATAACCATACTCCTCAGTAGCTGCTCACCCCGAACGGCGTCCCCGCGCCTGCCGCGGTCAAAGCGGCGGTGCCGGGGACGCTGCCGCTTTGCTAATCGACGACGGTGCCCTCGACGGGCCCGCCATCCTCCTTCTTGATCATGCCACGCGCGTTATGCGCGGTTATTTCGATGGTCTCGAGGGCGCGGTCCACCATCTCGCGGTCTGTGTCCAAGTTCTCTCGAATGACCTTGGACTGGACCTGGATGATCTTGAAGCTGTGGTCCAGCTTCCGGTCGCGGACGATGGTGCCCTCGTCCACCACGGAGACTCCGGCTGCGCCTGCGGGGCGCAGCCCTGCCGTGGCGTCGGCCAGCTTCGCGGTGGCCTTGCGCGCGGCCCCGCGGACGGAGAAGACAACGAAGGTAGCCAGGCACAGCCAACCCAGGGAGACGATGACCACCAGCCAGCCAATAACGTCATTCTGGTTGGCGGCAAAAACCACCGCTACGAGGAACACGATGAGCATCACGGTGATGCCGATGTTGCCCATCTTGCGGCTGATACCGCGGCCGGGCGTGGACGAAGGCGACGGCGTCTTGCCGTTTCGGATCGACTGCATGGTTTTATTCTCTCAAACTTCCGCAGGGGTCCGGTGCCGGTTTCGCTCAGGGTGACCGCCGGGGCCTGCTTTGACGCCGACGGCCGGGCACGACGGCGCTTGCCTGAGCTGGTGCCCGCCGCACGGCGGTGGCACACTGGGCCGATGCAGATTGAGATTCTCACCGGAGACATCACCGAACGCGACACCGACGTTATTGTGAATGCCGCCAATTCCTCCCTGCTGGGCGGCGGGGGCGTGGACGGGGCCATTCACCGCGCAGCGGGCCCGGGCCTGCTGGCCGCCTGCCGGGAGCTGCGCGCCACCACTCTGCCGAACGGACTGCCCACGGGACAGTCCGTGGCGACTGAGGGATTCGACCTGCCGGCGCGCTGGGTGGTGCATACAGTGGGCCCCAACGCGACGGCGGGAGAAACCGACCCCGAGCTGCTGCGCTCCTGTTTCCGGACCGCGCTGGCAGCCGCCGAGGAACTGGGGGCACGCAGCATCGCGTTCCCCGCCGTCAGCGCAGGCGTTTACGGCTGGGACCCCGGGACGGTCGCCGAGCTGGCGCTGGCGGAAGTGGCCGCGCACCGGCCGGGCAACCTCGAACGGGCGGAGTTCGTGCTGTTCAATGACCGGCTCACCGACATTTTCCGCCGCGCGAACAAACAGTCCGCGGACTAGGCATACGGACCCCGGGCCGGATGCCCGGCCCGGGGTCCGCTCCTACTTCAGGAACAATTCCTACTTCAGGAACAATGCTTTCAACCGGTTGGTGGTCAGCGTCAGGCCTACGGCAATCATCACGACGAAGTAGAGCAGGTGCCCCGCCGTTCCCCAGGTGAAGATACCGACGCTGATTTGGCGCAGCAGTTCCACGCCGTGCCACAGCGGCAGCGCCTGGATCACGGACTGCACGCCTTCGGGGTAGACGCTGAGCGGATAGAAGGTCGCCGAGAGCAGGAACATGGGCAGCATGATCATGTTCACCCAGTCCAGCTGCTGGAAGGTCTTCATGTAGCTGGTGATGGCCATCCCGAAGGAGGCAAACCCGAAGGCAATCACCACGGCGGCGGGGATCATCAGCAGCGCCCAGGGCGAGGTGATCAGTCCCATGGCCCCCATCACCGCGGTGAAACCGGTGGCGTACATGGCACCGCGCAGCAAGGCCAGGAAGATCTCTCCCATGGCAACGTCCAGCGGACCCAGCGGGGTGGACAGCATCCCCTCATACAGGCGGGCGTAATTCAGTTTGAAGAACACGTTCATGGTGGAGTCGTAAACGGCTCCGTTCATCGCGGATACCGCCAGCAGGGCCGGTGCGATGAAGTTCGCGTAGTTCATTTCCTGTCCGCCCGGACCGGCCACCGTGCCCACCAGGGCACCCAGGCCAATACCCATGGCCACGAGGTAAAGCACCGGTTCCACGAACCCGCTGACCATGATGGACCAGTTGGTGCCCCAGGTCGCTTTCAGTCCGCGGGCGATCACCGCCCGGATGTTCCGCCCGTAGAGGGAACCCAGGAACCGGTCCCTGGGCACCAGCGTGGTGGGAGCTGTGCGGTTTTCCGCGTGGGTACTCATCCCGCCAGCCTCCTGGTGAAGTTGCGCCGGGCCAGCAGCAGGCCGACGGCGGTGAGGGCCAGCAGGTAGGCCAGATGCAGCACCGTCAGGGCCGGCGGTTCGGGGTGCCCGTAGCTCAGCAGGCGGCCCAGTTCGGTGGAATGCCAGAGCGGGGAGATCCAGCCGATCCAGCGCACGCCCAGCGGCAGGGATTCCAGCGGGAAGAAGGTTCCCGAAAACAGGAACAGCGGCATGACAACAAACCGCTGGACCATCGCGAACTGGCCCTTGTCCTCCTTCAGCGTGGCGCTGAAGGCCAGCAGCGGCATACCGAACGCCAGGCCTGCCAGCAGCGCGGTGAAGATCATCAGCCAACCGGTTCCCGGCTGTTCCACTGCTCCGAAAAACAGCAGGAACAGGTAGTAGATGCCCGTGGTGAACAGGATGCGGACGGTCAGCCCCAGCACGTGCCCCATGGCAATCTGCCCGCTGGCAAGGGGGCTGGCGTTGGGACCGTAGTAGGTCCGGTGCCATTTGAACCCGCCCATGACGGTATAGGTGTTTTCCTCGCTGGAGATCATGAGGGCAGCCGTGGCCACCAGGGCAGGTCCCAGGAACACCAGATAGGACACGGTGGATCCGTCCGCACCGGGGAAACCCGCGTTCGAATTACCGTCGATGAGGACGGCGAGACCGGTGCCCATGCCCAGGAGATAGACCGCAGGGGTACCGACAGCGGTCATCAGCACGGTCCACTGGTAGCCGCGCATCCGGCGGATCCACATTCCGGCGTAGTAGAACGCACCGTAACGCCGGGCCTTGGCTGCGGTCTGCAGCGGCGTCAGCGGTGAGCGCAGCCCGAGCACGCTGTGCCGGCCATCTTGCGTAGGCAGATTAGTCAACGAGGCTCCTCCCGGTCAGGCGCAGGAACACGTCTTCCAGGGAGGAACGGCGGACCAGGGAGGTAATGGGCCGCAGCCCGCGGCCGGTCACAGCCTCCAGGGCGGCCTCGCCGTCGTTGGCGTAAATCAGCACGCGGTCCGGAAGCGTCTCCAGCCGCTCGCCAATACCCTCCAGTTCCGCAGCAACCGTGGTGTTGCGCTCCGAGCCGAACCTCAGTTCCACCACTTCCCGGGTGGAGTGTTCGCGGATCAGGGCCGCAGGGGACCCTTCGGCCATGATGGCGCCCTTGTCCACCACGATCAGCCTGTCGCACAGCTGCTCGGCCTCGTCCATGTAGTGCGTGGTGAGGATCAGGGTCACGCCGGCTTCCTTCAACCGGAAGAGCCGGTCCCAGAGGATGTGCCGGGCCTGCGGATCCAGCCCGGTGGTGGGTTCATCCAGCAGCAGGATTTTCGGATCATTGATCAGCGAGCGGGCAATGGTCAGGCGCCGCTTCATGCCGCCCGAGAGGGAGTCAACGCGGGCCTTGGCCTTGTCGGTGAGCTGGGCGAACTCCAGCAGTTCGTCCGCCTTGGGTCCCAGGTAGCTTTTGGGCAGGCCGAAATACCGGCCGTAGGCCAGCAGGTTGTCCCGTACCCGCAGGTCTTCATCGAGGTTGTCCTGCTGCGGGACCACGCCCAGGTGTGCCCGCACCTCCGGCCCGTATCTATTGGGGTCCAGGCCCATGATGCTCAGGTCGCCGGAGGTCCGCTGGGACACGCCGCCGATCATCTTCATGGTGGTGGATTTGCCCGCCCCGTTAGGGCCGAGCAGCCCGAAGGACTCCCCCGGCGGGACGTCAAAGGAGATGCCGTCAACGGCCGTAAAGCTGCCGTAGGACTTGGTCAGGTCCCGGGCGGAAATCACGTAATCGGAGCGGGTTTCAAGGACATTGTGGCTTGCTGTGATCTGCGACACTCAGACAGCATAGTGGACGCAGCACGGGCCGGCGCGTGTCTGCACGCACCGGCCCGTCACACAGCCGTCGGAAACGCTCCTAGGCCAGGATTCCGGCCTGCCGCTCGGCGGCTTCCACAACATTGGCCAGCAGCATGGCGCGGGTCATCGGCCCCACGCCGCCGGGGTTGGGCGAGATCCAGGATGCGACGTCGGCGGCCGCAGGATCCACGTCGCCGGTCAGCGTGGTCTTGCCGGTATCCGGGTCCGTGACCCGGGTGACGCCCACGTCCAGGACAATCGCGCCGGGCTTGAGGTCCTCGGCCTTGATCATCTCGGGGAATCCCGCGGCGGCCACCACGACGTCGGCAGAGCGCAGGTGTTCGAAAAGGTCAACCGTGCCGGTGTGCGCCAGGGTGACGGTGGCGTTGATCGGCCGGCGGGTCAGCAGCAGCCCCAGCGGGCGGCCGACGGTGACGCCGCGGCCCACCACCAGCACCTTCTTACCGGTCAGGGCAATGCCGTTGCGTACCAGCAGCTGCACAATCCCGTGCGGGGTGCAGGGCAGCGGGGAGGTCATCGGCTCGCTGACGTTCAGCACCAGGCGGCCCAGGTTCACCGGATGCAGGCCGTCGGCGTCCTTCTCCGGGGCAATGCGTTCCAGGATGGCATTGGTATCAATGTGGGCCGGCAGCGGCAGCTGGACAATGTAGCCGGTGGTGGCCGGGTCCTCGTTCAGCTCGTCGATGACCTTTTCCAGGTCCGCCTGGCTGATGTCGCCGGGCAGGTCGCGGCGGATGGAGTTGATGCCCACCTGCTTGCAGTCCTTGTGCTTGCCGCCCACGTAGGAGTGGCTGGCCGGGTCATCCCCCACCAGGACGGTGCCCAGCCCGGGCGTGATGCCGTGCTCGTCCTTCAGCACCCGGACGCGTTCGGTGAGCTCGTCCTTGATATCGCGCGCAGCGGCCCGTCCGTCGAGGATCCGGGCGGCGACCGGGGTGCCGAACTCCGTTTTCTCCTTCACGTCCCAGCCCAGGTTCACACCGGGCTCCTCGGGGGTTTCAGCTGATGGTTCGGCGACGGGTGTTTTGGCAACGCTGCCTTCCATATTGGTTCCTTTTTCCACGGTTACCACTGCTCCTGTCCGGGGTAGAGGGGGAAGTTCTCCGCCAGCGCCGCAACACGGCCGCGCAGCGCGTCGACGTCGGGGGCCGGCTTTAGCGCCGCCGCAATGATCTCGGCGACCTCGGTAAATTCGTTGCTGCCGAAGCCGCGGGTAGCCAGCGCCGGGGTGCCGATCCGCAGGCCCGAGGTGACCATGGGCGGGCGCGGATCAAAGGGCACTGAATTCCGGTTGACCGTAATCCCGACGGAGTCCAGCAGGTCTTCGGCCTGCTTTCCGTCCAGCGCCGAGTTGCGCAGGTCCACCAGGATCAGATGCACGTCGGTGCCGCCGGTCAGCACCGAAACACCGTGTTCGGCCACATCGGCTGCGTTGAGGCGGTCCGCAATGATCCGGGCGCCCTCGAGCACGCGTTCCTGCCGTTCCCGGAATTCCTCGGACCCGGCGATCTTGAAGGCCACGGCCTTTGCCGCAATCACATGCATCAGCGGCCCGCCCTGCTGGCCGGGGAAAACCGCCGAGTTCAGCTTCTTGGCATACTCCTGCTTTGCCAGGATCATGCCCGAGCGCGGGCCGGCCAGGGTCTTGTGCACGGTGGAGGTCACCACATCGGAGGCCGGCACCGGGTTCGGATGCAGCCCCGCTGCCACCAGTCCGGCGAAGTGCGCCATATCCGTCCAGAGGTAGGCGCCCACCTCGTCGGCGATGGAGCGGAAGGCCTCGAAGTCCAACTGCCGGGGGTAGGCGGACCAGCCGGCGACAATAACCTGCGGACGTTCGGCGAGCGCCTGCTCACGGACCTTGTCCATGTCCACCCGGTAGCTCTGCTCGTCCACGCCATAGGCGGCGACGCCGTAGAGCTTGCCGGAGAAGTTCAATTTCATACCGTGGGTGAGATGGCCGCCGTGGGCAAGGTTCAGTCCCATGAGCTTTTCGCCCGGCTGCATCAGGGCGGCGAGCGCGGCGGCGTTGGCCTGCGCACCGGAGTGCGGCTGGACGTTGGCGAACTCGGCACCGAAGAGCGCCTTGACCCGGTCGATGGCCAGGTTCTCGGCCACGTCGACATGCTCGCAGCCACCGTAGTAGCGGCGTCCGGGATACCCTTCGGCATATTTGTTGGTCAGCACCGATCCCTGGGTTTCCAGGACGGCACGCGGCGCGAAGTTCTCCGAGGCGATCATTTCCAAGGTGCTGCGCTGGCGGGACAGTTCATCGTTCAGAACGGCCGCAATTTCGGGATCGACATCCGAAAGGGGCGCGTTGGTGACGGGCTGGGTGGATACTCTCACGTGGATCTCCTGGGAACGGGGTCTCTATAGGTCAGGCTACCTGCCGGTCCCCGGATGGAGGACACACTCCGGGTGCTGACAGTCATGCGTGACCCGCGGCCCAGGCGTGCGATCCGTGGTCGAAGGCACCAATGCAGGCACCCGTGCCGCTTCCCGGTGGTGACCCACCCGACGCCAGTCGCGACAAACCCATCCTAACCTCCCGTCTGCCGCGGCCTGCAGGGCGGCTGAAACAAACCGCCCCTGTTACGGACCGGTCCACCGGCCGGAATACCGCCGAACCCGTTGAAGTTATCCGTGGCATGGAAACGAACGGGAAATCCGGGCAGACGGATGTAGTGGTCATCGGCGCCGGGCAGGCAGGTCTCAGCGCCGCGCACCACCTGCGCCGCCGCGGCCTTGCACCCGGTGCCGGGTTTGTGGTGCTGGATGCCAATCCCGGCCCCGGCGGTGCCTGGCGGCATCGATGGGATTCGCTGACGTTCGGCGCCGCCCATGCCCTGCATGACCTCCCCGGTATGCCGCTGGGGACCCCGGACCCGGCCGAACCTGCCTCCTCCGTGGTGACCCGGTATTACGGACAGTACGAACAGGAGTTCGGATTCGACGTCGTGCGTCCGGTGTCCGTGTCGTCCGTATCCGCCGGTGAGGCGGGCCGGCTCGCCGTCACCGCCGCCGACGGCCGCAGCTGGGAGGCCCGGGCGGTCATCAATGCCACCGGAACCTGGGACCGCCCCTACTGGCCCTACTACCCGGGCCGGGGTCTGTTCCGGGGCCGGCAGCTGCATACCCATGACTTCCGCAGCGCCGCCGAGTTTGCCGGCCGGCGGGTCCTGGTGGTGGGCGGGGGCACCTCCGCCGTGCAGTTCCTGCTCCAGCTGAACCGCGCCGGGGCGCAGACCGTGTGGTCCACCCGCCGGCCGCCCGAGTTCACCCGCCGGCCGTTTGACGCTGAGTGGGGCCGGGCAGTCGAAGCCCGGGTCAGCGCCCGTACCCGTGCCGGGCTGCCGCCGCTGAGCGTCGTTGCTGCCACCGGGCTGCCGCTGACCCCGGAATACCGGGACGGCATTGCGGCCGGCATCCTTGTCTCCCGCGGACCCCTGCGCAGTCTGGCCGCGGACACGGTTACCTTCCAGGACGGCTCGGTGGAGAAGGTGGACGTGATCCTCTGGGCTACCGGGTTCCGCGCCGCACTGGAGCATCTGGGCCCGCTGCGGCTGCGCGAACCGGGCGGAGGCATCCGGATGGACGGGGTGCGGGTGGTGCGTGAACCCCGGCTTTTCCTGGTTGGCTACGGGGAATCCTCGTCCACACTGGGTGCAACCAGGGCCGGCCGCTCCGCCGCGCTGGCTGCAGTGCGGCTGCTGGAGGAGGGCGGGGACGGAGATACCCCTATCGGGGCTGTTCCAGCTCTTCCCAGTCAAAGCGGCTAACCGTTCCCTGCTCCCAGTCGCGGCGCAGGATGGCATACACCACCGTGGCCACCCGGCGCCCGTCCTCCAGGGGCCAGTCTTCCCGGTAGTGGGCTTCCTTCAGGAACCCCGAGCGCAGCAGCGTCTTGCGCATGGCGACGTTGTCCTCGCGGGTACGGCCGGCGAAACGGTGGATGCCGGGGTAGTCCCCGAATACTTTTTCAGTCAGGGCCTGCAGCACGGGCACCGCGTTGCCGCGTCCCCGGAACCGTTCCACCAGCCGGAGGTCCAGCATGGGGGTGGGGGTGTCCAGTTCCTCCAGGATGACCAGGCCCAGCCGGTGGTTGTCCCCGATCACCCAGTAGGTGCGGACCGCATCCCCGTCGAAGCGCCCTTCGATCAGCAGCCGCCGGACCAGGCCTTCGGAAGGCGCCTTGATCCGGTGGTACGGAAAGCTGTTGGTGGTGAGGAACCGGACGAGTTCTTCCTCATCCTTGTCCGAAAGCGGCAGGAACGTCACATCCATGAGCCCAACCCTAAGCCAAGGCGGCAGAGCCGGTAACCTAGCTAGGGTGACCGAATCGATTTCTCCGCTGCCCGCCAGCGCACGCCCAGGCGCCTACACACTTACTCTCTCCTGCCCGGACCGGCCGGGGATTGTGCATGCCGTGAGCGCATCGCTCGTGGCAGCGGAAGGCAACATTACCGAGTCGGCGCAGTACGGCAGCCCGGAGACCGGTTCCTTTTTCATGCGGGTGGAGTTCACCTCCCCCCGGTCCTATGAGCAGGTGCGCAGCGAACTGTCGGCCGTAGCTGACGGTTTCTCCATGTCCTGGCAGCTGCACCGTGCCGGAACGCGGGTCCGCACCCTGATCATGGCGTCCAAATCCGGGCATTGCCTCAATGATCTGCTGTTCCAGCAGCGGGCCGGCACACTGCCGGTGGAGATCCCCGCCATTGTGTCCAACCACCGCGACCTCGAGCCGCTGGCGGAGTTCTACGGCGTACCCTTCCACCACATTCCGGTGACGCCGGAGACCAAGCGGCAGGCCGAGGACCGTCTGCGGGCCCTGATGGCCGAACTCGACATTGAGTTGGTGGTCCTGGCCCGCTACATGCAGATCCTGAGCAATGAACTCTGCGCCGACCTCTCCGGCCGGGCGATCAACATCCACCATTCCTTCCTGCCCTCCTTCAAGGGTGCCCGGCCCTACCACCAGGCGCATGCCCGCGGCGTGAAGCTCATCGGGGCCACGGCTCACTACGTGACGTCGGACCTGGACGAAGGTCCGATCATCGAGCAGGAGGTCATCCGGGTGGACCATGCCCGCTCCGCCGCCCAGCTGGCTGCGCTGGGCAGCGACGTCGAAGGGCGGGCGCTGTCCAAGGCGGTGCAGTGGCATGCCGAACACCGCGTCCTGCTGGACGGCATGCGGACCATCGTCTTCAACTAGGGCGCTTCCCGCTCCGGCTAAGCTGTGTGTCATGGCACACATTATTGATTTCCGGGGCAAGTCTCCCTCCATCGATCCCACCGTTTTCCTTGCGCCCACGGCGTCACTGATTGGCGATGTCACCATGGCGCCGGATTCCAGTGCCTTTTACGGCGTATGTGTGCGCGGCGATTCCAACAGCATCACGGTGGGGGCAGGCACCAACCTGCAGGACAATGTGGTCCTGCACGCCGATCCGGGCTTCCCGACGTCGGTCGGGGAACGCGTCAGCGTGGGCCACAATGCCGTGGTGCACGGCTGCACAGTGGAGGATGACTGCCTGATCGGGATGAGCGCCACCGTGATGAACGGTGCCGTCATCGGTGCCGGTTCGCTCGTGGCAGCCGGGGCCCTGGTGCTCGAAGGAACCGTTGTGCCCCCTCGTTCCCTGGTGGCCGGCGTCCCGGCCAAGGTGCGCCGCCCGCTCAGCGATGAGGAGTTTAACGGCGTCCGCGCGAACGCGGAGAACTACCGGCTCACCGCCGCCGAACACCGCAGCGCCGTCGCGGCCTCCCAGCCGACAGCCGGCTGAACGAGGGCGTCATCGGGGGAACCGTCGCACGGCTCACGCCAGGCATGGAGATGGTCCGGAACCGGACCGGCGGTGAGGACGTTGGCGCCCCCTAGGCTCCGGCCGCTGCCCACCATAGAGTAGGGACCACTCCCTGCAACGACGCGGAAGACGAGGACCATGACCACCCTTCAACACATTCCCACCCCGCCTTGTGTCCAGCCCGGGGCGCCCAGCCCTGTCCAGGCCACCGGCCGAACCCTGCGCTGGGGCGTCGTCGCCACCGGCAACATCGCCGAACGGGTCACCGAAGACATCGCCCGGCTCGAAGATGCCGTCCTGCAGGCCGTAAGTTCGCGCGGCCAGGCCACCGCGGAAGACTTTGCCCAGCGGTTTGGCTTCGCCACCAGCTATTTCGACTCTTCGGAGGGCAAGGGCTACGACCGGCTGTTTGCCGATCCGGACGTAGACGTTGTCTATATTGCTTCCCCGCATGCGCAGCACTACGAAATAACCCGCAGGGCCCTGGAAGCCGGCAAGCACGTCCTGTGCGAAAAATCCCTGACGATCAATGCCAGGGAGGCTGAGGATCTCATTGAGCTGGCACGCTCCCGCAACGTGTTCCTCATGGAGGCGGTGTGGACCCGGTTCCTGCCCTGCATTAACCGCATCTGGGAGCTGGTGGCGTCCGGCGAGCTGGGAGACATCCACTGGGTCCAGGCGGATCTGGGGTTCCCCGCCGCCTATGACCCGTCGCACCGGCTCTGGGACCCGGCCGCGGGCGGCGGCGCGCTGCTGGATCTCACCGTCTACCCGCTGACGTTTGCGCTGGGTGCGCTGGGATTTCCGGAAACGGTCCATGCCGTGGGTGCGGTCAATGCGGACGGCGTGGATGTCCAGAACGCCCTGACGCTCGGTTATGCATCCGGCGGGATGGCCCAGCTGACGTCGTCCCTGGTGTCGGCCTGCCCGCGCACGGCACTCATTTCCGGCACGAAGGGCTGGCTGCGCACCGGTTCCCCGCTGCACAACCCGGTGGAACTGACCATTGCCCCGCACATGGGCGAAACCCGGATTGAACGGTTCCCGCAGGTGGGCAACGGCTATACCTACGAACTGCGTGAAGTCACCCGCTGCATCCAGGCGGGACTGCTGGAAAGCCCCACCATGACCTGGGCCGATTCACTGCGCACCATGCGCATCTTTGATGCCGCCCGCGCGCAGATGGGTGTGCTTTACCGCAACGACGAAGCGGCTGTACCGCGCTGATGAACGCACGACGGCGGCCGGTGCGGGGCCGCCGTCGTTTATTGCCGGTGCAGTACTCTACCGGTCAGGCGTTCCGAACATTCTGCTGGGCGTCCGTCGCGGACTCCTTGACCTCCGTCGCAGCGCTCTGTCCCTCGGACTTAACGTTCTGCGCGGCGTCGGCAGCAGTAGCCTTGACGTTCTCCATGGCCTCCTGGGCAGGTTCCTTGAGCCCCTGTGCCATTTCCTTTGCCGCCCCTGCCAGCTCGTCGGTCATCGGCTTGGCCGCGGTCTTGAGGTTGTCCGCCGCGACACGTTCCTTCTCACTGGCGGGAATCAGGGAAGCGGCAAGCAGCCCGGCGCCGAAGGCGATCAGGCCCGCTGCCATGGGGTTGCCCTGGGCCTTGCCCACCAGCTGACCCGGGGCATCCTGCACAGCTGAACCGGCAGCGGACATACTGTCGGACACGCTGCCACCGGCATTTGAGGCACTGTTACCCATTGAATCGGCCACACCCATCACCTTGTCCTTCACTCCGAATACCTTGTCCTTCACCTTGTCCGTCTGCCGCTGGACGATGTGGGAGGGGGTTACCTTGTCCGCCACGGCGTCCACGTTCGTACCCAGCCGCTGGCGGGTACGCTCAATGTCGGCGCGAATCTCATCAGGGTTTTCACTCATCGTGTTTCCTCGCTTGGTTTCATGGTCCGGGGGATTTCCTGCAGCGTTTCGGAGGTCTGCGGCATGCCCTTGATCTTCTTCATTTCCGCGCGTCCGCGGGCTGCCAGGACAGCGGCGACAATGGCCCAGATGAGGGCCACAATCACGGCGGACCAGCCGAAGCCGATCGCTGTGGTGCCGAGGGCGTACCAGAGAGCAACGGATAGGAAAAGGAGGACGAAATAACCGGCGACGGCGGCGCCGCCAAACATTCCCGCCCCTTTTCCTGCACGGGTGGCCGATTGCTTCATCTCCACCTTCGCCAGTTCAACTTCCTGACGCATCAGCGTGGTCATGTCCTGCGTCACCTGGCCGAGAAGGTCCCCCAGAGAGGTGGACTCGGCCTTGGCCTGTGCAGGAGTGGGAGGCATTTCGGTACTCATTAGCGCCGACCACCGCTGTAGGGATCAGCTGCCGGGACTCCGGTAGACGGAGTGGGCGGCAGGGTCTGGGCCGAGGCCGGGCCGGAACCGGCACTGCGTACCGGCTCGGAGCCGAAGGGGTCATCGGTTCCCGCAGCACTCTGGGACGCGGCGCCCTGCGCGGCCGTTTCGGTGCCCGCAGCGGGCCGGGGCGGCTGTATCGGCGGAACCGGGGGCGCCGGCGGGGCCACATGCTGGCCGGTTGTGCCGCCGGTCGCGCCCTGCGCCGGAGCTCCGGCACTGAGGCTCTTATTCAGGCGGCCGGCGAGGAAACCCGCACCGGCGGCGATGGCAAGGAAGGCCATGGGCCGCTGACGGGCAAAGCCTTTGACCTCGTCCAGGAGCGATCCCGGGTCGCGGCCGTCAAGCCAACCGGCCACGGAGGAGGCGCGGCTGGCCGCTTCGCCTACAAGATCGGCCGCTACACCGGACTGACCGGACTGCGCCATGGACTGAAGTTCGTCGGCCACCGACCGCAGGCCTTCGGCCACCTTCTGCTGCTGTGCCCCCGCCTGCTCGGTGAGGTCGGAGCGCGCCTGGGTGAAGAGGTCCTTGGCGTTGCTCTTCACCTCGGATGCGACGCCGGCTGCTTCGGTCTTGGCTGTCTCAGCCACCTGCTGGGCGTTGCCCTTGGCGTGCTGGGCGAGGTCGCCCGCCTGCTGTTTGGCCGCATCGGCCTTGGCGGCTGCGGTTGTGTCAGATCCCTGTCCTGCGGTGGGGGATGCTGCATGGCTTCCGTCGCGCGGGCTGAAGTTGTCTGTCATCATCGCTCTCTTTCGTCATCGCACTGTTGATTCAGATCGAACCGCATCGCAATACTAAGCATGCTTAGCTCATAGTATGCAGCCTGCCGGATCATAAGCAACCTTGCTTATGCGCCTGCTGCGTGGTTGTCTGATGTTTTGCACCGATGAGAGAAGAGGCGACGGGTTTCGGCTTCCCTGCCGTACATCCGCTTGTCCCAGACCCCCAGGAGCATCACCATGGCGGCACTTACGCGATCTGTCCATGACCTCACGGCGGCAGCCTGGTTCGGAGGCTCCCTTATGGGCGCCGTCGGCCTCAACGGAGCTGCCGCGGAAGCGAAGGATCCCACCGAGAGGACCCGGCTGTCGGCCCTCGGCTGGAAGAAGTGGGCACCTGTCCAGGCAGCGGCACTCGGGACCCATTTCCTTGCCGGACTCGCCCTGTTGGGCGATAACAGCGCTCGGGTGGCCCGGCAGAAAGGGGTGGGCCGGCTTACCGTGTACAAAACCGCGGTTACCATCCTCGGCGCGGCGGTCACCCTGTATGCGGGCATCCTCGGCGGAAAGGTGGAGAAGCTTTCGGAGCAGGGCAGCCAGGGAGCCACCGAGCCCGGGGAAGGCGCTTCCAAGGAACTGAAGGCGGCTCAAAGGCAGCTGAAGATCCTTCAGTGGAGCATCCCCGTGCTCTCCGGAACTGTCATTGTGATGGGAGCCCAGCACGGTGAGATGCAGCGTCCCGTCAACGTCTACAAGGGACTGAAGGAGAAGTAGGGTTCATGGGTGCCGAGGTTACGAGCCGGACGTTCAGCAGGGCACAGCGGACCGCTTACCGGCAGCGGCTGCTGGAAAACCTGGACCACTTTGCCCATTACCTGTCCACTGCCCGGTTTGCCGATACGGCGAGCATCGGACTGGAACTTGAACTGAACCTCACCAATCGTGACTTCTCCCCCGCCCTGCGCAACCAGGCTGTGTTGAAGCGCATCGCAGATCCGGCTTTCCAGACCGAAATAGGTGCCTTCAACATCGAGATGAATCATCCGGCTCTTTCCATCGGACAGTTCGGGCTCAAGGACCTTGAAGACGGCCTGCGGATGCAGCTCAACCGTGCCGATGAACGTGCCGAGCAGGAGGGCGCGGACATCATGATGGTGGGCATCCTGCCCACGCTGACACCCGGGTTCATGGACGGCTGGGAGTGGCTGAGCAGCGGCCAGCGCTATGCGGCACTGAACACGTCAGTGCTTCAGGCACGGGGCGAAGACGTCCTCCTGGACCTCTCGGGCCCGGAGCCCCTGTCCTTCTACGCCCAAAACATTGCCCCCGAAGCAGCCTGCACGTCGGTGCAGCTGCATCTGGAAGTCTCACCGGAGGAATTCGCCCCGGCGTGGAATGCAGCACAGATGATCGCCGCTCCCCAAGTTGCTCTGGCTGCCAACTCCCCCATCTTCATGGAACACATCCTGTGGCATGAAACCCGGATTGAGTTGTTCAAGCAGTCAATCGACACCCGGCCCCCGGAAATGCGCCAGCAGGGTGTGCGCCCCCGTGTCTGGTTCGGAGAACGGTGGATCACCTCCATCTTTGACCTGTTTGAGGAGAACGTCCGCTATTTCCCGGCTCTCCTCCCGGAGCTCTCGGGCCGAGGGGATGAAACCACCCCCGCAGGTGCGCCGCTGCTGTCTGAACTGCGGCTGCACAACGGGACCGTTTACCGCTGGAACCGCCCCATCTATGACCCGGGCAGCGGCACGCCCAACCTGAGACTGGAAAACCGTGTGCTGCCGGCAGGTCCGTCCGTCATTGACGTGGTGGCCAATGCCGCTTTTTACTACGGCCTGGTCGAGTACATTCGTACGGCGGACCGCCCGCTGTGGAGCCGGCTGGCGTTCAAAACCGCTTCCGACAATTTCCTCTCCTGTGCCCGGCAGGGACTGGAAGCCACAGTGTACTGGCCCGGTATCGGCGAGATTCCGGTGGCTGAACTCATTGTGAGGCACCTGATCCCGCAGGCAGCAGAGGGGCTGCGGGCCCTGAAGGTGGATCAAACGCTCATAGACCGCTATCTGGATGTCGTCTCGGAGCGGGCACGTACGGAGCAGAACGGGGCAGCCTGGCAGATCGCCACGCTTCGCCGCTTGGAGGAGTCGGGGCTCGAACGCAGTGCGGCACTGGCCGAGATGTCCCGTCTCTACTGGGAAAACATGCACACCAATACCGCCGTGCATGCCTGGCCGGTGGGCTGACGCCACCTCGAATTCCGTCCTTCCGAATCCTTTTTGATCATGTGATCTGGCACTCATATTGCCCGAGTGCTAGCGTATTTTCATCGTTGAGGTAGTGCGACTCAACCTTTATCGACCCTCCATAATCGGCGTTTCAACCACCGATGCCCGACGGACGTCGGTGGCACAAAGGAGTTGATGACCATGGCGATGAAGTTTGATCCATTCCGTGAGCTGGACCGAATGGCAGGTGCTCTTCTGGACCCCCGTCAGCGGCTTCGGCTGATGCCCATCGATCTGTACCGCGAGGGCGACCATTACATCCTCAATGCAGATCTTCCGGGCATCGATCCCGGCTCGGTGGACGTTGATGTGGACGGCCAGCTGCTGACCATCCGTGCCGAGCGGACCATCCACACCACGGAAGGCGTAACCTGGCTGACCCGGGAACGGGAAAGCGGATCCTTCCTCCGGCAGCTGAACCTTGGCCAGGGCATAGATATCGACAACATCTCCGCCAAGTACGAGAACGGCGTGCTGAGTGTCTTTATCCCGGTCAGCGAACGTTCAAAACCGCGGAAGATCGAAGTGTCCGCGACGTATAAGGACGGAAACACCATTTCGGGCCAGAGTTCCTCCGAGCCGGCCTCCGTCTCGTCCAGCTCCGGAACGGGCTCCGGCTCCAGCGGTTCAGGATCCGGGATGGGCTCCAGCGGTTCAGGATCCGGGATGGGCTCCAGCGGTTCAGGATCCGGGATGGGCTCCAGCGGCTCAGGATCGGGGATGGGTTCCGGGGGCTCGGGGTCGTCCGGGCCGTCCTCCTCCGGCGATCACGGCGCGGGCATCTAGCCGATCAGCCGGAACTGCAGCAGGCCCCGGACTCCGGTCCGGGGCCTGCTGCAGTTATCCGCCTCCTAACTTGCCACCGGCACGGCTAGGACACGGGCCGGCGCCGCCAGATGGCGGCCATCAGCGCACCTGAGACGTTGTGCCAAACAGAGAACACAGCCGCGGGCAACGCCGCCTCCGGGGCGAAGTACTGTTTCGCCAGGCCTGCGGCGAGCCCGGAGTTCTGCATTCCGACTTCAATGGCCATGGTCCGGCGGGACGGGATGGGCTGGCGGAACAGCTTGGCGGCACCGTAGCCCAGTCCCAGGCCCAGGCCGTTGTGCAGCACCACGGCCAGCAGGATCAGCCAGCCGGCAGTGAAGATCGCCTGGGCGCTGCCGGCCACCACGGCAATCACCACAAACGTAATCGCCGCCACGGAGATCCAGGGCAGGGCGGGCAGCACCCTGTCCACCAGCCTCGGCATGAGGTAGCGGATCACGAGCCCGAGCACCACCGGAATCAGGACAATCTGCACAATGGACCACGCCATGGAACCGGCGTCCACTGCCATGTACCGGCCCGCGAGCCACAGTGCCAGCAGCGGAGTCAGCAGGGGCGCCAGCAGCGTGGATACCGAGGTCATGGCCACGGAGAGGGCCACGTTGCCGCGCGCCAGATAGGTCACCACATTCGACGCCGTGCCTCCGGGGGCGCAGCCCACCAGGATCAGCCCCGCTGCCAGTTCCGGGCTGAGGTTCAGCGCCCAGGCGATCCCCAGGCCCAGCAGCGGCATAATCACGAACTGCGCCACGACGCCGAGCAGCACGGGCAGCGGCTGCCGGGCCACCAGGGCGAAGTCGGGAAGGGTGAGGGTCAGGCCCATGCCGAACATAATCAGCATCAGGCCCGGGTTGATGTAGGCGGAGAGACCGGTGAAGGGCTGCGGGAAGAACAGTGCAACCACGCCGCCGGCAACAATGAGCAGCGGGAAGATGGTCACCGCTATGCGGGCGCTGCGCTCTTCGGCAGCGGTACCGGCCGGGGCCGGCACAGTGGTGGAATTCGACATCCCCACATGGTGGCACCGCGGGTCCGACCGCGCTATTTATTACGCGTCATCCGGGTTAAACGACGACGGCGCGCCGCCCCGCGGAGGGGCAGCGCGCCGTCGTCGTGCTCCCCCGCGCAGGGCGGGGGCGGGCGGTGAGGAGAGCCGGTTAGGCTGCAACCTCGGCGCCCAGGCGGGCCTTGAGGTTCTCGTCCAGTGCGGCGAGGAACTCTTCGGTGGTCAGGTACGGCTGGTCCGGTCCGACCAGCAGTGCCAGGTCCTTGGTCATCTTTCCGGATTCGACCGTCTTGATGACAACGTCTTCAAGGGTCTCGGCGAAGTTGATGACCTCGGGGGTGTTGTCCAGCTTGCCGCGGTGCATCAGGCCACGGGTCCACGCGAAGATCGAGGCGATCGGGTTCGTGGAGGTGGGCTTGCCCTGCTGGTGCTGGCGGTAGTGACGGGTCACCGTGCCGTGCGCTGCTTCGGCCTCAACGGTCTTGCCGTCCGGGGTCATCAGCACGGAGGTCATCAGGCCCAGCGAGCCGAAGCCCTGTGCCACGGTGTCGGACTGGACGTCGCCGTCGTAGTTCTTGCAGGCCCAGACGTAGCCGCCTTCCCACTTCATCGCGGAGGCCACCATGTCATCGATCAGGCGGTGCTCGTAGGTGAGGCCGGCTGCTTCGAACTGGTCCTTGAACTCGGCGTCGAAGACTTCCTGGAACAGATCCTTGAACTGGCCGTCGTAGGCCTTCAGGATGGTGTTCTTGGTGGAGAGGTACACCGGGTAATTGCGCTGCAGGCCGTAGGCGAAGGAAGCGCGGGCGAAGTCCTTGATGGAATCGTTGAAGTTGTACATACCCATGGCGACGCCGCCATCTTCGTTGTACGTAACAACCTGCTGCTTGATTTCTTCGCTGCCGTCGGCAGGCGTGTAGGTCAGCGTCAGGGTACCGGCACCGGGAACCTTGAAGTTGGTGGCCTTGTACTGGTCGCCGTGGGCGTGGCGGCCGATGATGATCGGCTTGTTCCAGCCCGGGACCAGGCGCGGGATGTTGGAGATGATGATCGGCTCGCGGAAGACCACGCCGCCCAGGATGTTGCGGATGGTTCCGTTCGGGGAGACCCACATCTTCTTCAGGCCGAATTCCTCGACGCGTGCTTCGTCGGGGGTGATGGTGGCGCACTTGACGCCCACGCCGTGTTCCTTGATGGCGTTGGCGGCGTCGATGGTGACCTGGTCATCGGTCGCGTCGCGGTTCTGGATGGAAAGGTCGTAGTACTTCAGGTCTACGTCCAGGTACGGGTTGATCAGGCGGTCCTTGATGAACTGCCAGATGATACGGGTCATCTCATCGCCGTCGAGCTCTACGACAGAGCCCACAACCTTGATTTTCTCAGCCACACGTTCTCCTAGTGTGTTGGTGGGAACCGGAGCATGTCTTGTGGCATGACGGAACCCGTCTTTTTGGCTTGTATTTGAGTTCAACTATGCCATAGCGCACTATCTGCGCCCTAAAACGCGGGACGGCGCATTACCTGTACCGTCCCGCGTTTCCCGGCTAGTGGAAGAAGTGCCGGGCGCCGGTGAAGTACATGGTGACTCCGGCAGCGGCCGCGGCTTCAATGACCTCGTTGTCGCGGATGGAACCGCCCGGCTGGACCACGGCACGGACGCCGGCGTCGAGCAGGATCTGCAGTCCGTCCGCGAAGGGGAAGAACGCGTCCGACGCCGCCACGGAGCCCCGGGCGCGGTCCTCGCCCTCAGCGCCGAGGGTGTTCGCCCGCTCGACGGCGAGCCGGCAGGAATCCACCCGGTTGACCTGGCCCATGCCCACGCCCACGGATGCACCGTTCTTCGCCAGCAGGATGGCGTTGGATTTCGCTGCCCGCACCGCGGCCCAGGCAAACGCGAGGTCGGCCATCGTGGCCTCGTCCGCAGGCTCCCCAGCGGCGAGCGTCCAGGTGGCCGGATCATCGCCCTCGGCCTGGAGCCGGTCCGCCTTCTGCACCAGCACACCGCCGGAAACCTGCCGGAACTCTGCAGCGTTGCGGCCGTAGCCGTCCGGCAGGGCGAGCAGGCGGATGTTCTTCTTCGCGCTGAGGATCTCCACGGCGGCCGGCTCGAAATCCGGGGCGATCACCACCTCGGTGAAGATGTCCTTCACCGTTTCGGCCATGCCTGCAGTGACTGTGCGGTTGGCGGCGATGACGCCGCCGAAGGCCGAGACCGGGTCGCAGGCGTGGGCCTTCGCGTGGGCATCGGCAATGGGATCGGCTGCATCCGGGGACGCGACCGCAATGCCGCACGGGTTCGCGTGCTTGACCACCGCAACGGCGGGCTCATCAAAGTCGAAGGCGGCCCGCAGGGCGGCGTCGGCGTCGACGTAGTTGTTGTAGGACATGGCCTTGCCGTGCAGCTGGTCGGCCTGTGCCACGCCGGGCTGCCCGCCCTTCTCCACGTACAGGGCCGCGTCCTGGTGCGGGTTTTCGCCGTAGCGCAGCACTTCGGCGCGTTCCAGCGCCAGGCCGGTGTAGGCCGGCCACTTGGCGCCGTCCTCGGTTCCGTCCCCGAACTGCTCGGCGGTCCAGGTGGCTACCGCGTTGTCATAGGCGGCGGTGTGGGCGAAGGCCTCGGCGGCCAGCCGGCGCCGCTGGGCCAGGTCGAAGCCGCCCTCCGCCGCTGCGGTGACCACGTCTGAATACTTGTCCGGGTCCACCACCACGGCCACCGACGGGTGGTTCTTGGCGGCGGCGCGGACCATGGAGGGCCCGCCAATGTCGATCTGCTCCACCACGTCATCCTGTGCGGCACCGGAACGGACAGTTTCCACGAACGGGTAGAGGTTGACCACCACGAGGTCGAAGGGTTCAATCTCCATTTCCTCGAGCTGCGCCAGGTGATCCTCCCGCCGGCGGTCGGCCAGGATGCCCGCGTGGACCCGCGGGTGCAGGGTTTTCACCCGGCCGTCGAGGCACTCGGCGAACCCGGTCACCTCGGACACCTCGGTGACGGCGACACCGGCGGCGGCAATCTGCTTGGCCGTGGAACCGGTGGAGACAATGCTGACGCCGGCCGCGGCGAGGCCCTGCGCGAGTTCCGTCAGCCCCGTCTTGTTGTAGACCGAAATCAGGGCCCGGCGGATAGGGACACGGTCAAGGACGGGGTTGCTCACAACTGACACTCCAAGGATTCGATGAACGGCGTGCGCAGGCCGTGCGGCCCACGAGAAGTTTATGCCTTGACCCCTCCGGCCCGCCCTCGGGCGGTGTAACACGGTGTCTTCGGATGCGGATGAAGCGCTTTGGGTGGCGTGCACGGGGTCTGGAGCTCTGGGGGCATCGAGTCTGCAAAAAGTACCGATTCACGCATCGAGTCTGCAAAAAGTACGGGTCCGCGGATCGAGTCTGCAATATTTACCGTTTTCCGGCTTGAAAACCGTAAAAATTGCAGACTCGATTCTCAAGCCGGGGGCTGGGAGCCGTTTTCGACGCTTGTGCCGCCTCACCCGGATGCCATGTGGACGTTTGTGCGGCCTCACCCCGATGCCATGTGGACGCTTCTGCCGCCTCACCCCCGGGTGCCTATTGGCCGCTTAGTGCTGCCGGCCAGGATGCCTATTGGACGTTATGCCTGCCGTCCGGGATGCCAGCCACGGGCCAGCAGTGCACTGCGGACCTTTTCCGCGGCGGCCGCCTGATTCTCAGGACGCAGGTGCTTTTTGCTGAACCGCAGCACTGTCCACCCCATCGCCCGCAGCCTGTCGTCGCGTTCAATATCGCGGTGCCATTGATCCGGGTCCACCAGATGGTGCTCCCCCTCGTATTCAAGGGCTATCCGCAGGAGGCGGTATTGCAGGTCGGGCCGCGAGACCGGCCGCCCGGCGGGATTGATGATCCACTGATTGACCTCCGGTTCCGGCAGGCCGGAGTGGCGGATCAGGAGCCGCAGCCGCGATTCCGGTGCGGAGTCCACCCCGGGCCGAACCAGCCCGAGCGCCGTCCGTGCCGCAACCATTCCGCGGACGCCGGCCCGTCGGTCTGTGATCTGCCGGAGGGCATCAATGCTGCACAGCGGATCCGGCCGGTAGAGGAACCCGCCGCGCTGCGGGGCGTCGGGACGGCGCAGCAGGGAATCCCCCGCCGTGACCAGTTCATCCACGGACAGCAGCCCGGCGAGATCCGTCCAGGTAAAGGCCGGGGAGGTCACCAGCAGACCGCCGCACCGGACCACGTCTGCCTGCTGAAGGGCAGCGTTGTGCCCGCTGACCCCGTTCCGCCGCTGCTGGGCATACCGATGCGGCCGGGTCACATGCAGCGGACCGGCGTCCAGCCGCAACGGAAGCCATATGCCCCATAGCGCCGCCGCCGTGGTGTGACTGGCTACGGTGTGGCCGGTCTCGGAAACAAGCGGGCGCACCCGGTCAAGGAGAGTGGGTTCCAGGCCGCGGACCGCCCGCAGGCCGTGCCCGGCGGCGTCGTATTCCCTGCGGCGCAGCCATTGCGGCGGCATCCCGGCAGCCCGGGCCTCGGCCACGGAAAACACCGGCCCGGGCAGGCCGCCGAAGGACGCCCGGGATCGGTTCCCGCCTGATGTCGCCATGCCTTATCGTCCCGGATGAAAACCGGGACCAGCGCGCTGTCCACAGGTGGGGTGCTGTGGAGGTAGTGTTTTCCCGAACTCGTTTGTGTGCCCGCGCACACCCTCCGGAAGGTCCCTTCAGCCATGTCGATCACCAACACCCTGCCTACGGGTGACCAGGTTGTGCAAAACCTGCCGTGGCGGTGGAAAGTCCAGGGCAGGATCTTCCTGATCGGCGGCCTCGGCTTTATGTTCGATGCCTGGGACGTCACGCTCAACGGCGTCCTGATTCCCCTGCTCTCCAAGGAATGGGATCTGGTGCCGGCGCAGGCGGCGTGGATCGGCACCGCGAATCTGCTGGGCATGGCCATCGGCGCCTTCGTCTGGGGATCCATCGCGGATGCGATCGGCCGCAAACGGGCGTTTTCGGCCACGCTGCTGGTTTTCTCCCTGTTTACGGTCCTCGGAGCGTTCTCGCCGGATATCGTCTGGTTCTGCATCTTCCGCTTTATGGCCGGATTCGGTCTGGGCGGCTGCGTGCCCGTGGACTATGCCCTGGTCGGAGAGTTCACGCCCAAGAAGCAGCGCGGCCGGGTACTCACCGCGATGGATGGCTGGTGGCCGGTGGGCGCCGCGCTCTGCGGCGTCACGTCCGCAGTGATCATGGCGACCTTTGCCGACTGGCGGTACACCATGCTCATCATGGTGCTGCCCGCGCTGCTGGTTTTCTGGGTGCGCCGCTCGGTGCCGGAGTCCCCGCTCTACCTTGTCCGGAAGGGCCGGACCGCTGAGGCGTCCGCCGTCATTGAGGACCTGATCCGGCGCACCGGCGGCACACAGACCGATTGGCGGCTGCCCGAACCCGCGGAGCCGGAAAAGCTGTCACCGCGCACCATGGGCACCCAGCTTGCCGACCTCTGGCGGTTCAGCACCAAAACCACCATTGCCGCATGGTCCCTGTTCCTGACCATCCTGCTGGTCTATTACCTGGCGCTGCAGTGGATGCCGAAGATCCTCGTGGACGCCGGGTTCGCCGAATACCGGGCGTTCCTGACCACCTCCGGAATGGCCGCCGTCGGGCTGCTGGGCGTGATTGCTGCCGCCCTGCTGGTGGAGAAGGTGGGCCGGAAGTGGATTCTGGCAGTGACCGGCCCGCTGTCCGCCGCCATCCTGGTGGTGGTCGCTCTGGTGGTGGACGTGCCCACGGCTGCCACCGTCTGGCTGCTGGTCTACGGCTTTGTGGTGCAGGTGGCCATTCCGGTGCTCTACGCCTACGTGTCCGAGCTCTACCCGACCGAGCTGCGCGGCAGCGGGTTCGGCTGGGCGTCCACCGTCTCCCGGATCGGCGCCGGGTTCGGTCCGCTGATTTTCGTGTCGGTCCTGTGGCCGTACCTCGGGCTGCCGCTTTCCTTTGCGCTGGCCGGGGTGCTGGTGCTGCTGGCGGTCCTCTGGATGGCCCGCTTTGCACCCGAAACCAAGGGCGCCGCGCTGGACTAAGCGTCCGGCAACCCGGCGAACGAGCGTCCGGTGACCCGGTTAGAGCCCTTCCCGGCTGAGGCGGTCCAGGGTTTCTATCAGCAGGCGGCGTTCCTGCACCTTGATGCGTTCGTGCAGGGTTTCCTCCGTGTCGCCGTCGAGCACCTCGACGGCGGCCTGGGCGAGGATCGGCCCGGTGTCCACCCCGGCGTCGGCCCAGTGCACGGTGCAGCCGGTGATCTTCACCCCGTAGGCAAGCGCGTCCCGCACCCCGTGGGCGCCGGGGAAGGAGGGCAGCAGGGCCGGGTGGGTGTTCAGGTAACGGCCGTTGAAGGCGTTGATGAACTCCTCGTCCACTATCCGCATGAACCCTGAGGAGAGCACCAGGTCCGGGGCGTAGGCGGCCACTTCCCGGGTGAGCGCCCGGTTCCAATCGGCCCGGTCCGGGTAGTCGCGGAAGTTCACCACAAAGGTGGGGTACCCGGCGTCGGCCGCGCGTTCCACGCCGTAGGCGCCTGGCCGGTCCGATCCCACGGCCGCAATCTCGACGTCGAGCCGGCCTTCCCGGACGGCGTCCAGCACGGCCTGGAGGTTGGATCCGGTGCCGGACACAAGAACTACAATGCGCATGCGTCAACCATAGGGTGCCGCGTCGCCTAGGGTTAAACGCATGAACGACGACGGTGCCCAGACCCAGACCAAGTCCCCCGCCGGGCCGGACAACAGCCGCCAGGGTGTTCCCGACGAGCAGAAGCGCAACGCGGTCCAGTACGTCAGGATCTTCTGGCTGCTGGCAATCGCCACCCTCCTGAGCAGCAATCTTGTGCTGCCGTGGAAACTGGTCCCGATAGCGCTCGGAACCGCCGCCGTCGTCGTCGGCATCATCGCGCTGGTCAAAGCGGCCCGGGCCAAGATGCGGCCCGTGCTGCCCGTGCTGATCTCCATCGGTCTGGTCGTCACGTTCGTCACCACGCTTGGCATGGCGGCCATGGCCCTGCTGTGGGACCGGACGGTGACCTACGAATCCTGCATGCGGTCAGCGATCACCCTGAACGCGTCCGAATCCTGCCAGTCGGAGTACCTGAGCTTCGAGCTGCCGTAGCCTGCCTCAGGCCTTGAGCGCTGGTTCGCGTGCCTGTTTAGGCTCGCGTTCCAGCCACGGGCCCACGGCGTAGCCGATCACGACGCCGGCCCCCACCTCTGCGGCCACCCACAGGCCCAGCCACAGCGGGTCCGGGCCGAGGCCCACAAAACGTCCCATGCCTAGCGAGCCGTCCGAAAGCCAGCCGGCTGCCGCTGCCAGCACACCGGAAACCAGCCCCACGATGGCGCCCAGCACCAGCGTGGATACCGGCGCGGTGAACCAGCGGGCACGGATCTTGATGGACAACCACTCGTCAAAGTGGTTCTCCCCCTCGCGCAGGAACCACCAGCCGGCCAGCACGCCGGCGGCCACCGGGATCAGCAGCGCGACGTAGCCGTATTCCATGCTGCCTGCGGGCAGTGCGGCCAGCACCGGGACGGCGGGCAGCGGGCCCACGGTGGTTTCCAGCGGGCTGATGATGCTGCCGGTGCCCATGGAGAACCCGGCGCCGGAGGCCCAGCCGAGGGTCCACACCACGAAGTTCGGCATCAGCCCCAGTTCCACCACGGTGAGCACCGCGCCGCCGATCACCCCGGCGTCGAGCCGCTGGTACACCGAGGCAATGGTGGCCCAGTTCAGTGCCAGGGCAACTACCAGCAGCACCGCTGACAGGCCGAGGGCGGCGACGATTCCCACCACCCCGGCGCGCAGCGCGGACCAGAGGTAGGAGCCAGCCCAGCGCGAATGCTGGCTGGTCCGGGCAATCCAGTCGGTCAGGTCCATGCCAATGAGCCGCACCCACGAGCCGGCTTCGATCCGGGCGCCTACGATGATGCCGGCACCGGCGGCAATCAGGGGCACGAGCGCGCCGGCTGCCACGGAAATCCGGACGCCGTCGGTGCTGCACAAATACGCCGCGGCAGCACCGAGCAGGGCATAAGTGCCCAGTGCTCCGAGCAGGGCCTGCCAGAGCTGGTCGGTGTAGGAGGCCCGGGCCAGCCGGCGCCCGGCACGCCAGGACAGGAAGAACGGGATCAGCGTCAGTCCGAGCGGGACGAGGGAAAGCAGCCCGGTGGAGGGCGCCGCACCGAGTTCCCCTGCGGGAAAGCTCAGCGACAGCGGAACCCCGTGAATCAGCAGCCAGGCCTGGCCGCCCAGCCGGGCCAGGGAGGAGAACTCCCGGTCGGTGAAGCCGTTGGCAAACCAAACGCCGACCAGCGGCAGCAGCACCACCAGTGCTGAGAGCAAGGCAGCCTGGCCCAGTTCGAACGTTCCCTGCAGCCACAGCGGCATGGGCGGCATACCCGGCTTCTTGCGCCGCAATAAAATCTTCATCGCCTTCTATCGTGCCATCCGGCCCCGCGCAGCCCGGCGAGGCTCCGGCGTGAGTCGGCTAACGCCTCCGGGTCAGAGGTCTATCAGGCCTTTCGCCAGCGCAGCGGCTGCTCCGATGAACGCAATCACGATCACGGCCAGGCGCGCCTGGTCATCGCGGATGAAGCGCTGCAGCTTCTCCCCGGCGTAGATGCCGCCCACGATCATTACCGCCACCAGCGCCCAGGCCCAGGCCTGGAACGGCGGCATCTGTCCTGGGTCCAGGAAGAGTTTGGAGGTCAGGGTGACGGCGGCCGTGGTGACGAAGAAGGGCTGCAGGGTGGCGGCGAAGGGCCGCTGCGGCCACCGGGCCAGCAGCGCGTACACGCTGACGGCCGGGCCGCCGACGCCGGCCATGGCGTTGGTGATCCCGGACGCGAAACCGGCCACGGCCTTGGGGACGTTTCCGGTCAGGACCACGGAGGTCCGTTGCAGGAGCAGCGAAATGCTCAGGGCCACCAGGACGACGGCGCCTACCGTCACCGCCAGCGGTGCGGCAGGAAGGAACACCGCGGCCGCCGAAGCGGGCACACTGGCGATCACTGCGGGAACGGCAAGCCAGCGGTACATGGACCAGTCCACGTCCCGCCACACCCGGCTCATGATCAGCAGCGAGGACACCAGGCCGCAGATATTCACCATGATCACTCCGCCGTGCGAGCCGAGGATGATCACTAGGAACGGGGAAATCAACAGCGCGAAGCCCAGACCGGCAATCCGCTGGGCTATCGCTCCGATGAAGATGGCGACAAGCACCACAATAAGAAGTCCGGTAGTCACTGGAACACACTACGCTGGACAGATGGTATCCCCCGTCACTGCCCTTGCCACCGCCGACTGGCGCCGTAACGTGTTCGCTCTTTATGAGCAGGCCAGGCGCGCCTCCGAATCGATTTCCGTGTCCCATGCCCACTCTCTGTGGGCTACCGGGCGGGACCGGCTCTTCGGTACGCACCCTGCGTCGCCCCTCCCCGAGGACACCCGACGCCGTTTCCGCGGTCTGCGCACCGCCCGCTACGATCCGGCGTTCCGGTTCGAGGCGACGATTGAGGACGCCGGTGCCGGCGAGTCCATGGAGGTTGCCACCGGCACGGACGGCGTGGTGCCGTTTACCCGGCTGGGCACGGTCAGCGTTGAAGGAGTGGGGTCCCTGGCCGTCTGGAACCTGGATTCCTACGGCGGAGGCATTTTCATTCCGGTCAAGGACGCAACCGCCGGTATTGACGGCGGCAGCTACGGCGGCGGACGGTACCTGCTGGACACCATCAAGGGAGCTCATCTGGGCACCGGCGAAGTACCCGGCAGCCTGATCCTGGACTTCAATTATCTCTACAACCCGTCCTGCGCCTATGACGAGGCCTGGGCCTGCCCGTTGCCGGGACCGGTGAACACCGTCGAGGCTGCCCTTCCCGTTGGAGAGCTTTACGCCCGGTACTAAACCGGCGGCCTGCCCGGCTACCCGGGCAGGCATCTGCCGGGCATGCCTATGCTGGAGTGGTGCAAGCCTCGATTTCACATGCAACACCCGAAGACATCCCCGGGCTCGTCGAACTGGCAGCCCTGACGTTCCCGCTGGCCTGTCCGCCGGAGGTCACGCCTGAGGACAGCACTGCCTTTGTCACGGAGAACCTGTCAGCTGAACGTTTTGCCGGGTATCTCCAGGATGAAAAGGCCCTGGTCCTGGTGGCCCGGGACGGCGACCGGCTGATGGGCTACTGCCTTTTGGTATTTGTGGCGCCGGCGGACCCGGAGGTGCTGGAAGCGCTGGATCAGGGCCGGGCGGTGCGGCCCTCGGTCGAGCTGAACAAGTTCTACCTGCACCCTGACGCGCACGGCAGCGGGCTGGCCGGCCGGCTGCTTGAAGCGGCCGCCGGTGCCGCGGCTTCGGTGGGGGCACGCTCCCTGTGGCTGGGCGCCAACAACCGTAACGTCAGGGCGCAGTCCTTCTACCGCAAGTCAGGGTTCCACGCGTCCGGCCGCCGCTCCTTCCGGGTGGGCAGCCATACCTTCCGTGACCTGATCATGGTCCGTGTGCTGGGCGCTGCCGCTCCGGGCCCGGGTACAGGTGCCGGTGCGGTTCCCGGGGCGGCCCGGCCCGCCGAACAGTGACAGACTGGGCCGGTGCAGACCTTCCTCCCGTATGAGAGCTTCGCCCGCAGCGCGGCAGTGCTGGACCAGGCGCGGCTGGGCAAGCAGCGGGTGGAGACCCTGCAGCTGCTGCGCGGACTGGTGGTTCCGGATTACGGCTGGCAGCGGCACCCGGCGCTGCTGATGTGGAAGGGCTTTGTGCCCGCACTGGCCGCCTACGGGCTGGCAATGACGGACGAGTGGATTGCCCGCGGGCATGCCGATACCGTGCGTGAACAGATCCTCGAATTTGCTCCCCAGATTGACGGGGATGCCGGCGCCGTCGAGCTCCCGGGATGGTTGGGGGATGATGCCCTGCACCGCAGTCACCGGTCCAACCTCATCGAGAAATCGCCGGAGGTCTACGCGCCGCTGTTCCCGGACACCGATGCCGGCCTGCCGTATGTCTGGCCTGCCCCCGCCGATGTTCCCGATCCTGTGGATCCGTCCCCCGCGGACGGGCTGTGGGTGGCGCGTGCGGTTCCCGACGGCAACGCCGCCGCCATTGTCCTGCCGATGCTGTCCGCGAAGGGCGCACCGATTGCGGGCAAGCGGGGCCGGCAGCTGGTGCGGCTGCTCGAGGACATGAACGACGGCGATCCGGTGGCCGTGATAGCCCCGGACGACAGGTCGAGGCTGTTGCTGGGGCGCGCCGGTCCGGTGGAACTGACGAACGACACAGCGGCGCGGCCGGTGGTGCTCTCCGGCAGCATTCCGCGTTCAGCGTTCAGCTATCCCGCGGTGCTGCAGGATCCCCGGACACTTTTTGCCGTGCCGCGGCCTGCCGACATGCCGCCGCTCCCCTAGCAGCCGACTCCGTTCGGGTTCACCAGGCAGTTGTCAGCCACGCTCCGGGTTTCGGCCCGCCACACCCGCAGGGTCTGCGCGGGTGAGGACACCGTTGCCCGCCCGTCGATAGGAATAGCAGTTCCCCCATTCACCGAATACGTGCCGGAGAAATACACGGTTGCACCCACCTGGTAGTCCCCGCTGGCGGCATAGACGTGGCTCGTCTGGGTCGCCTCTCCCCAGCGGTCCTGCCCCAACGGTCCTCCCGGGACAGGAGTGGGACCGTACACCGTGCCGTCGCCGTAGTTGATTTCGTATTCCGTCGGCGTGGCCACAATCCGGATGGTCTGCTCCAGCAGGACCATCTCGAACACCTGCTCGGTGGCTTCGACATACACGTTCGTTTCCATCCCAACCAACGTGTGCGGGCTGGGCTGCAGCACCAACAAGCCGGGTGCTATGGGCCGTTCCTGGAATGCGGTGAGGATCTGCTCCCGGATCTGCTCACCGATATCGACGGGCTCTTCGGAGTAAATACACGAGGGCGTGTCGCTGACTCTGGACCAGGTGCTCGGATCCTGGCCCTTGAGACCGCGGTACCAATAAACCAGCTGTCCGTCTTCACCTGCAGTACAGGCAGCCTGGTTAGCGGCAAGGCACTCCACATGACCGGCCATATCGTCGAAACACACGGGCTGAAAACGGTATCCGAAGGGATCATCCGGAACGCCGACGGGCATAATCGTCCACATTCCGCTTTCCGGATCTTCGACGAATGCTGACCCGGCTACTTTGGCGCCCCCTTTCATATCACCTTCAGCATTGCCCTTCGCTGTGGCCGGCTGCGAACCTGCCAGACCTAGCATCAAGGTAGTCAGGCTTGCGAGGACCAAAGCGCCTAGTTTTTTCGTTGCCATCAATGCTTATCCCTGGATGGTCGCAATGTTGACTACTTTCCACTGCCCCTCGGACCGCGAGGCTTCGAACAGTTGGACTACACCGGCATCTGGTTCGCCTACTGTCTGCAAGCCTTGGGGACCGTAATACTCCATAGCTTCCTGGCTGAAATGGACCAACGTTTGATAGCGCCCCTCAGCCGTGGCTGTAAAGGTTGAGGTGCTAACGCCCAGAACGTCTATAGCCGAGTTCGCCATCCAGTCATCGTCTATAAAGCCGTTTTCAACGACCTCGTAATATTTGCTGCATGCGACGCAATCGGGACCGCTAATCGCCTTGACCAGTCCCACGTCCCCCGTCTCATATCCGTAGTTCGCAGCCTCGTACCAATACCGCGCGAACGCCTCCAGCCCTTCCTTGGACTCCAGCTTCGCTTCCTCCGGCATGACAGGTACCGGCACGTTTTCCGCCGGGCCGTCCGCTGAGGCAGGCTTGTACTTCGCGGAGGGGGTGGGTGTAGGCGTAGGCGTGGCAGACGCCGATGCCGAAGGCGGAGCAGGCGATGTCGACCCCCCTCCGGGATCCCCCGTGGCCTGGGAACAGGCAACCAGCCCGCCCAACAGCACCCCGGAAACAAACAGGGATGCGGCACGCCGCGCAATGGTTCTGGTCATCTGTAACCCCCGGTCGGGCAACCCGCAAGACTGTCAGTCCGGCCATCCTAGCCAGCCCTTCGAACCCCTCACCCGTTATCCACAGGGTGGGCGGTGAGAATCCCGCACCGGTTCATTGGGTGAATTTGAGCGGAACCGATTCACCGCTATGCTCATCTCATCGTGGTCCAGCAGCTGTCCACTCCGTTTCTATTGTGGAGCCTGCTGTGAATCCCAAAACCCGAGCACCCCGTGACGTTGACCTACCGGACCTGTCCTCGCCGGCAGGCAACACCCCGGCACCCGAGCCGGCCGGTATTGCCAAAACCCGGGACAGAGCACAGCGCCGCAAAACCGCAAAGGCCTCGAAAGCAGGCCTGAGCAACGCGACCGTCCGCAACAACCGCCTGCACAACCGGTTCGAGCTCTTTGTGGACGGCACAGTGGCCGCTTATCTGCAGTATGAAATGCACGGCGGAGAGCTCTGGGCCCTGCGCATCACGGTGGATCCCGCCTACCGGCAGCGGACAGCAGAGACACTCCTGATCGAGGAAGCTCTTGCCGACGCACGCCGGAGCCGTATCGCCCTCCTGCCCTATTGCCCGCAGACCCGCGCCTATGTGGCGGACCATCCGGAATACCTGCCGCTCATTCCACGCGAACACCGGGCGCGTTTCGCCGTCGTGCCCGCACGCAAGCGCCGTCGACTGCGCCCGGGCTCGGGCCCGGTTCCCGAATAGGCCGCGGCCCCAGGGCCAAGTCCGCGCCTCGGGCCCGGGCTTACCCGGCGTTCCGAAGCGACGTGAGCATCCGCCGCAGGTCCCGGTACTCCTGGGTGTCCGGATACCGGGCAGCGCCGTCGAGGTAGCTCCGCGGGTCCTGCTGCGCATCCCCCGCCGGGTACTCCCCCGCGAAGCGCCCGCCGCCGGATTCGGTCAACGTGAAGAAATCAAACAGTCCGCACGGCGGACCCTGCTGCTGCCCGCTCACGACGGCGTAGGTCGCCTGGGCGCCCCGGGATCCGGACGGCGCGAGGGACCGGTAGACAAAGCGCTGCTCTGTTCCCTGTGTCGAGTCCAGCTCCGGCATCGGCACGCTTTCATACTCGACGTAGGCGGCAGGCTCTGCCGGAGCGGTGCAGCTCAGGTCCGCAATAATGCCGGTATCCAGGCGCGCCAGCACCCGGCCGGAGCCGTCCGAGACCTCAACCGAAATCCCGCCGGCCGGATCGTTGGCAAGCGCCGGACGCTCCGTGACCTTCCAGTCCTGCGGGTACTCAAAGCTCAGTGAACGGTCAGTGGTGGTGTACCCGGACCACGGGCGGGACGCGGCGGAGGACGACGACGGCTGGGCCTCCTGCGGCGCTTCGGCACAGGAGGACATGCCGGCCAGAAGTAATACAGCCCCGGCCAGCACGGTGTTTCGGGCGGTGATGCGTCGGGCGGTGTTACGGTATCCCACAGCGGCTCCCGGAGTGTCCGTGTCCGAACCCATGCTACTGGCGGCAGGCAGCAGAGCACATAGCGTGCAGGCCGTCCGCCGCGGGATACCTCAGGGTGCCGCTCCGACTTCCGCCGGTTCCCCCGTGCAGCGCTGCACATCATCCCAGCGCCTGCATCCGTGGGCGCAACCAGTTGTTGGAGGTTCCCATTACAGATACAGCCGCCGAACACGATGTCTACTTCGGTGCCCCGGAACCTGATTTCGAGCCGGAGAACCTGCAAACCGCGTCCCTTGACGTGGTTCAGCGGGTCCGGGACAGGCCGGATGTGGCCCTGGTCAAGGGCCGCCTGGCGCTGATGGACACCGGCCGCACCCCGCACGAGGCCATGGTTGAGGACCTGCTGTTTGTCCGGAAGGTCCTCGACGACGCCGGCATCGCCTACCTGTTGGTGCGCGGCAATGACCAGCGGCCGGTGATTGCCGTGGACCTGCGGATGCGGGCCCAGGTGCGGAAGGCGATGGTCGAGGCCTGCCGTGACGAGCCGTTCTATGCGCGCAGCGTGGATACCAAGAAAAGCCGGACCCTGCTGATCGCCGACGGGAGCCTGGCCACCACCGAAAAGACCCGGATCATCAGGGTCTACCGGCCGCGGGCCTTCCGCGGCACGAACCTGGTGCTGTCTGCCGCCGCCGGCGTCCAGCTCGAACTCTGGGATCTGGAAGGACCTGAGATCACGCTGCCGGTGGAGAATTCCCTGACCCGCCGCACCCTCCCCGCCGCGGAGGCGGTCCGCGGGACGGTGGAAAAGCACGGGCTTGTCTGGCCCACCATTGAAAACATGTTCGCCGACCATGCCACGGACATCCGCTTCGACATTGATCTGGTGTTCTCCTGGGTGGACGGCAGCTCGGCCGAGTTCCAGGCAGCCCGCGCCGCCCGGATGAAGGATGCCGTGGTGGGCGAGGGGGACGATCATGAGGCCCGCTTCCGCCAGATCAACGAGCTCAAGTACGCCCTGCGGTCGGTGCACATGTTCGCCCCGTGGATCCGCCGCATTTTTATTGCCTCGGATTCCCCGCGGCCCGAGTGGCTGGCCGAGCACCCGTCGGTGACCTTCGTGCCGGCGGCGGAGCACTTCAGGGATCCGTCAGTGCTGCCCACCCACAATTCCCAGGCGGTGGAGGCGCAGCTGCAGCACGTCCCGGGGCTGGCGGAGCATTTCCTGTATTCCAATGACGACATGTTCTTCGGCCGCCCGGTTGCCCCGGACCTGTTCTTCTCCCCCGGCGGGATCACCAAGTTCATCGAGGCCAGCACCCGGATCGGTCTGGGCGCCAACGACGCCGAGCGGAGCGGCTTCGAGAACGCCGCCCGCGTGAACCGGCGCCTGCTCTGGGAACGGTTCGGGCGCATCACCACCAGGCACCTGGAACACACCGCCGCACCCCTGCGCCGCAGCGTCCTGCTGGAGATGGAAGAGGAATTCCCCGAGGAGTTCGCCGCCACCGCCGCCAGCACGTTCCGGGCCAAGGACAACATCTCGGTGACCAACTCGCTGTACCACTACTACGCCCTGCTGACCGGCCGCGCCGTCACCCAGGAGACGGCGAAGGTGAAGTACGTGGACACCACCTCCTATGCCGGGCTGGAGGTTCTGGAACGGCTGCTGGCGAAACGGAACATGGACATGTTCTGCCTCAATGACGGCAGTTTCCCGGAGGTTCCCGCCGCCGAACGTGCCGAGCGGGTCACCGGCTTCCTCGAAAAGTACTTTCCGGTCAAAGCGCCCTGGGAGCGCTGAGGGCGGCCCGGTGATTAAACGACGACGGCGGCGGCGCACCTAAAGTGCCCCGCCGCCGTCGTTGTTCGCTCAGGCAGCCGTGCTGACCTAGCGGGTGACGACCACGTGCTCGTTGGGCACGCAGTGCGTCATGGTGAGGCCTTCCACGTTGCGGGGACCGTTGTGGCCCAGGTTCTTCATCCGCTCGGTTTCTTCCTCGTTGAGCGTCTGGGTGGCCAGCGGGCCGAGATCCTTGATCTCCTCCAGGCTGATGCCCAGGCCCTCGCCCACGCGGGCACCGAGCTCGTCGTCGCACATGTAGAAGTGCCAGAGCATCCGCTCCTGCACCGGGCGGACCGCCTCGCCGATGTTGGCCACGAAGTTGGCGACCAGGTCGTCCTTCTCCCACTGCTCCATCAGCTGGTAGCGCTGGCCGGCCTGCATGTAGTCATTGGTGCGCGGCAGGCGGGCGCGGGTCAGGCGGCCCTCCAGCTCCGGACCCACCTCGGCCTGTTCCGGCTTGGGTGCTTCCTGCAGGCCGCCGGTGATGTTCGGCTCGTAGTTCACGTGCGGGTTCTGGCCCGGCGCGAGATCAACACCGTAGGACATCTGACCGCCGCGCTGGTTGGTGGCCACGCGGGCGTTCTTCGCGGAGTTCACCGGAAGCTGCAGGTAGTTCGGGCCCACGCGGTAGCGCTGCGTGTCGGAGTAGCTGAAGGTACGGCCAACAAGCATCTTGTCGTCCGAGAACTCCAGCCCGTCCACCAGCACGCCGGTGCCGAACGCGATCTGCTCGTTCTCGTTGTGGTGGTCCGTCACGTTCCGGTTCAGGGTCATGGTGCCCACGTACTTGGGCTCGAATTCCTGCTCCGGCCAGGTCTTGGTGTCATCCAGCGGATCGAAGTCCAGTTCCGGGTGGTCATGGTCGTCCATCAGCTGCACGTACAGGTCCCACTTGGGGTAGTCGCCGCGCTCGATGGCCTCGTAGAGGTCCTTGGACGCGTGGCCCAGGTCGTTGGCCTGGATGTTCGCGGCGTCTTCCTCGGTCAGGGACTTTACGCCCTGCTGCGGCAGCCAGTGGTACTTGACGAGCTTGGACTCGCCGGCGGCGTTGACCCAGCGGTAGGTGTTCACGCCGAAGCCCTGCATGTGGCGGTAGTCCGCCGGGATGCCGCGCGGGCTGAAGAGGTTCACCAGCATGTGCATGGCTTCGGGGGTCTGCGACATGAAGTCGAAGATGCGGGCCGGTTCCTGCCGGAAGGTGACGGGGTCCGGCTTCAGGGAGTGGATCACGTCGGGGAACTTGATGGCGTCGCGGATGAAGAAGACGCCCAGGTTGTTGCCGACCAGGTCCCAGTTGCCGTCTTCGGTGTAGAACTTGATGGCGAAGCCGCGCGGATCGCGGGCAGCTTCGGAGGAATCGCGGCCGCCGATCACCGAGGAGAACCGGATGGCGACGTCGGTCTTCTTGCCGGGCTCGGAGAAAAGCTTGGCGCGGGTGTACTTGGCAATCGGCTCATCGCCCCACTTGCCGGAGGCTTCGAATTCGCCGTAGGCCACGAAACCGCGGGCATGCACCACGCGTTCCGGGATGCGTTCGCGGTCGAAGTGGCTGATCTTCTCCAGGAGCTGGTAATTTTCCAGCGTGGCCGGGCCGCGGGCACCCACGGTACGGGTGTTCTGGTTGTCGTAGACCGGGTGTCCCTGGCGGGTGGTCAGTGTCTTGGGGCCTTCGGCGTTGTTCTGGCCGTTACCGGGATTCTGCGTATCTGCGTCTGTCATCACGTGCTCTCTGAGTGTGTGAGGTCCATAGCTGGCTGGCATAACTACCCTCTCAACTCTCTTCAAAAGCCCGGACCCAGTCAAGTTGATAAGCAGCCTGATAGTAGCGGTGGGAGGGCCCCGTTGGCACACTGAGAACATGACTAGTGACGAGCGCCCCCCGGTAGTTGAGCTGACCCCCGAGCAAAGCTGGAAGTACCTTGAGCACACTTTTCATGGCCGGCTGGCGGTCAGTGTGGCGAACAGGCCCAACATCTTTCCCATCAACTACTTCGCGCATGACGGCGTGATCCTCTTCCGCACGGCGCCCGGCACCAAACTGGCGGAGCTGACGGTCAACTCGCACGTGGCATTCGAAGCGGACGGCGTCCACAGCGATCAGGCGTGGTCCGTCGTCGTGCAGGGCACCACCCGCGAACTGGAGACATCCGCGGAAATCGAGGCAGCGGAAAAGCTGCCGCTTCGCCCCTGGATCCGGACCGAAAAGTACCGCTATGTGGAACTGACGCCGGAAACCCTCTCGGGACGCTTCTTCAATCTGGGGCCGGAACCGGAGTAGTCCATTCCGGCCGGCCGCCGGACGGGCGGCTAGGCCGAGGCCAGCCGGTGGTCCTCCGGAATGCGGATTCCCGCAGCAGCCAGCCGGGCCGCGGTCTCCTCCGGCCCCACCGGCTCACCCACAGTGGTGCTTTCCTCCAGGGGAACCACCGAGTGCACCACTGCATCCTCGTAGAGGTGGACCATGTTGTAGCCCTGGCCCGCGTTTTGCCCGCGCGTCCCCGGGGTGGACAGGTCCTGGGCATAGCAGGTGGCGGATGCGACGGACACGGGAATGCCGGCGAAGGTACTAAAGGTGGAGTAGTGCAGGTGCCCGGAAATGATGGCCCGCACATCCGTCCCGGACAGTACTGAGGCCAGGTCCCGCTGGTTGCGCAGCTCCACGAGCACGGCGAGATCCTGCACGCTCGGAACGGGAGGGTGATGCATCGCGAGGATGGTTCCTTCAGGGGCGGATGTTTCCAGTTCCCGGCGGAGCCAAGCCAGCTGGGTGTCCCCCAGTTCGCCGTGATGCCGCCCCGGGACGGTGGTGTCCAGGGTGATGATGCGCAGCCCGCCCACGTGGTGCACCTGGTCCACCGGGGACATCTCCGGGGCATCGTTGAGCAGGATTTCCCGGAACCGGGCACGGTTGTCATGGTTTCCCATGGCCCAGATGACCTGGGCGCCCATGCGCTCGGCGGCCGGCAGCACAATGTCCCGGATCCGCGCATAGGCTCCGGCCTCGCCCTTGTCCGCAAGGTCTCCGGTGAACACCAGGGCGTCGGGCCGCTGCCCGCTGTCCTCCAGCCGGGCGAAGAGATTCCGCAGGTTGGCATGGCTGTCCACGGCACCGTAGAGGGGAGCCTCATCTCCGAGCAGGTGGGTATCGCTGAGATGAAGGAGGAAGCGGCGCGGACGGGGATGCTCGGCCGGGCGGAAATCCATCAGAACCTTCTCGACTCGACAGGTGCTACTGCGTTTCTCTCCCATACAAGCAGATGTCGCGCCCCCGGAGTAACCTGCCGGAGCGCGTTTCGCCGTGTTTTCGCTGCGGACCGGGGCTATCGGCAGGAACTGCTCTGGCGCGCCGGGCGGGACCGGCCGTAGGCTCGGTGGCAGGTTTGCACGCCCACGTCTGCGAAGGAAATGTCCATGAAACTCAGCCACCTCCCCCTGCGGCTCACCACCGGTGCCTTCATCCTCAATTCGGGGCTCAACAAGCGGAACCTTGACGCTGAGTCCGCCGCGGGTCTGCAGCAGATGGCCGGAAATGCTTTTCCGCAGGTTCAGGATCTCGATGCGGCACGGTTCGGCAAGCTGCTGAGCACTACCGAAATCTGCGTGGGCCTGTCCCTCCTGCTGCCCTTCATTCCCAGCCGGCTGGCGGGCCTGATCCTGGGGGCATTCTCCGGCGGGATGATCCGTATGTACCTGAAAACCCCCGGCATGACCGAGGAGGACGGCATCCGTCCCACGGCCGCCGGTACCGGCCTGGCCAAGGACACCTGGATGGCCGGCATCGCCGCTGCCCTGATCCTGGACGGTGGAAAGAAGAAGACCAAGGTCAAGGTGGTGAAGGTTCCCACCCCGGTGAAGGCTGCGGCCGCGGTGGCCGGTGTCGAGACAGCAGGCAAGGCTGCCCGCAAGGCCGCGGCGAAGACTGCCAAGGCCACGGCTGCGGGTAAAGCCGCGGCGTCCGCGGGCAAAGCGGCAAAGAACAAGGCGGCTAAGAACAAGGCGGCTAAGGACTAGGCGCCACGAAGCGGGCGGCTTAGATCGAGCCGGCTCAGATCCAGGCGGCTACATGCATACGGCAGAGGGCGGGCCGTACACGGTTCCGCAGTCCGCCGGTAAACGGCCGCCGTTACTGCAGGCCGACGATGCCCTTCAGCAAAGCGGAGAGAGCCCCCAGGTAGGCCAGCACCAGCACGGCCCGCCGCGCGGCCGCCTGCGGCACGTGCGGTGCCAGGGCCGCCCCGGCCCGCAGCCCGCCCAGGGTCAATACCAGGAGCAGCAGCCAGATCCACCACTGAAGATCCGGCCACTGGCCGGAGTCCAGGACCGCATGGGTCAGGATGGTGGCCAGGCTCAGGGACGCTAGGAACGGCTGCATGGTGGCCATAAACGCTGCCTGCGGCCAGCGCGCCAGCACGGCATAGGCACTAACGGCTGGAACTCCCGCCCCGGCCATGGAATTACTGAGACCGGCGAGCAGTCCGGCTGACAGCTTCGGAACCCCGCCGTGCAGTACCACGTTGGCCCGCGTCAGCAGCAGCGAAGAGGTCAGGGCGGCCAGCATAAAGACGCCCACTCCTATTTCCAGCGGCGGCGTTGGCAGCTGTGAAGCCGCGTAGGTTCCCAGTAACACCCCGGCAGCCGCAGCTGGCATCAGCCACCGGTACATCCTCCAGTCAATCCGCCGCCACACTGACCGGATCACCAGCCCGGCTGCGAGCGCCCCGCACACGTTGGTCACCACCACGCCCGGTGCCGGGCCCAGGGCAACAATGAGGAAAGGCGCCAGCAGCAGGCCGAAGCCGATGCCGGCCACGCGCTGCGCAATCCCGCCGATGAAGACGGCAATCAGCACGGTTAGCAGCAGTCCGGAACTCACCGCCGCAGTCTATGGCGGGGCATGCGGGGCACCCAATTCGCAATCCGTCACAATCACCGCCTCCGCAACACGACGGAAACAACCCGGTGGCAGAATCGCCGCATGTTCCTCACCCCAGCAGATAAGGACAAGCTCCTGCTCAGTGTGGCCGGCATGGTGGCCCGCGACCGCCGGGCCCGCGGCATCCGGCTCAACTACCCCGAAGCCGTGGCCCTGCTTTCCTGCTGGGTGATGGAGCGAGCACGGGAAGGCGGCCTGGTGGCGGACCTGATGAGCGAGGGGCGCCACGTCCTGCGCCGGGATGAGGTGATGGAGGGAGTGCCGGAAATGATCCCGGACCTGCAGATTGAAGCCACCTTCCCGGACGGACGCAAGCTGGTCACCGTCACGGACCCGATCTCATGAGCGGCCGGATGATTCCCGGCGAAATCCGCACCGCCGACGGCCGGCTGGAGCTCAACGCCGGCCGGGAGACCCGCACCTTGGTGGTCACTAACGACGGCGACCGTCCGGTGCAGATCGGCTCCCACTTCCACTTCGCGGACGTCAACGCCGCTTTGTCCTTTGACCGGGCCGCCGCCGTCGGCTTCCGTCTGGGGGTGCCCGCGGGAACCGCCGTGCGGTTCGAGCCGGGCGCGTCCCGCGAGGTCGTCCTCGTCCGGCTGGCAGGCACCGGCACCGTTCCCGGCCTCCGGCTGCGGACCGATCCACTCCAGGAAGGCGCCTGAGCATGCACATCAGCAGGCATGAATATGCCCATCTTTACGGACCGACCGTCGGTGATTCCATCCGGCTGGGCGATACCGATCTGTGGATCAGCCCGGAGAAGGACTACACCTTCGGCGGTGACGAATCCGTGTTCGGCGGCGGCAAGAACATCCGCGAATCCATGGCCCAGTCCACCCGAACCTCGGCCGAGGGCGCACCGGACCTGATCATTACCAACGTGGTGATTGTGGATCACTGGGGCATTGTCCGCGCCGATGTGGGCGTACGGCAGGGCCGGATTGCCGGCATCGGGAAGTCCGGCAATCCGGACATCATGGACAATATCCATCCCGCCCTGGTGATCGGTCCCGGCACCGAGGTGGTGTCCGGAGAGGGGCGGATCCTCACCGCCGGCGGCATCGACACCCATGTGCATCTGCTGGGCACCGAAGCGCTCCGCGAAGCCCTGGCCTCCGGCATCACCACGGTGGGCGGCGGCGGAACCGGCCCGGCGGAAGGATCCAAGGCCACCACCGTCACCCCCGGGGCCTGGAACCTGCAGGTGATGCACCGTGCGCTGGACCACCTGCCGATGAACTTCCTGCTTTACGGCAAGGGCAACACTGTCAGCCAGCCGGCCCTGGAGGAACAGGCACTGGCCGGCGCCGCCGGCTACAAAGTGCACGAGGACTGGGGCTCCACTCCCGCTGCCATCGACGCCGCACTGACTGCCGCAGACCGCTGGGACGTCCAGGTGGCGCTGCACGCCGACTCGCTCAACGAAGCAGGTTACGTCCAGGACACCCTTGCCGCCATGAAAGGCCGCGGCATCCACATCTTCCACGCCGAGGGCGCCGGCGGCGGCCACGCCCCGGACATCATCACGGTAGCGGCAGCGGCGAACGTACTGCCGGCCTCCACCAACCCGACACTCCCCTTCACCGTCAACACCGTGGCCGAGCATCTGGACATGCTGATGGTCTGCCACCACCTGAACCCGAGAATCCCGGAGGACCTGGCCTTTGCCGAGTCCCGGATCCGGGCCAACACCATGATGGCCGAGGACGTGCTGCAGGATCTGGGCGCCATGTCCATCACCTCATCGGATGCCCAGGCCATGGGCCGGATCGGGGAAACCATCACCCGCACCTGGCAGGTGGCCCACGTCATGAAGGACTACATGGGCCCCTCGGAGTCCGCCCTGCCGGCGGACAACGAGAGGGTGCGGCGGTACATCGCCAAATACACCATCTGCCCCGCGGTAGCGCACGGCATCGACCATGAGGTCGGGTCCATCGAGCCCGGGAAAATGGCGGACCTGGTGCTCTGGGAGCCGGCGTTCTTCGGCATCCGGCCTGCCCTGGTGATCAAGGGCGGCGCCATCGTGGCCGGACAGATGGGCGATCCGAACGCCACGCTGCCCACGCCGCAGCCGGTCTGGATGCGCGAGGCACTGGCCGGAACGGCGTCGTCGGCCCCGCACCTGTCCACCTCCTTCGTGGCACCGGCAGCCCTCGAGAACGGTTTGGCCGAGCGGCTCGGCCTGGTCCGTTCGCTGACCCCCATCCGTTCCACCCGGGATGTCACCAAGGCGTCGCTGCCGAACAACACGGCACTGCCGGACATCCGGGTGAACCCGGAAACCTTCATGGTCAGCATCGACGGGCAGGTTATCGAACCGGCGCCTGTCTCCGAGCTGCCCCTGACCCAGCGCTATTCGCTGTTCTGATATGACGGGCGTTCCCTCCGACGCCGGCGTGGCCGCGTTTCTGCTGGCCGACTCCCGCCTGCCCTCCGGAGCCTACTCACACTCGGCCGGCCTGGAACCTGCGGTGATTGCCGGGCTGGGCGTGGACGGGGTATATCCGTACCTCCGTTCCCGGCTGCAGACCGTTGTCCGGGTGGAGACCGCCGCCGCGGTGCTGGCGCACCGGATGGATTCAGGCTTTGCCTGGATTGAGGCGGCCCTGGATGCGCGCACGCCCTCCGCCGCGCAGCGGGATGCTTCCCGCCGGCTGGGCCGCGGCATGCTGCGCCTGGCCGGTAAGCTCCGGCCCGGCCATCCCGCCGTCGTCGAACTGCTGCGCACCGTGCCCAAACCCACCCGCCCGGTAGCCCTGGGCGTGACCGCCGCGGCGCTGGGCGTGGACGAATTCCAGCTCGCCCGGCTGTGCTGCTACGACGACGCCCAGTCCGTGGTGGCCGCCGCCCTGAAACTTCTGCCGATTGACCCGATGGACGCGACGGCCTGGATCCTGGCCGCGGCCGAGGAGATGGACGCCGTCGCCCGGGAATCCCTGCGGGTGCAGACCCCGGACCAGATTCCCGCGCTCAGTGCCCCCTGGATGGAGCACTGGGCCGAAGACCACACCACCAGAACAAGGAGACTGTTCGTTGCCTGAAAACCTTCCCCAAGAGACCACCCCCTCCCCCGCGACGTCCACCCGGTCGCTGCGCCTGGGTGTTGCCGGGCCGGTGGGAACCGGCAAGAGCTCGCTGATTGCCACCATCTGCCGGGCCATGGCCCGGGAGCTGCAGATCGGCGTGATCACCAATGACATCTACACCGATGAGGACGCCCGGTTCCTGCGCTCGGCCGGAGTGCTGCCGGAGGAACGCATCCGTGCGGTGGAGACCGGTGCCTGCCCGCACACCGCCATCCGCGACGACGTCACTGCAAACCTGCTGGCCGTTGAAGACCTGGAATCCGACTTCGCCCCGCTGGACCTGGTCCTGGTGGAAAGCGGCGGCGACAACCTGACCGCCACCTTCTCCCCCGCACTGGTGGATGCGCAGATCTTTGTGCTGGACGTGGCCGGCGGCGGGGACGTCGCCCGCAAGGGCGGTCCCGGCATTGCCCGTGCGGACCTGCTGGTGATCAACAAGATCGACCTGGCACCGTACGTGGAAGTGGACGTGGAGCAAATGCTTGCCGACGCCGTCGAGGCCCGCGAGGGCGGCCCGGTGCTGGCCCTGTCCCGCAAACAGCAGGACACCGTGGACCAGCTCAGCGCGTGGGTCCGGGAGATGGTGGCCAAACACCGGGCAGGCAGCCATACTCCCCAGGATCCGGGGCCCATGGCACCGCATTTCCATGCCGACGAAGACGGCGGCGGCTACATCCACACGCACGACGACGAAGGTGCCGGTGCTGTCCCCCACCAGCACTGAGACCGGCATGTCGGCAGGCACAGACACGGGTGCCACCGCCCGGCCTGGCGCCGCGTCCCGGCCGACCCGGATTGCCGTTGAGGCGTCCGGGGACGGGGCGCGCTTTGCGCTGCTGGACCAGGGCCTCTATCTGGCGCCACGGCCGGTAGCCGGCGGATCGGCTCCGGGGCGCCGGCACCTGCGGGTGGCCCTGATCGGCATCCACATGATGCTGCTGGGCGGCGACGACGTGCGGATCGAAATTGCCGTGGGTCCCGGCGTCACCCTGGAGGTGATCGAACCTGCCGGGATGGTGGCGTACGACGCCGAGGGCCGGCAGTCCCGCTGGTCCCTGGACGCGGTCCTTGGCGAAGGGGCCGTGCTGATCTGGGAAGGCGCCGCCTTCGTGGCCGCCGCAGGCTCCAACGTCCTGCGGGACACCCGCGTGCGGATGGGACAGGGGGCGCGGTTCCTGCTGCGGGAGACCCTGGTGCTGGGCCGTACCGGCGAGGTTGCCGGCCCGTTGCGCAGCATCACCCGCGTGTCCGGCCCGGAGAACGATTACCTTTACGAGGACCTGGACCTGCACGGAATGCGGCACCGCGCCGTCGGCGTCCTGGGCGGGTCCAAGGTCATGGGCAGCGTGACGGCGGCCGGCTGGCGGCCGGGACCGCCCGGCGAAGAGCGGACCGGGGCACCGGGAGCCGGCGCCCGCAGGTTCGAACTCGCGCAGCCGGGCGCAATATGCCGCGCGCTGGCCGGGACCGCCCACACGGCAGACCATTCCCTGGAACCGGTGTATTGGCAGTGGAAGGCCGAGGCGCTGGGCGCACCGGACCGGGAAGCCTAGTCCCGTGCCACCTTCGCCAGTGAGGCGCGCACGGTGGCCAGTTCGGCGGAATCCATCCGGTCAATGAACAGGTCCCGGACCAGGGCCACATGCTGCGGAAGAACCCGTGAAACCAGCTCCCTGCCTTCGGGGGTCAGGGTCAGCCGGACGGCGCGGTCATCCGCGGTATCGGCGGTCCTGGCTACCAGCCCCTTGCCTTCCAGTTGGCCGGCCTGATACGTCAAACCACTCTTGGTCACCACGAGGGCTCCGGCGAGTTCGGTCATGCCGATCCCCTCAGGTGCCGAGCTGAGCTGCGCCAGGATTGAGAACTGGACCTCGGTCAGTCCGTAGGTCCTCAGCTGCCGGGCGACTGCCCGCTGCAGGCGGTCCCCCGCCGCACGGAGCACGAAATAGGCGGCAAGTTCGTCTGCACTGAGTGTGGCGGACAAGAATTTCCTTCCAGGCCTTGTTCAAATTTGAACAACATGTTACGTTTCGGATGTTGGTTCAAATTCGAATAATAGCAGGCGGCAGCGGCCGCCGGACAGGACACTCCCATGCGTATCTCCATCCTCGGCACCGGACATATGGGCCGCACCCTCGGGCAGGGATTTTCGAAGGCAGGACATGAGGTGGTTTACGGGTCCCGGACACCTGAGCAGCAGATTGATCTGCCCGGCCCGGCCACCGGATATGCCGACGCCGCCGGTACCGGCGACGTTGTCGTCAGCGCGCTGGCGGCCGCGCATTCCCTGGACATCCTGGGCACGCTCAGCGGGCCGCTTCAAGGCCGTGTCCTGATTGACATCGGCAACGCGGTGAACAGCGAGATGGACCTTATTTATGCCGATTCCAGTCTGGGTGAACGCGTGCAGCAGGCGCTGCCCGCAACGATGGTAGTCAAAACCCTCAGCACCGTCGGCGGGCCCATCGGCATTGATCCGAGCCAGCTGTCCGCACCCACCAGCGTTTTCCTCTCCGGCGATGATCCCCAGGCCAAGGCCCTGGTGTCCGGGTTGCTGGCGGATCTTGGCTGGGCTCCCGACCGGCAGGTGGACCTCGGCGGAATCAGCACAGCACGTGCCGTGGAACACTACTTCCTGCTCTTCGCAGCGCTGATGGGTGCCCTGCGCAGCCCGGCATTCAACATTGCTGTCACCCGATAGCGGCAAGGAAACGGGCTGCCGGGAACGGCGCTCAGGGGTGCCGGGCCGAAACCATGCCGGTGATCCTGCCCGGGCTGCGATCCATGCCTGCCGGCCCCGCCGGCAGGCATGGCACCTGCTCAGCTGGTTTCGGCAGCCGTTCCCCGAGCACCGTTCCGTTCGCCGGAAACCTTCCAGAACGCATAGGCGCCGAGCCAGGCGACCGCAAACAGTCCCACCACGGCAAACCCGAAGTACTCCAGGTCCAGGTTCCCCAGCCAGGCGACCGGACCCGAGGTCAGCGCCAGTGTTTCCGTCAGCAGCCCGCCCAGGACAACCAGGCCGACGCCGAAGGCCGCCAGCACGGACACGGCAGTGATCACCAGGTTGTAAAACACCTTGCGCTCCGGGGAGTCGAATGCCCACCGGTAGACCCGGCTCATGAGGATCCCGTCCAGGGAATCGAAGAGCACCATGCCTGCGGTGAACAGCAGCGGCAGCACCATCACCGCCTGCCAGGGCAGCAGGACGACGGCGCCGCCGGCCACCACAAACAGGCCAATGGTGGTGGCGGTATCCAGCCCCAGGCCAAACAGGAATCCCAGCGGGTAGAGTTTCCACGCTTTATCCACCCGCCGTGACACCGGTGCCAGCAGCCGGGCCATCAGCCCGCGCTGGTCCAGTGCACGTTCGAGCTCGACGTCGCTGTACCCGCCGGCGCGCAGCTTCCGGTAGGCGCGGATAATCCCCCGCAGCGCCAGCAGGTTGATGGCACCGATCAGCAGCAGGAACGAGCCGGACACTGCCGGGCCCCACACCCCGGCCACCTGTTTCAGCACCGATCCGTCGTCGGACAGCTGCCCGGCCAGTGCGTTCACGCCGGCGGCCAGCAGCGCAACGGCCACCAGCACCACCGTGGAATGTCCCAGGGCAAACCAGAAACCGGTGGTGACCGGGGCTTTTCCGCCGGCGGCAAGTTTGCGGCTGGTGTTATCGATGGCGGCAATGTGGTCCGCATCGAAGGCGTGCCGCACCCCCAGCAGGTACGCGGTCAGTGCGAGGCCCACGCCGAAGCCGGCTCCCCCGGCGGCGGTGTAGTCATGCGGCAGCACCAGCAGGGCAAAGCCGCCCCACCCCAGCAGGTGCAGGGCCAAAACACCCAGCCCCATACCCCAGAGGGCTTTGCCTGCCGGTTTGCGTGTTCCGGGTGCAGCGGAAGGGGGTGCGGCGGTAGGAGGTGCGGCTGCGGGCGTGGTCATGCGGGCCAACCATTCAAAACGGGAACAGAGTCTGCGCCCGAGCCTAGGCCGGGCAGATTTCCGCAACGTTACGGTGAACCCGTGTTACGCCTGATCCGGATGTGCCCCGGACGCCGTCGCCGCATCCGGCGACGGCGCAGCATCCCACGACAGCGCAGCATCCGATGACGGCGCCGCGGCGGGGCTTACGGGCACCGGATCCACGCGGATTGGTCGGTTTCCAGCCGGTCCTCGATTCCCGGTTCGCTGGCCAGGATCACCGTGCCGTCCGGCAGCGCGACCGGTTCTGATCCGAGGTTCAGCAGGCAGATCAGTTCCCCGCGCCGGAAGGCCAGAACCTCAGGCCCTGCATCCAGCCAGTGAATCTCCGATCCCGGATTGGTGGCAAGGAACGTGCGCCGCACCGCTGCGGCCTGGCGGTAGAGCGAGAGGAAGGAACCGGCGTCGCCCTCCTGCGCCGAGGCCGCAAATTTGCCCCAATCGGCGGGCTGCGGCAGCCACGGTTTTCCGGTGCTGAAGCCGTAGCCCGGCGCGTCCTCCTCCCAGGGCAGGGGAACCCGGCAGCCGTCCCTGCCCTTCTCCACGCCTCCGGTCCGCTCGAAGATCGGGTCCTGCAGGGCCGCTGCCGGCAGGTCGGCCACTTCCGGCAGGCCCAGTTCCTCACCCTGATACAGGTACGCGGCACCGGGCAGGGCGTAGGTGAGCAGCAGGGACGCCCGGGCCCGGCGTTCCCCGGCGGCGTCGTCGGGAGCCGGATCCGCGCCGTCGTCCGCCAGCCAGCGGAGCAGGTCCGTCCCGGCGGGCAGGCCGTACCGGGTGCGGTGCCGGACCACGTCATGGTTGGAGAGCACCCAGGAGGTGGCCGCGCCCACCGAGGCGACCCCGGCGAGCGCGGCGTCGATGACCCGGCGAAGCTCTGCTGCGTCCCAGGGGCTGCGCAGGTAGAAGAAGTTGAAGGCCTGGTCCAGTTCGTCCTGCCGCACATACAAGGGCAGGCGGTCCAGGCTCACCCCGGCTTCGGCCACGGCCAGCCGCGGCGGATCGTACTCGTCCAGGACAGTGCGCCACTGCCGGTAAACCTCGTGCACGTCCTCCCGGTCCCAGAAGGGGTGGTTGTCCCCTTCCGGAGGTGAGAGCAGCGGAGCAATGTCGGCGCCGTAGGTGTTGCGCAGCGGCAGCTCAAGGTCCTTCATCAGGCCGTGGGCCACGTCAATCCGGAACCCGTCCACGCCCAGATCGGACCAGAAACGCAGGGTGCGTTCAAAGTCGGCCCAAACCTCGGGGTGGCGCCAGTTAAAGTCCGGCTGTTCCTTGGAGAAGATGTGCATGTACCACTGGCCGTCCGGCACGCGTTCCCAGGCCGGACCGCCGAACTTGGACTGCCAGTCCGACGGCGGGAGCTCGCCGTTCTTGCCGAGTCCGTCCCGGAAGATGAATTTCTCCCGTTCCGGTGACCCGGGTCCGGCAGCCAGGGCTGCCTGGAAGTCCGGATGCCGGTCGGAGCAGTGGTTGGGCACAATGTCCACGATCATGCGGATGCTGCGTGCGTGGGCGGCGTCGAGCAGTTCCCGGAACTGGCCGAGCGTCCCGTACATGGGTTCAACGTCGCGGTAGTTACTGACGTCGTAGCCTCCGTCGGCCTGCGGTGATGGGAAGAAGGGGGTCAGCCACAGGGCATCCACCCCCAGGGAGGCCAGGTAATCCAGCCGGGAGGTGATGCCCGGCAGGTCCCCGATGCCGTCGCCGTTGCTGTCCGCAAAGCTGCGCACATACACCTCGTAGATCACGGCGTCCCGCCACCACTGGGTCTTGCTGTTTTCCATGTACTGCTCCTATCCCTTTACTGCGCGCTATCCCTTTACCGCACCGGCCGTCATGCCCGAGACCACTGATTTGCGGAACACCAGGACCAGGATGGCGATGGGCAGGATTGCTATCACCGAGGCGGCAAAAATGGTGCCGTACGGTATGTCGAATTCCGAGCCGAACAGGGCGATGCCCACCGGCACGGTACGGAAGCTGTCTTCCGAGTTGAACGTCATGGCCATGAGGAACTCGGTAAAGCTGGCCGTGAAAGTGAAGATGCCGGCCGTGAACAGGCCCGGACGTGCGGCGGGCAGGATGATCGAGAGCACCGTCCGGGTGCTGGAGGCGCCGTCCATCCGCGCAGACTCCTCCAGTTCGAAGGGCAGGTCCTTGAGATAGTTGCGCATAATCCACACGGCAAACGGCAGGTTGAAGGCAATGTAGGGCAGGATCAGGCCGTGGTAGCTGTTCAGCATGCCCAGGCTGCGTTCGAGCAGGTACAGGGGCGTCAGCACCGCGATGGTCGGGAACACCGAGATCACCAGCAGCCCCACGAGCAGGGGCGCCTTGCCTCGTACCGGCATCCGGGCCAGGGCGTAGCCCGAGAACAGTGCCAGCGCCAGGACGACGGCGGTGGTCACGCTGGCGATCAGGACACTGTTCAGCATGTAGGTGGAGAAGGAGTACTGCCCGAAGGCCTCCCGGTAGTGGTCCAGAGTGGGATCCTGCGGCAGGATGCTCGGCGGCAGGGCCCCCAGTTCCCCGGTGGGCTTGAAGGAGCTGGCAAACAGCCAGTAAATGGGCAGGGCCGTGAGCAGGGCAATCAGCACGGCGCTGATATTGATGGTGTTGACGTACTTCCGCCATCCTTTGCGGGTGCGGTTCCTCATGGCTTTTCCTCACTGACCTGGGAGCGGAAGGCTTTAAGCGAGAGCAGGCAGGCAAGCAACACCAGCGCTCCGGTGGTGACGGCAATGGCGGCACCGGCACCGAGGTTCAGGCTTTGGAACATCACCTTCCACCCCAGCAGGGCCAGGGATTCCGTGGAGGTTCCGGGCCCGCCCCCGGTAAGGACAAACGGCAGGTCAAACACACCGAAGGCCTGCAGGACGCGGAACAGGACGGCGATGGCGAGCGTGCCGGTGAGCTGCGGAAGGGTCACCCGCCAGAAGGTCTGCCAGGCATTGGCCCCGTCCAGTTCGGCGGCCTCGTAGAGGTCATTGGGAATAACCACGAGTCCGGCCAGCACAATGATGGCGACAAACGGTGTGGTCTTCCAGATATCCGCCACCATCATGGCGGTGATGGCCGAGGCCGGTTCGCCCAGGATCACCGGATCCGCGCCGAAGAGGCCGAGGAACCAGGAGATGGCACCGTAGGAGGCGTTGTACATGTAGGACCACAGCTGGGCGGAGATCACGGTGATCATGGCCCAGGGGATCAGCAGCAGGGCCATCATCCAGCCGCGCCAGTTGGCCAGCCGTTCCAGCACCAGGGCCACGAGGGTGCCTAGCACCAGCTCGATCACCACCGTGACCACGGTGTAGAAGATGGTGAAAAGCGCGGCGTGGGCCCACCGGGGGCTGGAGAACAGGGCTATGTAGTTATCTGCGGAGAATCCGGTCAGCTCAAACCCGGAGTACCCCAGCTCCACCTTGGAGAAGCTCATCACCACCGAGAAGGCGATGGGAAACAGGGTGATCAGCCCGACGACCACCAGGGTGGGGGTCAGGTAGATCCAGCCGGTGCGGGCAGCAGAGCTGCTCAGGCCGCGGCGGGGCCGCTTGGGCGCCGGCGGCTGCGGGGTGCGCGGTTTCAAGGGTGTAGTGACGGCCATCAGAGGCTCCTGCCTTCCAGTGCGGACCGGATCCCGTTGCGGGCGGCCTCGAGGCCGGCGCCCGTGTCCGTGGTCCCGGCCAGGATGCCGTTGACCTGCCCGTAGATGGACTGGGAAATCTGCGGATAGTACGGCGACGCCGTGGGACGGGCCACCAGGTCATTGCCGGCGCTGGCCACGATCACCGGAGAGAGTGCCTGCACGTCCTCGGCTTCCCGGACGGCGTCCAGGGTGGGGATGGTGGAGGACCGCTTGGCGAGGTCTGTCTGGGTTTCGGCGCTGGTCAGCCACTTCAGGAATGTCAGTGACGCCCCGAGTTGTTCGGTGTGCGGGTTTACATAGACGTTCCAGCCGCCCACCGAAGCCGCGTTGGTGTCTCCGTCACCGAAGGCCGGCATGGAGGTGACCCCCACCTTTCCGGCAATGGCCGATGTCTTCTCGTTCTCGGCGGTGGCATAGGCATACGCCCAGTTGCGCATAAAGGCGGCGTCACCGTTGGTGAAAGTCTGCAGCGACTGCGGCTCCTGGTAGGTGGGAACACCGCGGGGGCTGGTTCCGTCCGCCACGAGCCCGCGCATAAACTCCACCGCTTCGATGGCTTCGGGTGAATCGATCAGCCCTTCGGAGAGGTCATCGCTCACCAGGGCTCCGCCGGCCGAGGCAACGAACTCGTTGGTCACGGCTGTCAGTCCTTCATAGGAGGCGCCCTGCCAGGTGATGCCTTCGGCAACCTCGCCGGCGTCCTGCAGTGTCCGGGCCTGCTCGGCGACCTCCTGCCAGGTGGCGGGTACCGGCAGTCCGTGTTTTTCCAGCAGGTCCTTGCGGTAGTACAGGAAGGACTGGTCCAGGGTCAGGGGGATTCCGTAGACCTGGTCTTCGAAGGTGGCTCCCTCCACGACGGCGGGATCGAAGCCGTCGAAGTAGTCCGCCGGGAGGTACCGGTCCACCGGCAGCGCGAGCCCGTTGTCCGCCAGCTGGGCGGCCCAGGCGACATCGCCGTTATAGATATCCGGCGTGGAGGCACCGCCCATGATCTGCGTCGCCAGGCTGGCCCGGTTGGTATCCACGTTCGTGGGAGCGCTGATGACCTCAATGTCGATGTTCGGATGCTCTGCTTCGAACTCCTCCACCAGCCAGACGCGTGCGTCATCGGCGCGGTTCCCGAAGGGTGCCGCCTGCCAGGTGAGGGTCACGGGAGAGGTGGGTTCCTCGGCGCTCTGCCCGGCAGCCGGGTCTTCCTCGCCGGCTGAACCGCAGGCAGCGGTGGACAGCAGCAGGCCGGCGGTACCCAGCGCTGCGGCGGTCCGCAGGTGGTGTGCGAGTGGATGCTTCACGCGTTTCCCCATTCGTTGCGCAAGTGTTTGCGTTGAATAACTCCTGGTCAACGCGCGAAGTATGCCCTATCCACGCCGATCGGAGCCTGTTCGCCAACGTAGCACGCCCGGCAACGGCAAATAAAGCGAACAAATGACGCAAACGCTTGCGAGTTCGCTAGGCTTACTCGGGTGACAGTTCCCCGCCGCCCCGCCACCATGGCCGACGTGGCCGCCCGCGCCCAAGTCGCACTCTCCACGGTGTCCCGGGCCCTCAACGGCCGTCCCGGCGTGTCACCCGCGCAGGCTGAACGGATCCGCGCGGTGGCGCGCGAACTGGACTACGCCGTCTCCCCCGCGGCCTCGGGCCTGGTGACGGGACGGTCCGGTGCGGTGGGCGTACTGCTGCCGCACATTGACCAGTGGTTCCATTCCACCGCCCTGGCCGGGTTGGAGGATGCGCTGCGCGGAAGCGGGCTGGACGTGCTGCTCTACCGCACCGAGAGCGCGAGCGACCGGGCGGCGTTTTTCCAGGGTCTGCCGTTCCGTCGCCGGGTGGACGCCCTGGTGGTCATCGCCGTGTCCCTGTCGGCAGAGGAAAGCGCTGCGCTGTCCGGCCACGGCGTCCCGGTGGTAGCCGTCAGCAGCCGGATCCCGGGAGCTCCGTTTGTCGGGATTGACGACGGCGCGGGAGCGGCCGGTGCCGTCCGGCACCTGACCAATCTGGGGCACCGGCGCATTGCGGTCATCCGCTCCACCAACGCCACGGGTTCCTTTGGTGCGGCGTCCACCAGCCGCTTTGCCGGATTCCGGCAGGCCATGGAGGAACGGAAGCTGGCGGTACCGCCGGAGTACGTGGTCTCCGCACCGTGGGGCATGCAGGGCGGCAGTGAGGCAATGGCCGCGCTGCTCAGTTCCGCCGACTTTCCCACGGCCGTTTTTACCGAATCGGATGAGGTGGCCATCGGTGCACTGCGCACGCTGCGCCGCTCCAATCTCATCGCCGGCCCGGACATCTCGGTGATGGGTTTCGACAACCACAGCATGGCGGATCTGCTGGACCTCTCCACCGTGGCCCAACCGGTGCGCGAACAGGGCCGGCTCGGCGGACAGATGGCCCTGGAGGGCATGGAAACCGGGGCCGTGGCGCAACCGGAGATCGTGCTGCCCACCCGCCTGATTGTCCGTGGAACAACCACTGCCCCGGGCGCGGAATAAACAGCAGGCTTGGTGGTTGAAGCCATCATGAGCACATTGGAGAACACACCGCGGATCAGGACCATCGGCCTCATCGGCAGCGGAAACATCGGATCGCAGTTGGCGCGCCTGGCGATAAAGCAGGGGTACGACGTCGTCCTCAGCAACTCGCGGGGGCCTGAAACGCTGGAGCCGCTTGTCATGGAACTGGGCGGGCGGGCGCGGGCGGCCACACCTGCCGAAGCCGCCGCGGCCGGCGACCTTGTGGTGGTCACCATTCCCCTGAAGAACTATGCCGACGTTCCGGTGGAGGAACTGCGCGGAAAAACGGTCATCGACACCATGAACTACTATCCGCAGCGGGACGGGAACATCGCGGAGCTGGACGATGAGTCCACCACCACCAGTGAACTGCTGCAGTCGCACCTGCCCGATTCGCACGTGGTGAAGGCGTTTAACAACATCGTGTCGGACCACCTGACCAGTCAGGGTTCACCGGCAGGGACGCCTAACCGCCGGGCCCTGCCCATTGCCGGTGACGACGCCGCGGCCAAGGACCAGGTGCGCTCCCTGATCAACGAGTTCGGCTTCGACGTGGTGGATGCCGGACCGCTCTCCGAAGGGTGGCGCTGGCAGCGGGATACTCCCGCCTATGTCAGTGCGCTGGATGCCGCGGGCATGGAGCAGGCTCTGGCTGACGCCCGCCGGTATGCGGACATGGCCTGACCGAACCTGCACCTGTGAAAGAAGCCTCCCGCCAGTAAGCGGGAGGCTTCTTTGCATGGCTGCTCTGGTTATGGGATGAGCACCAGGCGGATGGGGTTGCCTTCCTTGGCGTCCAGGGCCTTCACGGCTGCTTCCGCGTCAGCCAGCGGTATGCGGGCGCTGACGGACTTGGCGAAGTCCAGCCGGCCCAACCGGGTCAGGGACACCAGCTGCGGCACGTGGTGGGCTTCAGAACCGTAATGCCCGCGGATCTGCTTGCGGGCATAGGAGAACCCGGTGCTGTCACTGATCGTCATCGGCTTGCCGCTCAGGCCCACCAGGACCAGCCGGCCGCGCAGGCCCAGGCACTTGATCGCCTGGCTGCGCACGGCGTCGACGCCGGCAAAGTCCAAGGCGACGTCCAGGCCGCGGCCGCCGGTGGCTGCCTTCATGGCGTCTGCGAAATCCTCCGCCATCGGGTCCAGCGCGACGTCGGCGCCGAACTCCAGCGCCCGCTCACGGGCCTCCGGAATCGGGTCCACCGCAATGATGGGAGCGGCGCCGATCAGCCGCAGCAACTGGACACCGTGAGCACCCAGCCCGCCGATGCCCCAGACGCCCACTGCTTCTCCGGCACGGACGTCGCCGGTGGACGCGATGGCGCCCCAGGGGGTGGAGACGGCGTCGGGAATGATCGAGGCCTGGTCGAAGGGTATGTCCTCGCCCAACGGAACCAGCACGCCGGCGGGGACAACGAGGTATTCCGCCCAGCCGCCGTCGTAATCCACACCCATGGTGAGCGTGACCCCGTCGACTTCGTACCCGGCCTGGACCACTACGCGGTCACCGGGAGCCACCGAGGTGACGCCCGCGCCGGGAAGGTCCACGGTGCCCGCCACTTCGTGGCCGAGGGTGACCTCGCTGCCCTTGAGGAACTGCGGGTGCAGCAGGCCCTGGATGAGGTGGACGTCGGAGAGGCAGACGCCGGCGGCACCTACCTTGATCCGTACAAATCCGGGGCCGGGATCCGGAATGGGGACTTCCTTCATGGCGAAAGTGCCCGTTTCAACGTTGAGACGTCCGGCGATCATGGTGCCGGCGGAAGTGCCATTGGACATGGAAAACCTCTTTTGAACGAAAACTGCGGCGGCAGTTGCTCACCGCGGTTCTCATTATCTGCCCGCAGCCCGAATGCGCAAAAAGCGGCCGGGCGGGCATTCGGCTGCCCGACCGGCCGCTTCCGCGAATGGACTAGGCCTGCAGGATCACTTTCAGCGCGTTGGTTTCCGCCGCGCGCGAGAAAGTGTCATAGGCCTCCATGATGTCATGCAGGGGGTACCGGTGGCTGATGAATTCTTCCGCCGGAAGCTTTCCCTCCGCCACCAGTTTCAGCAGCATGGGCAGGGTATTGGTGTTCACCAGGCCCATGCTGATGTCGATGTTCTCAATCCACAGCCGGTCCAGGGCCAGGCTCACCGGTGTCCCGTGCACGCCCACGTTGGCCACGTTCCCGCCGGGCCGGACAATGTCCGTGCACATCTCGAAGGTGGCCGGAATACCCACTGCTTCGACGGCCACGTCCACTCCCCGACCGTCCGTCTGGGCCATGATCTGATCCCGCCAGTCTGCGTCGCCGGAGTTCACCCCGTGCGTGGCGCCGAATTTGCGCGCCTGCTCCACCCGGTTCGCGTCCAGGTCCACGGCAATGACCTTGGCGGCACCGTAGAGCTTGGCCGTGGCGATGACGGCCAGGCCCACCGGTCCGGCGCCCACCACGGCCACCACGTCGCCGGGCTTGGTCTGCCCGTACTGCACGCCCATTTCGAAACCGGTGGGGAAAATGTCGCTGAGCAGCACACCGTGCTCCTGGGAGACGCTTTCCGGCAGGTGGTAGAGGGAGGTATCCGCATACGGTGCCCGGACATACTCGGCCTGGGTGCCGTCGATCAGGTGTCCGAAGATCCAACCGATGCCACTGCTCCCCTCGTCGCCGAGGCAGTGCGAGTACAGCCCTTCGCGGCAGAAGCTGCAGGACCCGTCCGCAGACACGCAGGAGAGGATGACTTTGTCCCCCACCTTGAAGTTACTCACGCCGCTGCCTATTTCGGTGATGGTCCCGACTCCCTCGTGACCGAGAATCCGCCCCGGAGTGACTGCCGGAACGTCGCCCTTGAGAATGTGCAGGTCGGTGCCACAGATGGTGGTGGAGTCAATTTTGACTATGGCATCACGCGATTCCCTGATTTGGGGATCCGGTACGTCCTTCCAGGATTTCTGTCCGGGACCTTCGTAAACGAGTGCTTTCATAATGTCCTCGCCTGCTCATCCGACCATGTGCAGCGCCATTAATGCGCCTGCCTTTCGGGAGCTTCCCGGAACGTACCTGCCGTGTGCAGGCAGCCGTCGGATGATTTCAAGCGTAGTCCTGCCCTCGGAAGCGTGGAAGAAGCCGGCGGCTATCGCCCGTCCACATAGAGCCATTTGCCGTTTTCACGGACAAACCGGCTCAGCTCCTGCTGCGTGCCGCGGGCTCCGTCCTGCCGGTAGTGGGCGCGGAACTCTACTGTTCCCGTGGAATCCAGCGGACCGCCGCCGGTGGTGGCCAGAATGTCCAGCCGGCGCCACTGGAGTGTCGGGTCCAGCTCCAGATCCTCAGGGCGGTGGGCCGGATGCCAGGTGGCCAGCAGATACGGCACGTTGCCGGTGGCAAAGGCGCTGTACCTCGAGCGCATCAGGGCCTCAGCAGTGGGGGCCGTCTGCCCTGCATGGAACCCGCCGCAGCACTCACCATAAGTGTCTCCGCTCAGGCAGGGGCAGCGGGAGGATACGGCAGGCACGGGGAAAGGGGCTGAACTCATGTTTCCAGTATCCCGCGTTCGCAACACCGCTACGGGCCGAAATCCTCCTGCAGACGTTCGAGGTTAGGCCCGATATTGCCAGGCCGGCCCGCGCCGTCCGGCAGTGCCCCCATCCGGCCCAGCACCAGGACAACCGCCACCGTGAGTACTGCCACCACCAGCAGGGCCAGCAGCGCCCGTCCACCCGCCGGCCTGGGATCGGCAACCACCTGCACCCTTGGAGACGTACGGTAGGCACCGGTCGATGCCGCTGCGGTTCCGATCCTCGGCGGTACCTTGGGCGCGGAGGCCAGGGGCAGTGCGGCCGAAGGCATCGAGGTTCCGGGCCGCTCCGCATCTGGCTCAGGATCCGCCTCCGCAGGCAGGGAAACGGAGGGAAGCGGCGCCGACGGATGAATCGGCCGCGCAGCCTCCGGGCCGGCGCCCTCCGCCTCAGCGGTGACCGGACCGTTCCACATTTCCGCCGAGATGGGTGGCGGGCCGGACGCATCGGCGGCACGGACAAAGCCCTCGGCCCTGCGAGAGTCCAGCAATGCCGCCGAAACCTCTGCCGCCGTCGGGCGAAGATCCGGATCACGGCTGGTCATCGCCGCCAGCAGATCACGCCAGTGGCCGTCAAGAAAGGACGGCAGGTCCGGATCCCTGCTGAGCCTGGCGACGGCGGATTCAATGGCGCTGCCGCCGAATTCCACTTTGCCGGTGAGGCATTCGAGCAGGACAAGGCCCAGGGAGTACACGTCACTGGGTGCACCGGCGCCCATCCCGGACGCCTGTTCCGGACTAAGGTAATTCGCTGTGCCCAGCGTGGCACCGGCGGCGGTGATCCGGGCGCCGTCGAGGATCCGGGCAATGCCGAAATCGGTCAGCTTCGCCCGCGGCGCCGTTCCTTCGATAGCGGGAGGCAGCAGGATGTTCGCGGGTTTGACGTCCCGGTGCACCACGCCGCGGTGGTGGATGTAGGCCAGCGCCCCTGCCAGCTCGGCCCCGATGAAACCGACGTCGGTTTGCCGCACTCCGTCTTCGCGCAGCCGTTTCCGCAGATCCGTTCCATCCACCAGTTCCATCACGAGATAGGTCCGGGGTTCGCCGTCTGCCTCCGCCTGCACGCCGTCGTCCTTGCCCGCATCGAAGAGGGTCACCAGTCCCGGATGCGAAAGCGAGGCGAGGAGCCGCATTTCGTTTTCCTGCCGCCCGACATCGTCCGGAGCGGCTGCGCTGGCCCGGAACAGCTTTACCGCGACGCTGCGCCCGAGTGCATCATCCCGGCCCCGGTAGACGGTGGCCATCCCACCATGCCCGATGGGTTCGATGAGTCGGTATCGGCCTGCAATGAGCCTGTCCAGGCCACCCGTTGCGCTGGTTTCCATGCTGCAACCTTCTCTCGCCCTCTCTAGCGTAGCGGAGCAGATTCGTGGCGTAGATGGCCCGTAACGACTTTTTTTCTCCTTGGATTTACCCCTCGTGGATGCCTCGGAACTGCGCTAAACTGACCCGCCGCCAAAGCCGTTTTACAGCGACGTAGCGAGGTATTCCGAGCCGCAGGCCGCGCGCTGCGGGCGGACGCAGGATGACACTCGCGGGGCCCCCGCCGGGTACGGCGGCGGGCCCGAAACCGGTGGGCGCCCTGGACCGCTCGATCTGGGTGTCCGCCCGCCGGGGAACGCAGAAGCAGGACGGGAAATCCCGTCCTGCTTCCGATTCAAGCCGGCCCGTGAAACGGACCTGAAAGTCTAGTTAGACGACCTGGATGTTAACCGCCTGCGGGCCCTTGGGGCCCTGCTCGGTATCGAAGCTAACCTTCTGGTTTTCTTCGAGCGACCGGTAGCCACTGGCGTTGATAGCGGAGTAGTGAGCGAAAACATCGGCACTGCCGTCATCGGGCTCGATGAAGCCAAAGCCCTTTTCAGCGTTGAACCATTTCACGGTACCTGTTGCCATTTTTAATCATCCTTCTGAACGAAACCTGCCCCGACCGTCGGGGAGTTTCACGTTGCGCTGCCTTTTTGGACAAGTACAGAAAAAGCGGCTCCCCCTGGATCTGGGTTCTGCCGCTTGAACATACACATTGCACAACACCGCAACTGCTAAAAGTATATAACGCACCCCTCGGAGAGTCACCCCTCTGCGACCCCATAGGGTGGAAGTATGGACTCCCCGATTGAGAACTACCTGCGCCGGATCCATGCCGAGATAGCGGGCATGAAAGACGGCCATCCGTACAGCGCCATTCCGGCCATGGCCAACGTGGACCCCGATCACTTCGGCATAGCCCTGGCCACGGCCGACGGCTACGTCTACGAAGTCGGTGACACCCGCGAAGAGTTCAGCATCCAATCCATCTCCAAACCGTTCACCTACGGGCTGGCGTTGTCGGATCTGGGCATGGACGCGGTGGATGAAAAGGTGGACGTGGAACCGTCCGGGGACTCGTTCAACGAGATCTCCCTGGCGGAAGGAACCGGCCGGCCTGCCAACGCCATGATCAATGCCGGTGCCCTGACCGCCACGTCCCTGGTCAAAGGCTCCGGCGGCAGGTCCCGGTTTAAACGCATCCTGGATACCTACTCCGCCTTCGCCGGCCGGAGCCTGGATGTGAGCGAACGGATTTACGCGTCCGAACTGAAATCCGGGCACCGCAACACTGCCCTTGCCTATCTGCTGCGCTCCTTCGGCATCATCGAATCCGATCCCACACCGATCATCGAGGACTACTTCCGGCAGTGCTCCGTACTCGTCAACGCCCGGGACCTGGCACTCATGGCAGCCACCCTGGCCAACGGCGGGCGGCATCCCCTGTCCGGCGATGAGGTGCTGGACCTTTCCTCCGTGGAACGGGTCCTGTCCGTCATGACCACCTGCGGCATGTACGACGACGCCGGATCCTGGATCAGCAACGTGGGCATGCCCGCCAAATCCGGCGTGGCCGGAGGCATCCTTGCCGTTCTGCCCGGACAGGTGGGGCTTGCGGTCTACTCCCCTCCCCTGGATGAGCACGGCAACAGCGTGCGGGGCGTCGCCGTCAGCCAGCGGCTCTCCTCGGACCTGGGCCTCCATTTTGTCCGGGCGGCCCGGACCGGACGCTCGGCCATCCGTGCGATTTACGACATCACCGCCACTCCCTCCGGCATCCGCCGCACCGACGAGGCAGCCGAAATCCTGGCCGGACACGGGCACCGGGTGCAGGTCATCGAACTCAACGGAGATCTCCTCTTTGCCGGGGCGGAGTCCATGGTCCGTGCCCTCAGCGAACTGCCGGAGGAGGTCGAGATCGTGGTCGCCGATCTGCGCAGTGTCGATGAGGTTTCCGACGTCGCCATCAGGCTGATTGCCGAAGCGGAGGACATGCTCCGCCGCAACGGCCGAGAACTGGCGCTGGTGGATGTGGAGGGATCCGTCACCGATGCGCTGCAGGAGCTGGGCCGTGACACCGCCTCCTTCACTACCCGTTCCGCTGCCGTGGAGTGGAGCGAGAACAGGCTCCTCGAAGGCCACGGCTCCGAGTTGGTGCTGCCGGCCAGCATCAAGCCGGTGGATTCCCCGGCCCTGAGCCCCCTGCAGCCGGAAGAAGCCGCGCTGCTCCAGGACATGATGGAGGAACGCACCTACGAGGACGGCGGCGTTGTCCGCCGCGTCGGCCAGCGCTTTGGCGGTGTGTTCTTCATTGTCTCCGGGCATATCACCACCTCCATGCCGGGGCCGGACGGCAGCAGGGTGAAGCTTGCCACGCTGGGACCGGGCATGACGTTCGGCGAAATGGCCATGGGTGAGGACAAGCGGCAGGAAACCACGGTCAAGGCATCCGGACCGCTGCAGGTGATGGTCCTGACCGCCGATGCCATTGAGGAACTGGCCGCCAAGGACCCGGTGCTCAGCATGAATCTCTGGAAGGCCCTGACGCAGGATGCGTACACCCGCGTGGAGCAGTACCTGCGCGAGGCCGCCGTGCGGATTCATGACTAGTTAGCGGCGCCGGGCCCGGAGTAATTCCGGGCCCGGCGCACTGGCCGATCCCTGCGGGTCGGGGTTCCGGCAGCCCATGGTGCCCCGCGGTGTGCCCGTTAACGCAAAAGCAGGACGGGCGAACCCGTCCTGCTTGGTGCTGTTACGGCATTGAAGCCGTTACAAAGTCTCTAAGAAATTAGAGGGCCTGGATGTTCGAGGCCTGCGGGCCCTTGGGGCCCTGCTCGGTGTCGAAGCTAACCTTCTGGTTCTCGTCCAGCGACTTGTAGCCGTTGGAGTTGATAGCGGAGTAGTGAGCGAAGACGTCGGCGCTGCCGTCGTCGGGCTCAATGAAGCCGAAGCCCTTTTCGGAGTTGAACCATTTCACGGTACCTGTAGCCATTTTAATATTCCTTCTGGATTGAAACACTTCCCGACTTTCGGGAGGTTTCAGTCGCGGTGTTCCTTTACCGCTTTTACAGAAAAGCGGCTAGCCCGTTTGGGTTTCGCCGCTTGAAATACAAAATGCGCAACACAACAACTGCGTTTCAGCCTACACGAGGTTCCCCGGCAAGTCCAAACGGCTCTCCGGCGGCGTTACTCCGGCAGCATCAACTCCGCCGGAATCCGTTCCCGGTTCGGCACCCGGTGCAGCAGCAGCGGATCTATCCGCTGGCCTCTCCGCAGGACGGTCACGTCTCCGGTGGTTTCCAGCACAGCTGCCGCCACCTCGGAGAAATTGCGGATCCCGGACTGGCGGAGCTTGAGGTACAGCTCATCCTCCACCACCCGTGCCCGGCGCAGCCCGTCGGGAAGTACCTCGCTGCCCGCCATCAGCAGGATCGGCCTGCTGGTGAGAAACCGGAAGTCTTTCTTCCTGCACCAGCGCTCCAGGCGCAGCATCCCAAACAGGGTGGCCAGGCCAACGATGCCGGCGGCGAGGGTGGGCGTATAGCCCAGCACGACCCGGCCAAGCAGCGAACCCAGGGCAATCACCACTGCTTTGTCCAAGGTTGACCACGTGGCCAGCGCGCGCAGCCCAAAGGCCCGCACAAAAAAATAGAAGGCCGCGTAAATGCCAACGGCCCCCAGGACTACCCAGAGTGCTTCCAGCGGGGCGATGCCGAGGTTGTGCCACACGGCGCATCTCCTTCTGTAAGGAAATCTTCGGGTGCGGTGTCTTCCCGATGCTAGCGCCGCGGCCCGCCAGGCAGAAGGCCCGGCCCGCCCGGGCCGGCGCCCCGGCCCACCTCGCGTCAGGGCATGCCCCGCATCGGAGCACAGCCCGGAGAGGAGCGCAGCCCGGAGGGGGCTTCAGGCGAAGACCGGCTCCCCCATGTATGCCGCGGCCATATCCTTCTGCTCCGGTGTCAGGCGCTGCAGTGCGCCCGTGGCCCCGCCCACGAACGCCAGGGTGGTCTCGGCCCGCACGCACGGCTTGGACGTGACGGGGTCCGAGATTACATGGGCCAGCGTCAGGCTGGCGCCTTTGAGCGCGCTGATCCAGACGTCGACGTCGGCCGGGATGTTCCGGTAGGTCAGCTCGGCGACATACCGGATGCGGTGTTCCACCACCAGCGACTGCGTGCCCGGCGGAACGTTGGTGAAAAGCGGCACGGCCGGCGCGTTGCCCGGTCCTCCCGTTCCGCCGGGAGGACCAAAGGCGTGCACGCGGGCCTCTTCCAGCATCCGCACGATTTCCACGTTGTTGATGTGCCCGTAGGCATCCATGTCCCCCCAGCGCATGGGAACCGAGCAGTGGATGGCGGAAGCAGGCGCGGCTGTGGTGCTAGGGCTCATCCTTCATATCTAGCACAACAGCCACAGCCGGTTCCGCTGCCTAGGCGCTGACGGGCAGGGCAGCCTCGGCGAGCAGCTGGAAGGAACGCAGGCGGGTCTCCAAGGTGGCCGTCTGCGTGGCAACGATCAGTTCATCCGCCTGGGCATGGCCGGTGAACCAGTCCAGGTAGTCCCGAACTTCCTCCGGGTTGCCGACGGCGGAGTATCGGCCCATCTGCTTGACCTGCTGGCCGCCCGGGGACTGCAGGATGGCATCCGCTTCCTCATCGGTGAAGGTGCGGTCGCGGCCAAAGAGCTGGGTTACCCGGCGGCGCTGGGAATCCGCAAACAGTTCCTGGGCTTCTTCGCTGGTCTCCGCGGCAATCACGTTGACGCCGGCAATCACGTACGGCTCGGCCAGCTGGGCGGAGGGCTTGAAGTCGCGCCGGTAAATGCTCACCGCGTCCTGCAGCGCCTGCGGGGCGAAGTGCGAGGCGAAGGAGTACGGCAGGCCCAGGGCCGCGGCCAGCTTGGCGCCGAAAAGGGAGGACCCGAGGATATACAGCGGCACGTTGGTGCCGGCGCCCGGCGTCGCATTGATGCCGGGAATCAGGGTGTTGCCCGTCAGGTAGCCCTGCAGCTCCTGAACGTCCTGGGGGAAGCTGTCCGCGGACATGGGATCCCGGCGCAGGGCGCGCATGGTCTTCTGGTCGCTGCCCGGGGCACGGCCCAGGCCCAGGTCGATACGGCCGGGGAACAGGGCTTCCAGGGTGCCGAACTGCTCGGCAATGGTCAGCGGCGCGTGGTTGGGCAGCATCACGCCGCCGGCGCCCAGCCGGATGCTCTCCGTGTGGGCGGCAATGTAACCGATCAGCACGCTGGTGGCCGAGGAGGCGATGGTGGGCATGTTGTGGTGTTCGGCGTACCAGATGCGGGTGTAGCCGAGCTTTTCCGCTTCCCGGGCCAGGGCCAGGGAAGACGCAAATGAATCTCGTGCGGTCTCACCCTCATCGATGATGGCGAGATCGAGAATGGAGAGCGGGACAGTCATTGAGGCGTGCCTTTCAGTTTCCGGTGTACCCGGTTGTTTTTGCCCGGGCACGCTAGATGCAACCTCCGGGGACTCCGGCTTATTTCTTCCCTCCGTGTGCCGGGCCTAACGCCCGCCATGTCCGGAGGCAGCGCTAGGCTCGGCCTCCGTGACGCGCCAGGTAGCCGGCCAACCGGCTAAAGGACTCGCTCCACCCGCTTTCATGCGCCAGCAGTACCCGGTCCTCGCTGAACGGGCCCTCCCGGAATGTCATGCGGGTGAGTTCTCCTCCGTCCCGGTCCTGCAGCGGCCGCAACTCCACGCTGAGCACCCGTACAGGGCCCGCTGGTGTGCCGTCAGCATGCTTCCACTGCTGTGTCACCTCGAACTGGTGCGGCGGGCGCAGGATCCGGTATTCACCGCCCCACCACATCTCGTCACCCGTGGCGGTATGGACCATGCATGCCTGATAGTCCCCGCCTTCGTAGTGGTTCAGGGAGACACGGTCCGGCGGAACAACAAAGCCCTCGGCCCCCCACCACGCCGTGATCCTGCCCAGATCGGTCCAGGCCGAATAAATGGCGGAGGGACCGGATGGCAGATCCCTCACCATGTGCAGGAAATCCTCGCCGTCGTCGGGAAGCTGGTCATCCATGGAGGGCTCCTAGCTGGCGGGACGGGTGGTGCGGCAGTCCTTATTCCAGTGTGGAACCGGTGCCCGGAGAGCACAATGCCGCGGCACACGGCAGCGGGGCACTAGTTTGGATGGCGTGAGCATTCATATCGGGACATCGGGTTGGGCCTACAACCACTGGCGCAATGTGCTCTACCCCAAGGGGGTGCCCGCACGCCTCTGGTTGGAAACCTATGCCGCGGAATTCGACACCGTGGAATTCAATGGGAGCTTCTACCGCTGGCCGCGGGAAGAGGCCTTCGCGGCATACCGGGACCGCTTGCCGGAGGGGTATGTCTTCTCGGTCAAGGCGCCCCGGGGCCTGACCCATGCCCGGAAACTGCGGGACCCGGACGAGTGGGTGGGGCGGATCGACCGCTGCTTCCAGGCGCTGGGCAACCGTTCCGGCATCCTGCTGCTCCAGCTTTCACCGGATATGCAGCGCGACGACGACCGGCTGGACTACGTCCTGTCCCACCTCCCGCAGGCCATCCGGGTGGCGGTGGAGTTTCGGCACGAGAGCTGGAACGCCGAGGAAGCCTTCCGCATCTTGGAACGGCACAATGCGGCCTACACCGTGATGAGCGGCGCCCACCTGCCCTGCACCCTGCGCGCGACGGCGGATTTCGTTTATGTGCGCCTGCACGGCCCGGACCCGGAGCACCTGTACGCGGGCTCCTATTCCGAAGCGGACCTGCAGTGGTGGGCCGGGAGGATCAGGGAATGGGACAGCATGGGCAAGGACGTGTACGCCTATTTCAACAACGACGGCGAGGGGCACGCCGTGCGTAACGCGTGGCGCCTGCGCGAAGTGATGGACATGTGACGTCTGACATACTTGGATGCCGTAACCCCCTGATCTACCCCCTAACGAACGGCAATCCAAGATAATGACTGACCAGACGTACAAGGTGATCGCCATGGCGGTCTACATGCTCGCGATGCTGGCCATCGGCTGGTGGGCCTACCGGAAAACCAACAGCCTCGATGACTACATGCTGGCCGGCCGGGACCTGAAGCCCGGCGTCGCCGCGCTGAGCGCCGGTGCCTCGGACATGTCCGGCTGGCTGCTGATGGGCCTGCCCGGCGCAATTTACGTGTCCGGCCTCGTGGAAGGCTGGATCGCCGTCGGGCTCACCGTCGGTGCGTGGCTGAACTGGAAGTTCGTGGCCCCGCGGCTGCGGGCCTACACTCTGGTGTCCAACAACTCGATTACGGTTCCCAGCTTTCTGGAGAACCGGCTCCGGGACCGCTCCCGGACCCTGCGCGTAGTCTCCGGCATCATCATCCTGGTCTTCTTCACTTTCTATGTTTCCTCGGGCATCGTGGCCGGCGGGGTCTTCTTTGAAAGTTCCTTCGGCTCCACCTACGTGACCGGCATGCTCGTTGTCGCTGCCGTCACCATTGCCTACACCCTCTTCGGCGGATTCCTCGGGGCCAGCTACACCGACGTCGTGCAGGGGCTGATGATGGTCGCGGCGCTGATCCTGGTTCCCGCAGTGGGACTGGCGCAGGTGGGCGGTTTCGGCGGCATGGTGGATTCCCTCCGCGAGGTGAACCCGGACATGCTGGACCCGATCGCCGGCGGCACCGCTCTGGGCATCATTTCGGCTCTGGCCTGGGGCCTGGGCTACTTCGGCCAGCCGCACATCATTGTCCGTTTCATGGCGCTGCGCTCCCCCGCCGATGCCAAGGCCGGCCGCCGGATCGGCGTCGGCTGGATGGTCTTCAGCGTCATCGGCGCCATGTTCACCGCCCTGGTGGGTGTGGCCTACTTCCAGCAGAACGCCCTGACCCTGGATGATCCCGAAGCCGTGTTCCTGAGCCTGGCGCAGATCCTCTTCCATCCGCTGGTGGCCGGATTTGTCCTGGCCGCAGTACTGGCCGCGATCATGAGCACCATTTCCTCCCAGCTCATCGTGACGTCCTCGGCCCTGGTCGAGGACCTGTACAAGATTGTGCTGAAGCGGGACGCGTCGCCGAAGTTCCTGGTCACGCTGGGCCGGCTTGGCGTGCTGGTGGTTTCGGTGATCTCCATCCTCATTGCCCTGGACCGCAACGCAACCATCCTGGACCTCGTCGGTTTCGCCTGGGCCGGTTTCGGTGCGGCGTTCGGCCCCACCATCCTGTTGGCTCTGTTCTGGCGCCGGCTGAGCATTGCCGGCGCACTGACCGGCATGATTGCCGGTGCACTGACCGCCTACATCTGGGGCAGCGTCGATGCCCTGTCCGGCACCCTGTACGAGATTGTGCCCGGCTTCTTCATCAACGTGCTCCTGGCCGTGGTGGTCAGCCTGGCCACGCACAAGCCCTCCCCCGAGGTGGATGCGGAGTTCGACGACGCCGTGCGGCTGGCGAAGGCGCCGGCGGCGGCAGAGGAAGCAGCGGCGGTCCGCTAACCTACACGGCCGAGCCGCCCCAAGACGGCGCCTTCCCACGTATGGGAGGGCGCCGTCCTTTTGGGCCGCTGTTCTAGCCGATATCCCGCCGCCGGAACCCTGCAAACCCGACCAGGAGCAGCACGGCGGTGACCACTGATATCCCCAGCAGCCCGCTCAGGTCCGGGAGACCCGAACCGGCAGTGGGAACGTGCCAGAACGGGCTGATCCCCAGGGCCCAGTCCGGCAGCCGGAACGTGGGCCCCAGCAGGGTGAGCGCGAAGGAGAGCAGGACGCCGGCCCACGCGGCGACGCTGAACCGGGGGCGGACGCCCACAACGGCCGCGGCCACGGCGGCAGCGGTCCACACGGCCGGGATGGTCAGCACCGCCTGTGCGAAAGCGGTCCCGAAGCTGATTCCCGTCCCGGCAGCAGCCGAAATGAGGGCAATAACCGTGCCGGAAACGAGGGTCATCATCGCGGGGAACACCAGGGCCGGAACCACATTGGACGCGTAGTAGCGGGTCCTGCCCAGCGGGGCAGCCAACAGCGGGTCGAGCCGGTCTTCCCCCTCCTCTGACCGCACCCGCAGGTTTATCTGAACCCCGGCCACGGCGGCGATGATGCCCACCAGGCTCAGGATGGTCTTGATAAAGGATCCGGTGAGCTCCGTTACGGGGACCGGCAACGGTTGCAGACAGGCGGGAGCCGTCCAGCTGAACGTCGTGGAGGCCCGGTACGGCTGCTGCCTCCGACGGCCGGCCAAGGGTTGCGTGAACGGTGGCCCGGGCCGTCCCGCGCAGTTCCTGCAGGGTTCCGGTCCGCACAATGCTGCCCTCACGGATGATGCTCAGCCGGTCCGCCAGGTTTTCGACCTCTGCGAGCACATGGCTGCTGAGCAGCACTGTGGTGCCGCGCTGCCTCGCATTGATGATCTCGGCTTGGAACACGTTTTCCATCAGCGGATCCAGGCCGCTGGTGGGTTCATCCAGGATAAGCAGTTCGACGTCGGCGGCCAGGGCGGCGACCAGGGCAACCTTCTGCCGGTTGCCTTTGGAGTACTGGCGTCCGCGCTTGGTCGGATCCAGTTCAAAGCGATCCAGCAGTTCCGCCCGGCGCCGCGGGTCCAACCCGCCCCGCAGGGACCCCAGCAGGTCGATTGCTTCCCCGCCGCTCATGCCCGGCCACAGGGACACATCCCCTGGTACGTACGCCAACGTGGACCTCACCCCGCTGCACCTCCAGGTCCACACTCCGCAGCGCCGGGAACCTGCCGAAGGACTTCCGCAGTCCATGGATCTCGATCACCGACATGTCTGCAGCCACGGACAGCTAAATTCCCAGCGAGGCCAGGGTGTTGCGCAGTGTCTCCGCCGAATCCATCAGCTTCTGCGTCTCGGATTCATCCAGCGGCATCTCCAGCATTTTGTACACGCCGTTGTGGCCCACAATCGAGGGAAGGGACAGGGCCACTCCGCTGATGCCGTATTCGCCGTTCAGCATGGCAGAGACGGGCAGGACGGCGTTCTCGGCATTGAGGACCGCTTCGACAATCCGTACCCCGGCCAGGCCGATGGCGTAGTTCGTGGCGCCCTTGCCCTCGATCACCTGGTACGCGGCGTTGACGACGTCGTTGGTGGCCGCCGTCAGGAATTCATCAGTGAAGACCTGACGGCCGCTGACTTCCCATTCGCGGATCGGCACCGGGCCGATGGTCGCATTTGACCAGACGGGGAACTCCGAATCGCCGTGCTCCCCGATGATGGTCGCATGCACGCTGGTCATCAGCACGTGGGCCTTGCGGGCCAGCAGCAGACGCAGCCGGGACGTGTCCAGCACGGTGCCGGAAGAGAAAATGCGGTTGCGCGGCAGTCCGCCGATCTTCTGTGCCGCCACGGCCAGGACATCCGCCGGATTGGTCACCTGGATGTAGACCGCGTCCGGGGCCTGTTCGATCAGCTGCGGAATGAGCTTTTCCAGTATTCGTACGTTCGTGCCGGCCAGGTCCAGCCGGCTCTGGCCCGGCTGCTGGCGGGCACCGGCGGTAATCACAATGACGTCGGCGCCGGCCAGGGCCTTGATGTCGCCCCCGCCGGTGACGGTGTTTGCTCCGGTGAACTGGGTGCCGTGGGCAAGATCCAGCCCTTCCGCCTCGGCCTTGACGGCATCAATGTCGTAAATGGCGATCTCGCGGGCGGCATCCCGGATGATCGCGGCGTAGGCCAGAGACGTGCCGACGCTGCCAGCACCCACAATCCCCAGCTTTGTGACGGGTCGGGTGGTGATATTGGCCATTCTCACGCCTCGCTCACGATAGGAAGGAACCCCCGTTCCCCACGATAAGCGGGCCCCGTCCGGAACGGAACGGCCCGCCTCGTGACCGGGCTGTGTGCCGGCTAACCGGCGCAGGTCTCCGGCGCGGCGCCGGTACACGGGTGCTTCATCATCATCTTGTTCCAGGCCCTTGGGAAGCCTCAGCGCCCGGCAGCATAACCCTGCATGCCCCGCGGGTTCGCCGCTGCCTGCAGCACTCCTGTTTCGGGATGGCGGGTGACCGCGGACAGCCGACCCAGCGACCAGTCCCCTGCCCGGGTCACGACGTGCCCGCGGGCCTGAAGCTCCGCGATGACGTCTTCGCCCAGCCGGTCCTCCACCACGGCACCGCCCGGCGTCCAGGTCCGTGGCCAGAATGAGCCCGGGATGGAGGTGGTGTGCAGGGCGGGGGCGTCGATGGCCTGCTGCGGGGTGTACCCGCCGACAATGGTGCGCAGCAGGTAGAGCAGCTGCCACTGATCCTGCTGGTCCCCGCCGGGTGAGCCAAGGGCCGCCACCGGGCGTCCGTCCCTCAGTACCAGCGTGGGCGTGAGGGTGGTACGAGGACGCCGGCCCGGTGCCAGCGTGGACGGCGCACCCTCTTCCAGCCAGGTCATCTGCAGGCGGGTGCCCAGGCAGAATCCCAGTTCCGGAATGGTGGGCGAGGACTGCAGCCACCCGCCGGACGGGGTGGCCGAGACCATGTTTCCCCACCGGTCCACCACGTCAATGTGGCAGGTGTCCCCGCGGGTTTCGCCGCTGTGCTGCACCGTAGGCTCGCCGGCTCCGGCAAATCCTGCCCCGCCCGGGCCGGCCTCCCCGGACCTGCCGCCGCGTGCCATGTGCGCAACGTGAGGCACGTACTCCGTACGGAGCGGCGGGATGAACGGAGTTCTGCCCGGGACGGTGCCCGGGCGGAACTCATGGGAGGCTCTCTCCCCGATCAGGGCCCGGCGCGAGGCGGCGTATTCCTCACTCAGCAGGTAGGCAAGCGGCACGTCGCCGTCACCGTAATAGGCCTCCCGGTCCGCCATCGCCAGTTTCAGTGCTTCAAGGATGGTGTGGGCGCCGATCCCCGCGCACGGGTCCAGCCTCCCGTCCTCGAAACCAGCTAGGATGGCCAGGGTCTGCAGCAGGGCGGGCCCCTGCCCCCAGGGACCGGTTTTGGCAATACTGAAGCCGCGGAAGGCGAGCGTGACCGCCGGTTCGTAGCCCGCCTCGCCGGCGGCAAAATCCGCCAGCGTCAGCACACCCGCATGATCCGTTCCTGAGGAATGCCGGTGCGGGAGACCGGAAAAGGAAACCGCTGCACGGGCGACAAACCCCTCGCGCCATTCCCGGCGGGCCGCATCGATGCGCGCACTGCGGCCATCCGCATCGCCGCCGGCCGCTACCAGCCGGTCCAGCACGGAGGCATATGCCTCGTTGCGGATCAACTCCCCTGCACGCGGCGGTCTGCCTTCGGGCATCCACTGCGCGGCGGAACTCGGCCAATGGTCGGTAAACAGCTGCTCCACCAGCGTGACGGTTGCTGCCACCCGTTCCAGCACCGGATGGCCATTGCGGGCGTAACCGACGGCGAAGGACAGCACATCTTCCAGTTCCCAGCTGCCGTGGTCACGCAGCAGCAGCAGCCAGGCATCCACAGCGGCCGGAACCGCCGCGGCCAGGGCACCTGCGCCCGGAACCAGATCCAGCCCCTCCGCCAGGTAGTGGTCCCGGGTGGCCCCTGCAGGTGCCCGCCCCTGGCCCATCAGCACCACGGGTTCCGAGGGGTTCTCCGCCGTCACAAAAACCCCGGTCATGTCACCGCCGGGCCCGTTCAGATGCGGTTCCACAACATGCAGCACAAAGGCTGCGGCCACGGCCGCGTCAAAGGCATTGCCGCCCCGTTCCAGCACGGGCTGCGCGGAGGCGGTTGCCAGCCAGTGCGTGGAAGCACTCATGCCGAAGGTTCCCTGCAGGGTGGGCCTGGTGCTGAATGGTGCAGGCGGGGTGAAGGACGCGGAGGTGTCTGACATGGCGAAATCGTTGCATCTTTACACAGGGTTTTGAATACAATCGGGGGTTCAACCGGCGTTTCGTTTACCGACGCCGGTCATTGCCTAGGGAGACCAACCACCAGTGAAGCGCCTCAACGCCGTGCCCACCGACCGTCTGCACCTGTGGCTGATGCTGGCCCTGACGTTCTCCACCGGCGTGGTGGATGCGGTGGGTTACCTGGGGCTGGACCGGGTGTTCACCGGCAACATGACCGGCAACGTTGTCCTGCTGGGCATGGCGTTCGCCGGAGCGGAGAACCTGCCCATCCTGCGGCCAGTGCTGGCGCTGCTCTTCTTTATGCTCGGTGCCGCCCTAGCCGGACGCATGCTGCGCAAGGGGCCCGAAGGCTGGTCGCTGCGAACCTCGATCTCCTTAATGGTGGTGGCAGCGTTCATTACCGCACTGGCCGTGTTCACCCTGGTGGTGGATGTGCAGGGCAACGAGATCCTTGGCGGCATCACGACGTCGACCCTCGCCACAGCCATGGGCGTCCAGGCTGCGACGGCGAAACGCCTGCAGGTTGCCGAGATCACCACCGTGGTGGTGACCTCCACCATCACCGGACTGGCCTCGGACTCCCGCCTGGCCGGCGGGAACAGCCGGTTCTGGGTCCGGCGGGCGCTGGCCATTGCCCTGATCCTGCTCGGCGCCCTGGCCGGCGCAGCATCACTGAGTGTCGGACTCTGGCTCGGGCTGGCCGTTTCCGCTGCAATCTCCATAGCCGTGGCCCTCGCCGGGTATGTGCGCCATCACCGCGAGGACACTCCCGCCGGCGGGGCGGCAGAGGGCTAGGACGGGGCATCATTCCGGCTCCCCGGCCCGCCGGCACGCGTTGAAGGGTTACCTGCCGGGAACTCAGACGTAGGCTTGAGGAACGCTTATCCCACCAGGCATCCCAACCCGTATTTCCGGCGCCTTGCCGGACGGCCCGGGAAGCCCCATCCGTAGCTGCCCGCCAGTGGCCCACCGCGGAGGTTCGTATGGAGAGCTTCACCCCAAGCACTGATTCCGTTGCCGGCAGCGTAGCGCTCTCCGCCCTCGTGGCGCTGCTGCCGCTGCTGACCTTTTTCCTGCTGCTTGCCTTTGTGAAAACCAAGGCCTACGTGGCGGGAGCATGGGCCCTGCTGGTCGCACTGGCGGTAGGCGTGATCGGCTTCGGTATGCCGCTGGGCCTGGCATTGCTCTCGGCAACGCAGGGTGCGGCGTTCGGACTGTTCCCGGTGGTCTGGATCATCGTCATGGCCGTCTGGCTCTACCAGGTCACGGTGCTCAGCGGCCGGTTCGAGGACCTTCGGCGGGTTTTTGATGCGATCGGCGGCGGGGACATCCGGGTCCAGGCCATTCTTGTTGCATTCTGTTTCGGCGGACTGCTGGAGGCCCTGGCCGGATTCGGTGCTCCTGTGGCCATTACCGTCACCATGCTGCTGGCCCTGGGGATTGCCCCCATCCGGGCGGCGACGGCCGTGCTGGTGGCCAACACCGCCCCGGTCGCCTTCGGTGCGCTGGCCATTCCCATCACCACCGCCGCGAACCTGACCGGTTACACCGGAGAAGAGATCGGTGCCATCGTGGGCCGGCAGACTCCCGTCCTGGCCCTGTTTGTGCCGCTGATCCTGCTCTTCATCCTCGACGGACGGCGGGGCCTGCGGGACTGCTGGCCGGTGGCCCTGTTTACCGGCGTCGTGTTCTCTGTCTTTCAGTTCCTGTGCTCGAATTATTTCTCCTACGAACTCACGGACATCGTCTCCTCCCTGGCTGCCATGGCGGCCGCCGTCGGATTCCTGCGGTTCTGGCATCCGCGGAACGGCGAGGACGCGGACCGGCGGATGACGGCGGAACTCGCCGAAGCCCGTGCCGGCGGCTGGACCCCCGCGGGTGCCGGGGAGGGCAGCGAAATGATGACTGCCGAAAGCGATACGGCAGCAGACCGGCTGACGCCGTCCCGGGCCTGGATGGCGCTGTTCCCCTATGTTGTGGTCATTGTGATTTTCGGATTCGTGAACCTCTGGACCTGGGGCGTGAACATTCCCGAGGCCCTGGCCCGCACCACCATAGAAATCCCCTGGCCGGTGTTGCACGACGCACTGCTGACCGGCACCGGCGAGCGCCAGTCCGCCACCGTCTATTCCTTCGAATGGCTGATCAGCCCCGGCACCTTGCTGCTGATTACCGGCCTGATTGTCACCTTCGTCTACGCCCGCTTCGATGAAAACGGCAGATACCCGCTGGCCGTGGGTAACGCGGTGCGGGAAATCTGGCGGACCGCAGTACGCCTGCGGGCCGCCGCCCTGACCATTCTGGTGGTACTCGCCCTGGCCTATGTCATGAACTTTTCCGGGCAGACGGTGTCCATTGGCACCTGGCTGGCCGCGACCGGTTCCTTCTTTGCGTTCCTCTCTCCCGTGCTGGGCTGGATCGGCACCGCAGTCACGGGATCGGACACCTCCGCCAATGCCCTGTTTGCCAAACTGCAGCAGACCGCCGGCTTGGAAGCCGGGATCAACCCGCAGCTGATGGTTGCAGCCAATACCGGCGGCGGGGTGATGGGCAAGCTGATCAGCCCGCAGAACCTGGCCATTGCCGCGGCGGCAGTGAACATGAGCGGCGCGGAGTCCGTGCTGCTCCGCAAGGTGGTCGGCTGGAGCGTGCTGCTCCTGTTGGCCCTGTGCATCCTGGTCTATCTGCAGTCCACTCCGGTCCTGGGGTGGATGCTTCCCTGAGTCACCCCGCAGACCCTGAAAGACCCTCCGCCCGGTAAGCCGCCTCACCCAGCGCCGTGAGATCCGTCCCGGCACCGGGGACAGAACCGCATGCTGGCGGTGAAGGCCGAAAAAACCGCTTTCGGGAGCGCCCTAGCCTGAAATCGTGAAGCTCCTTTCTCCAGCAGCAACGGGGGTTCTTGCCGGGGCAGCCGCCGTTGCCGGAACCATGGCTGCCGTCACCCTGCAGCGGGATCCCCGGCCCGCGGCCCTGCTGATCCGCAGTGTTTTCTCCGGTGCGGGGAAACTGCAGTTTCCCCGGCCGCGGCTGCACCTTCCCCATGTGAGCATCACCGGGCACCAGGGTCTTCGTTATCTCGGCTCCGCCACCGGCAACCCGACCCTTGACGTTTTCCTGCCTGCCTCCGCCACTGAACCGCTGCCCATGGTCGTCTGGATTCACGGGGGTGCCTGGATCTCGGGGTCAAAAAAGGACGTTGAGCCGTATCTGCGCGTCCTTGCCGGCTACGGCTATGCCGTGGTGGGCGTCGGTTATTCCGTATCCCCCAAGGTCAGCTATCCCACGGCAGTTCGGGAACTGAACGCGGCGCTGGGTTATTTGCGGGAGCACGCCGGACAATACGGCCTCGATCCGGAACGGATTGTCCTCGCCGGGGACTCCGCAGGCGCGCAGCTCGCAGCGCAACTGGCGCTGGGCATTACCAATCCCGGCTATGCCAGCCGCACCGGCATAACACCCGCCGCGGCGCCGGAGCACCTGCGCGGCATGCTGCTCCATTGCGGAGTCTATGATTTCCAGTCCGTGGCCGCCCTCCCCGGGACCTTTGGATGGGGCCTGAAGAACGCGCTCTGGGCCTATACCGGCTCCAAGAACTGGGCTGCCACGGAGGCCGCCAAACACATGTCCATTTTCGAACATGTGGATGCACGGTTCCCGCCCACCTATATTTCCGCCGGGAACGGTGATCCGCTGACGGCCAGCCAATCCGTTCCGCTTGCGGACCGGCTGGAGAAGTTCGGGGTTCCGGTAACCCGCGGCTTCTGGCCCGAGGATTACAAACCGGCGCTCGGCCATGAATACCAGTTCCGGCTGCATCGGCCCGAGGCCCGCCGGACACTGGATGAAACGGTCCGGTTCCTGAAGGCGGTCACCCAGCTCCGGACCCTGGTGACGGATCCGCTTCCTGCCCTGCCTGCCGCCCCGGTCCCGGCCCCCGCCCCCGCGCGCAAACGGGCCCGGATCCTGCTCAACGCCTGAGCCGGGATACCGCCTGACGCGGTACCCCGGGCATCGCACTTTCGATCCTGACGCCTGACCCGGTACGCCGGGCATCACCCGCGGATGATCACCACGTCCAGGGTCCGCGGCCCGTGAACGCCCTCCACCCGTTCCAGCTCTATATCGCTGGTGGCGCTGGGGCCGCTGATCCAGGTCAGCGGGTGGGTGCCGTCCAGCCGGCGCAATGCCTCGGGCAGCACTCCGGCAATGTCACCGGCACGGACCAGGCAGATGTGGTGGTCCGGGATGAGCGAGATGGCGCGGCGTCCCTGATCGGGGCTGCCATCCAAAATAATGGTGCCTGTTTCTGCCACGGCTGCCGCGCATCCAGTGACCACGGCGTCAACCGCATCCAGCTCGGCGACGGACAACGGAGCCTCCGGGGAATCCGTGATGCGGCCGGGAGCGAGCGCTGTCCATCTCTCCTCCAATCCTGCCGGGATGACATAGGAGGATGCCTTTCCCAGCAGCTCGGCCACGCGGGCCGGGACTTCCGATTCCTCCACTACGGACACCCCTGCCTTGTAATCCAGCAGCCGGTCCTCCAGCAGCTCAATGCGCTCCTCCGTGGTGAGCCCGGAGCCATGCCGATAGGTGCGCGGGATGTCCGGAGCTACCGGCGCATCGTGAAGTGCGGACCGGAGCCGGTCCAGGATTTCCGTACGGGCGCTCATGCCTCGTCCTTCGAACTCGTGTTCTTTCCTGTGTTGTTATTTGCTGCAGGATTCCCGTGCTCCTTCGCCCACCAGTCCCGGAAGGACTGTGCGGGCGGTGCCGGGAGGTCCCTGCTTTGTGTCCATCCGGCTGCGATGCCGGGGAGTTTCTTGATTTTCCTGTCCGGGCCGGCGGCCAGCTTCCCAAGCGGAAGGGCCTTTTCCACCAGCGCCATGCGCCGGCCCGCACCCATGGCCCAGGACGCCGCCTTCATGGCGACGTCCATCTGCCCCGGGATCTTCTTTTTCCCCCGCTTGCTGTCCACGTCCTCTGCCCGCAGGTGAACCAGGATTTCCGGAATGTTGATCTTCACCGGGCAGGCGTCATAGCAGGCGCCGCACAGCGAGGAGGCGTAGGGCAGCGACGCGTTTTCCTCGGAGGTGATCCCGGTGAGCAGGGGCGAAAGGATGGCTCCGATGGGGCCCGGATAGGTGGAGCCGTAGGCGTGCCCGCCGGTGCGCTCATACACCGGACAGACATTCATGCAGGCACTGCAGCGGATGCAGTGCAGCGCCGACCGCCCCATTTCATCCGCCAGGGCAGCACTGCGTCCGTTATCCAGCAGCACCAGATGCACATTCTGCGGGCCGTCGCCGGCGGTCACACCGGTCCACAGTGAGGTGTAGGGGTTCATCCGCTCCCCCGTGGAGGAGCGCGGCAGCAGCTGCATAAACACCTCCAGGTCCTGCCAGGACGGCAGCAGCTTCTCCACCCCCATCACGGTGATCAGGGTTTCGGGCAGCGTCAGGCACATCCGGCCGTTGCCTTCGGATTCGACGACGGCGAGCGTGCCGGATTCGGCAATGGCGAAGTTCGCACCGGATACGGCTACCTTCGCGGACAGGAATTTGCGGCGCAGGTGGACCCGGGCCGCCTCAGCCAGACGTGCCGGGTTGTTGGTGAGCCCCGGATCGACGTCCGGCATTTCCCGCAGGAAGATGTCCCGGATCTGGGTGCGGTTCTTGTGAATGGCCGGCACCAGGATGTGGCTGGGCTTGTCATGGTCCAGCTGGACGATCAATTCCGCCAAGTCGGTTTCGAAGGCAGCGATGCCCTGCTCTTCGAGGTATTCGTTCAGCCCGATTTCCTGGGTGGCCATGGACTTGACCTTGACCACTTCGTCGGCGCCGGCGGCACGGATGAGGTCGCGCACGGTTTCGTTCGCTTCGGCCGCGTCCCGCGCCCAGTGGATAATCCCGCCGCGGGCGGTGAAGTTCGCCTCGAATTCCTCCAGCAGTTCGGGCAGCCGCGCCATGACTGAGGCTTTTACCGCGCTGCCGGCGTTCCGCAGTTCTTCCCAGTCCGGCAGCTCGGCAACCACCCGCAGCCGTTTGTCCCGGATGGTGTGGGTGGCATGGCCCAGATTGGCGCGCAGCTGCGCGTTGCCCAGTTCCCGCCGGGCTGCGTCGGGAAAAGCTTCCGTGGCGTGCAGGTTGCCGTCTCCGAAGACGGGCCGTCCGGGCATGCCCAGGTAGGTGGAGCTCATTGGCCGGCCTTTCCGCTCATCCCGGCGCTGTGGCCGGTCCGGCCGGGTGCAGGTGCAGGATTCTCCCTCGTGCTGGCGAGGATCTCGGCGAAGTGCAGGGTGGAAATGGTGCTGCCGGCCCGGGAGAGCCCGCCGCCGATCTGCAGCAGGCAGGAAGCGTCTCCCCCGGTGCACACCTGCGCTCCGGTGGCGGTGATGTTGGCGTTTTTGTCCGCCAGCATGGCCGAGGATACATCCGCATTCTTCATCGAGAACGTTCCCCCGAATCCGCAGCACTGATCCGCCTGCGGCAGCGGTTCCAGCTCCAGTCCCTCCACCGTGCGCAGCAGGTCCGCCTGCCGGTCCCCCAGCCGCAGCAGCCGCATTCCATGGCAGCTGGGGTGGTAGGTCACCCGGTGGGGATACCAGGACCCCAGCTGCGCGGCGGCGTCGGTGATGCCCAGGACATCGGTCAGCAGGGCGGAGAGTTCATAGGTCTGGGCGCCGACGGCGTTGGCCCGGGCTTCGAGGTCCGCGTCGCCAACGGTGCGGGCCAGCATCGCGTGCTGGTGCTTCACGGAGGCGACGCAGGAACCGGAAGGCGCCACGGCGACGTCGTAATCCGCTGCTTCGAAGGCCTGGACGTGGTTGCGGACCACAGGCACGGCTTCCGGAAAATAGCCGGAATTCATGTGCATCTGGCCGCAGCAGGCCTGGCCCGCGGGAAACACCACCGTATGGCCCAACCGCTCCAGGATGGATACCGTGGCGCGGGCCGTGGACGGATACATCGCGTCGACAATGCAGGTGGCAAAAAGTGCAATCTTCATTGGTTGCCTTTCAGCGGGCTATTGAGCGGCCGTCTTCAGCGGCGCCGGCCAGAGGCGCCCCTATTGTCTGACCATCTTCAAACATACTCCCCGGCATTGGTATGCCCAGGGCAGGCAAGCAGGTAGTTTCATCACCTCCGGCCGCTGCCTGCCGCCTGCGCTATCCTCTGATGCATGACTATGGGGAACACCAAAACAATCAGTCTCAACGTCACGTCGAAACGGGCCCGAGCCCGTGGCGAGCTGGTAGTCCAGGCACCGGTGGCCGAGCTGCCCGCCGCCGTCGAACGGGCCTCCTACCGGCTTCCGCGGATGACCGTCACGGGGATCTGGAAGGAACGGGCGGAACTCGCGGCGGGAACCACCTGGAAGACGTTCGGTGAGGATATTGTGCTCAGCTTCGAGCCGATCGACGCCGGGACCACGCGGGTGCTCGCCACCAGCACGCCCCAGCTGGCCACCACGATCTTTGACTACGGGCAGGGCAAAGCCGATCTGACCGAGGTGCTGACCGCCGTCGCGGCGGAGCTGTAGGCAGGGGCAGTGGCGGTGCTCCTGGCAAGGGCGGGGACGGTAAGGGCCGTCACCGCCCGGCTGGCACGCGGCCGTTAGGACCCGACGGCTACTACGCGGCGGCTAGGACTCCGACGGCAGCGTAGGCGGAATCGCGGGCAACTCCTGAAGCGACCACTGGTTTCCGTCCGGGTCACTGAAGTAGACGAAAGTCCCCCAGTCCAGCGGGGTAATGTCGCTGGTTTCCACCCCGTGGTCCACCAAATGCTGGCGCGCGTCCGCCGCACTGGGCACCACCACCTGGATCCGCTGCGTGCCGGGGACCATGTCGGTGGTGCCCGGGCCAATCACCACCGAACAGGCGGAGCCGGGCGGGGTGAGCTGCACAAAGCGCAGGCTCTCATCCACCCGCTCGTCGAAATCGGCGTTGAAGCCCACCTGGTCCACGTAGAAGTCCTTGGAGGCATCGACGTCGGACACCGGCACCGGTACAAGCTCAATTTTCCAGTCCATGCCGCCACGCTAAACCGGCGCGGGCAGCCCCGGAACCCTCTCGCGGACAGGACCGGTCCTGATAGCCGCGGGCAACGGATCGAGTCTGCAAAATTTACCGTTTCAGCCTGTGAAACCGGTAAAAAGTGCAGACTCGATCCGCCCGTTGGCAGTCCCGGCAGGAACAGCGGGCCGGCCGCACGCGCGCTGCAGCCCACCGTCGGAGGAAGCCGCCGCTCCACTTGTAAGGCTGCTGAGGAATAAACCGGGCGGCAATCCGTGTTGGCGCTTACATGACTGATACGACGGATACCTCACCCGCCCTGTCCCCCACCATCGATCTCAAGGACCTCGGCACCGTACACCGCCTGGGCTTCGGCGCCATGCGGATTGTGGGACCCGGTGTCTGGGGCGAACCCGAAAGCCGCGGCACCGCCGTTGACGTGGTCCGCCGCGCCGTGGAGCTGGGCGTCGACTTCATCGACACCGCCGACTCCTACGGCCCGAACATCAGCGAAGAGATCATCGCCGAGGCGCTCTACCCCTACCCGGACGGCGTGCGCATCGCCACCAAGGTCGGCTTTGTCCGCACCGGCCCGGATGTCTGGGTGCCGGTGGGCCGCCCGGAGTACCTGCGCCAGCAGACCGAGTTGTCGCTGCGCAAGCTGAAGGTGGATTCCCTGGATCTGCTCCAGCTGCACCGCATTGACCCCAAGGTGGACCGCGACGAGCAGTTCGCCGTTCTGCGCGACCTGCAGCAGGAGGGCAAGGTCAAGGCCCTGGGCCTGTCCCAGGTCTCCGTTGAGGACCTGGAGGCCGCTGCCAAGTTCTTCACCGTCTCCACCGTGCAGAACCGCTACAACCTCACCGACCGCAGCTCCGAAGACGTGCTCAAGTACTCCGAGGACAACGGCATCGGCTTTATCCCGTGGGCGCCGATTTCCGCCGGCGAGCTGGCGAAGCAGGGCGGCCCCGTGGATGAAGCGGCCAAGCGACTGGGTGCCAGCACCTCGCAGGTGGCGCTGGCCTGGCTGCTGCGCCGCTCGCCCGTGATGATGCCCATTCCGGGCACCGGTTCCATTGCGCACCTCGAGGACAACCTGGGTGCCGCGAACATCTCCCTCGACGACGCCACGTTCGCGAAGCTTGACGCCGCCGGTGCCGCCGCAGCCGCCAAGTAACCCCACGCCTTCATCTTTTTCCACAGCACCAAGGAGACACAACACATGGCTAACATTCTGATGGTCGTATCCGCCGCCGATTCCCTCACCATGCGGGACGGCAGCGAGCACCCCACCGGCTACTGGGCGGAGGAACTCGTCGAGTCCCACCGCGTCCTGCGCGAGGCCGGGCACACGGTCCGCATCGCCACCCCGGGCGGCGCCAAGCCCACCGTTGACCAGGTGTCCCTGGCCCCCGAGTCCGCCGGCAGCGCCGAAAAGGCCGCAGCCTTCACCCAGTACATTGCCTTCATCGACGCCGAGCTGTCCTCCCCGCTGGTGCTCGCTGACGCCGATCTGGCGGAGTACGACGCCGTGGTGATGCCGGGCGGGCACGGCCCCATGAGTGATCTGGCGTTCGACAAGGACCTGGGCCGGATCCTCACCGAGGCCGACGCCGCCGGCAAGATCATTGCCCCGTTCTGCCACGGCCCGGCCGGCCTACTCAGCGCCGAGACCGACAGCGGCGACTTTGTCTTCGCCGGCCGCAAGGTCACCGTCTTCACCGACGAGGAGGAGCTGAACGGCGGCACCGGCGAAAACACCCCCTGGTTCGTGGAGGAAGTGCTGCGCAACAAGGGCGCCGTCGTGGAGACCGGCCCGGCCTGGACCAGCTATGTGGTCCGCGACCGGAACCTCATTTCCGGCCAGAACCCCCAGTCCAGCGAAGATGTGGCCAAGGCCGTCATCTCCGCCCTGGCCGAGTAACTACATGAGAGTCCTGATCGCCGGTTGTGGCGATCTTGGCACGGAAGCCGGCCTGCGGTTCGCCGCAGCCGGCTTTTCCGTGCTCGGCTGGCGGCGCTCCCCGGAAAACCTTCCCGCCGTCATTACCGGCCAGGCCGCAGACCTGACCGGCCGGACGGGCGAGCTGCCCCGGATACCGGCGGGCACCGACGTGGTGGTGATAGCAGTGGCGGCCGGTGAACGCAGCGAAGCCGCCTACCGGGCGGCCTATGTGGACGGGACGGCCAATGTGCTGGATGCCCTGGAACGCGACGGCGTCCGGCCCCGGCGCATCCTGTTTGTCTCCTCCACCGCGGTCTACGGCGACGCCGACGGCGGCGAGGTGGACGAGCACACCCCGCCGGCTCCCGCGTCGGTCACGGCAGAGCTGATCCTGGAAGCCGAGCGGCTGCTCCACGACCGCCGTCCCGATGCCGTGGTGCTGCGCCTGGCCGGCATTTACGGCCCGGGACGCACCCGTCTGATCGATACCGTGTCCGCAGGCACCGCCGTCGTCCCCGCCGGCACGCGCCTGACCAACCGCATCCACCGGGACGATGCAGCCGCCGCCATAGTGCATCTGAGCACACAGGTTTCACATCCGGACCCGCTCTATGTTGGAGTAGATGCGGAGCCGGTGGAACTGGCCGAGGTGCTGCAGTTCCTGGCAGCCGAACTCGGCGCGGAGCTGCCCGCTCCGTCCGACTCCGGAAGCAGCCGCGGCGGCAACCGCCGGATCAGCAACCGGAGACTGCTGGGTACCGGATTCGAGTTCGCCTACCCCACGTTCCGCGAAGGGTACCGGGCCGTCCTGGCCGGCACCGGAGTCCGGCATCCATAGCCTTTTCCGTTCCGACCGTAACCGCACCAGGAGTGCCGAGTGAGCGAAACCCCGCCCGAAACCGTACCGCCCGGATCCACGTCATCTGGAACCGGCAACTCCGCCCGGCCCGCACGCCCGGGGGCGCGCACCAGCATCAAGTACATCCTGATGCTCGGTGCGCTGGCCGCGCTGCCGGCAGTAACCACCGACATGTATCTGCCGGCGCTGCCGCAGGTGGCGGAGGATCTGCACACCAGTGCCGCCGCCGCCCAGTTCACCCTGTCCGGCACGCTGCTCGGGGCCGCGGTGGGACAACTGGTGATCGGCCCGTTCTCGGACCGCTTCGGCCGCCGCCTGCCGCTGATCATCGGCATCTCCCTGCACGTCCTTGTTTCGCTGGCCTGCTTCCTGGCGCCGAACATCGGCGCCCTGATTGTCCTCCGGCTGCTGCAGGGCTTCTTTAACGCCGCCGCCGGCGTGGTGGCGCTGGCGGTGGTCCGCGACCGGTTCACCGGCTCCACCGCAGCGGCCATGCTGTCCCGGCTGATGCTGATTATCGGGCTCGCCCCGCTGCTGGCACCGTCCATCGGACAGGCGGTCTCCGGCCTCTGGAACTGGCGGGCGGTCTTCCTCGCGCTTGCACTGATCGGCGTCGTCCTCGGGGCGATCGTGCTCCGCTGGATGCCCGAGACCCTGCCGCCGGAACGGCGCCGGACCAAGGCCGGCGCCAGCACGTTCAGCGGCTTCCGGGTGCTGTTCCGGGACCGCCGGTTCCTCGCGCTGGCCGTCATTCCCGGCCTGGGCATGGCAGTGATCATGAGTTACGTGGTGGGTTCGCCCTTTGTCTTCCAGGACGAGTACGGGCTCACCCCGGCGCAGTACGCGCTGGTATTCGCCATCAACGGCGTCGGCATGGTGATCTCCGCTCAGCTCAATGCCTGGCTCGTGGGCAGGCACTCCCCCATGGGCATTCTGCGGGTGGCAGTGATTGTGCTGCTGGGGCTGGCCGTGCTCCTGCCGGTCATCCTGGTGACCGGTCTTGGCGGAGTGGCGGGCCTGACCGCCGGGCTGTGGCTGGTGCTGGCCATGCACGGCTTCGTGGCCGCGAATTCCTCGGTGCTGGCCCTGGCCGACTACGGCCACATGGCCGGCAGCGCCGCGGCCATGATCGGCGCCCTGCAGGTGGGTCTGGCCGGGCTTATCAGCCCGCTGGTGGGCCTGTTGGGCGGCGGCGCCATGGCCATGGTGTCGGTGATTATCGGCTGCGCGGCACTGATCGTGCTGATCCTGGCCACGGCGACGACGGCGTACCGCGGCGGCGCATCCAACCGGCCCGGGCGGCGCCGGCTGCGGCAGGGAACGGAGCCCGGGGCCGCCTGAGGGTGTTCCCGGCGCCGGCGGTGTCTAACCCTTCGGGATGGGCGGGCCGAGGATCAGCAGGACGCTGAAGACCACTGCCACGGCCACCAGTGCCACGGCGCCGGCGACGATCGGACGGCGCAGCACCATGGCGGCCACCTTGTCCACGGCGTTGGTCGGCTTTTCGCCGCCCGGCGCCATCCGCCAGCCGCCATTCAGCAGTCCGCGGCGGTCAACGGATTTTTCAAAGGGAATGGTTGCCCACGGGATCACCGTGGTGACCAGGCCCAGGATGCCCGTCCGGAGCGGCCACTTCTGGTTAGCCCAGACAAAGAGGGTGACCACGCCGTAGGCCAGGAACACAAAACCGTGCAGGCCGCCGGCAATGGGGGTAAAGCTCTCATTGTCGAAGCCGTACTTGAACACCAGTGCTGCAATCAGCAGGGTCCAGGTCACCGCCTCCGCGAAGGCCAGCGTACGGAAGAGTTTGCGGGGGGTCATATGCGGGAACCACCTTCTGCAGAGATTTACCAACAGTATGTCAGGATGCCGTTGGCAGACGCCAATCCCGCCAACGCAGCAGGACCCGCGTGCCGCGGGTCCTGCTGCGTTGGGCCGGGCAATACCCGGCTCGTTTTTTAGCCGGCGGCAGTGCTCGTTTCAAAGGCGTCACGCGTGGCATAGGAGGTCTGGGTCCCCCGGCGGGTCACTGAATCGGCTGCGTAGGCGTTGGCCGTGGCCAGTGCCGAAGGCACGTCGCCGGTCTCCACCAGGCAGTGGCTGAAGCAGCCGATAAAGGCGTCCCCTGCCCCGGTGGTGTCCAGCGCCTGCACGGTCCGCCCCTCCAGGAAGGTGGAACCTGCCGCGGAAAGCCAGAGCACTCCGCGGGACCCCATGGTGACAATGACGTTCTTCACCCCGTGGTCCAGGATGGTCTGCGCCGCCGCCTGCACCTCATCCAGGGTCTGCACCGGCATGCCGCTGAGCAGGGCCAGCTCGGTTTCGTTCGGCACGAAGTAGTCACACCGGGCTACCTGTGCGAAGTCCAGCTCCGGGGTGGCCGGCGCCGGGTTGAGCAGTACCGGGATGCCGTGCCGGTTGCCGAAGTCGATGGCCGCGTAGACGGTCTCCAGGTTCACTTCGAGCTGCAGCACAATCAGTGAGCACTGGGCGATGGCCTCGGCGGCGTCCTCTATATCAGCCGGCGTCAGGAACGCATTGGCACCCTTGGCAATGACAATCGAGTTGCGGGAATTGTCATCCACGAAGATGGGCGCCACGCCGCTGGTGGCGTCCGTATCCAGCACATAGGTGGTGTCGATGCCGTTGGCCTCGAAGTTGCGGCGGGTGGTTTCGGCAAAGGCGTCATTGCCCACCCGGGTGAGCATCAGGACGGAGGATCCCATGCGGGCAGCGGCCATGGCCTGGTTGGCGCCCTTGCCGCCGCAGCCCATCTGGAAATCCCAGGCCTCGACGGTTTCGCCTTCGTCCGGCATGCGGCGGAGGTAGGACACCAGGTCCACCATGTTTGAGCCGATCACTGCAATATCCAACGGACTATGCCTCCTCTTTGATGCCGGTGCTGACGGAGAAGGAGCGTGAAGCCCCCGGCGCCAGTTCAATCAGTGTTCCGGCCGCCCTGGCGGCCTGGAAGCCTTCCGGCCGCGATGTGCCGGGCAGGACAAATGACGCCACCCGCTGGTCGGCGTTGTGCAGCAGCCAGCGCGTGGCCACCGGGAAGTCCGCGCTGGAGAACCGGGTGCAGAACGCAGTGCCGTCGGTGCCCTCCAGCGAGAACTCGAGATCCTGCCCGTAGGTCGGCAAGTTGTCCGCGAAGAACACGATTTCGGGATCGTAGCCCTGTGCGGCGTCGAGCACATCCGGGTTGACCCGGCCGGCCTGAATGGCCTCGTTCAGGGCGGTCCACTGCGGCGTGGGAGTGACGTGCGCCGGCACGGTTTCCCGCAGCCGGAACGCGCCGTCGGGCAGGTTCTGGCTCATGCGTGCCCCGTCCACGTAGGCGTAGTTCATGTGGCACATGTACTGCAGCGGCATGGTGCGCGCTGCGGACAGGTTGGTAACGGTCAGATCGATGTCGAACATCACCGATCCGGCGTGCAGCCGGACGGCGGGGACGGCGGCGTAGTGGTCCCCGAACCCCTTCACATATTCGTAGCGCCCGGATACCGCCACCGAGTCGGTGTCGATCTCCAGCCAGGCTTCGTCGAACTCCGCGCAGGGGAACTCCCCGTGCAGCGGGTGGGTGTCCTCCGGTGCCGGGCAGCCGGCCGCGAGCAGGCCGGAGTGGAATGCGAAGCAGCCATACGTGTCCTCGATGAGGCTGGCCGGCCGGGGCTGACGGAACGTTGAGTCCATCCGCAGGCTCACGCCGTCGAACTCCGCATCCCAGACCATCTGGCCCAGGAACGGCAGCACTTCCACCCGCCCGCGGGAGTTGCGCACGGTGACCGACTCGACGCCGCTGGGATAGCGGATGCCGGTGACCGTGAATTCCACGGATTCCGCGAGCGTTGCCTCGGCGGCTGAGAAGGACGTCCGGTTCAGATTAATGCGATACATGCTCGACGGTCCTTTCCGGTGCCGCGGTGGAACGCGCAACGCGGCGCAGGCGTCCGAAGTGCAGCAGGACTGTCAGGAAGCAGACCAGCGAGACCACGAAGGAGAACTGGAGGGAACCGGAGACATCCGAGACCAGGCCCTGGAGAACGGGGATGACCGCGCCGCCCACAATGGCCATGACCAGAACGGCTCCGCCCGTTTCCTGGTGCCGCTTGTCCTCGATGGTGTCCAGAGTGCGGCCGAAGATGGTGGCCCAGCAGGGTCCGAACAGGCCGGAAACCAGCACTGCGGCCCAGACGGCGGTGATGTTCGGGACCAGCATGACGTAGACCAGTGCCAGGCTGCCCAGGGCGGCGAAGCCCATGAGCACGGCATTGACGTCGAACCGGATAATCAGGAAGTTCGCGACGACCTTGCCCAGGAAGAAAGCAACGAAGGCGAAGGCCATGTAGTTCGTGGCCGTGCGCTCATTGATGGAGTCATCCAGGTTCAGGGCCAGACGGATGGTGAAGGACCAGACAGCCGTCTGCATACCGACGTACATGAACTGGGCGAAGATGCCGCGCAGGAATTCCTTGTTGCGGCCAAGGTAGGCCAGGGTCTCACCGATCCGGGCCGTGGCCTCGTGCGTCCGGTCGCGCAGCGGCTTGCAGTGCGGGAACTTCGTCAGTGCCACCACGATGAACACGACCACCAGGATCATGATGATGTATTTGTAGGGCAGCAGGGTCCGCTGCAGCATTTCGGCGCTGAAGGCAGTTTTTTCGGCTGCGCTCATGCCTTCCATCTGGCTGTCCAGCGTGGCGCCGTCGGTAAAGACCAGGTATTTGCCCAGCAGGATGCCCAGGATCGAGCCGATGGGCGTGAAGGTCTGGGAGATATTCAGCCGCCACGTGGAGGTGGGCTTCGGGCCGAGCAGGGTGGAATAGGTGTTGCACGCGGTCTCGAGGAAGCTCAGGCCGATGGCGATGGCAAACAGCGCCACCAGGAACATGCCGTAGGTGGCCATGTGCGAGGCCGGGAAGAAGGCCGCGCAGCCGAGGATGTATACACCCAGGCCGATGAGGATGCCGGTTTTGTAGGTGAACCGGCGGATGATCCGGGAGGCGGGGATGGCGATCAGGAAGTAGCCGCCGTAGAACGCCGACTGCACAAAGGCGGTGGCCAGGTCCGAAAGCGTGAAAACCGACTTGAACTGCGTGATGAGGATTTCGTTCAGGCTCGCAGCAGCGCCCCAGAGCGGGAAGCAGAGGGAAATCAGCAGGAACTGGAACCACGGGATACGGCTGAGGTAGCCGTCCGGCTGCTGGACGGCGGAGGTCTTGAAGAGCATTAGACGGCGCTGCCTGCAAGGATGGCGGCACCTGCGGAGGCACCGATGCGGCTGGCACCGGCGTCAACCATGCGGGCCAGGTCCTCGGCGGTGCGGACGCCGCCGGAGGCCTTGACGCCCAGGTCGGGGCCGACGGTCTCGCGCATGAGGGTTACCGCCTCCACGGTGGCGCCGTGCTGGGAGAAGCCGGTGGAGGTCTTGACGAAATCGGCGCCGGCGGCAACACAGCGGCGGGCGGCTTCGGCGGTCTGTTCGGCGTTTAGGAGGCAGGTTTCCAGGATGACCTTGACCAGGGCCTTTCCGGCGGCTGCTTCAACGACGGCACGGATGTCGGCCTCTACCTGGTCCCAGGCGCCGTCGAGCGCCCAGCCGATATTGATGACCATGTCCACCTCGTCGGCACCGTTGGCCACGGCGTCGGTGGTTTCGAAAACCTTGACGGCGGTGGTGGACGCGCCCAGCGGGAATCCGATGACGGTGCAGATGCCAACGGGTGTGCCTTCGGCGGCACGGCGGGCCAGGGCAACCCAGGTGGGGTTGACGCAGACCGTCTTGAACTCGTGGTCAATGGCTTCCTGGACAAGGGTTTCGATCTGCGCTGCGGTTGCCGTCGGGGCAAGCAGGGTGTGATCGATGAGCTGCGAAATCTTCGACATGTGAGCCTCCTCATTGAGGGTTTTCACTCACTGTAGAAGTGGCTCAGAACACATGTCAAATTCCCTTTTTACATATGTAAGCCCAGGGCCCGGGTTAGGAGGCGGCCCGTTGCCGGGCCATGTTCAGGACCTCCCGGGCCGCCTCCTGGTCAATCACCAGATGCGTGGCGTACCCCGCCCGCAGCGCTGCTTCGATGGCCCGAACCTTCTCCTGGCCGCCGGCCACCAGCAGCCGGGTGCGGATGCCGCGCAGATCGGCCAGGGAGATCCCGACCGTCCGCTCATCCAGCTGCGGCACACACGGATTGCCGTCTTCATCAAAAAAGCGCGAGCAGATATCGCCGACCGCACGTGCCGCGATGCCTGCCTTCTCCGTTTCGCTGAGGTAGCCAAGATTGAAGAGCATCGCGTCGGAACGAATGGCACCCACCGTGAAGACAGCGACGTCGGCCTCACGGCCCATCTCCATCACGCGCCGGATGTGCTTCTCCCCCTCCACCAGCCGCTTGACCTCAACACTGTCGAAAATCACGGGCAGCGGCAGGGTGCGCGCAAACGCTCCGAACGCATTGCAGAACAGGGTGATGGTTTCGAAGTCATTGGTCACCCGGGTGGTGTAGGAAACCCCGCCTTTGAGCTGGATGATTTCCACGCCCCGGCGTTCCTGCCGGGGCAGGCTCCGCGCCACCGAATACATGGTCGAGCCCCAGGTCACGCCCACCAGATCCCCGTCATGCACGTTCTCGGCCAGCAGCCCGGCGCCCACCTTGCCCAAATCGCGGGTCAGGGCCGCGGGATCGGGGACAACAGCCAGCCTGACCTCCTGGAGTCCGAACGCGGCGCACAGCTCAGCCGCCAGACTCGATTCCTGTTCCCTGGGGTCATGGATCCGGATGCTGACGTATCCTCGGTCCTTGCCGTATTGGATCAGCTTGGACACTGTTGGGCGTGAAAGCCCCAGCCGTGCTGCCACTTCGCTCTGCGAGAGCCCTGTCTCGTAGTAAAGCTTGACCGCATCCAGTGCCTGATCATCGCGCGCATCCATAGTGACCCCTTCGTCGCTCCTCCCCATGAGGTTGCCCGAATGATTCTTCCATCTCCAGGCAGAGACGGCGGTCACAGACGCGGGGTTTCCCCTCACTTCGGGTAGGTCAGCGGTTCGGTAATCCATTCAATGTCATTCCACGGATCCATCCGCTGCAGGATGTCAAAGCATGTCCGGCAGAAATCCACCACGGCCTGCTGCGGATCAGGATAGGAAAGGACATCCTCGAGGGTGAGGACGAATTCGCTGGATTGGGTGAGGAACTGCGCCTTGGACGGGGAGAGCATGCTGCCGTAACTGCCGATATTGGACAGGAACGGATAGGGCATCACATAAAAGGCCGGTTCGGGGAAGGACGGGTCCCCGGGCCAGAAACCGAACTCGCAGAACCTCTCATCGAAGCTGTTGGCCGAGATCTGGCCGCGGCCCGGGTAAGGAGCGGACTGCCCGCTGTAGAGGGCTCCGGACAGGTCCATGGTGCCGAACCAGTACGCGGGAAGGTGCACTTTGCCGCGTACCGGAGAAAGGAACTGCGTCAGGCCCCGGTAGGCGAAGTGCAGGTTGCCCAGGAACAGCTCCACCGCGTGCCGGTCATAGGCATGGTGCCGGGTGTCCTCCGGAAAAGGCACCGGGTCATGGAATTCCTGCGGGTCAGGGTTCACTGCGGTGGCCACGTGGATGGACTCGAGACCCGCCATCAGCTGGCCGTAAAAATCAGCAACACTCAGGCCGTCGCTGAGGTCCAGCCGGCTCCGGAGGCCGGTGCTGCTCTGCACGTCGACGTGGTGCCGGCGCAGGTTGAAGTAGATTTCGAAGTTCGTGTCCGGGCCGGGAATGACGCCGGTGCCGATGCCCTGCACTGTGAGCGGCATCCGCAAATGCCCCCATTCCGGTTCCGGGTAGCTGCGTTCCAATTTCACCTTGCCCGCTACCTGGAGATACAGACGCAGCGTATCCGCTGTCGCCTGCCAGTCGGGATAGCTCAGGAAGTCCTTGTCCATGGAACCCGCCTTCAATCGGTGACGGACAGCGAACGTGCTCTGCACCCAGTGTGAAACCTGCCCGGGACCGGGTCAACGCCGGTCCTGGCCTGCCCCGCGGCCCCCTAGTGAACGCCCGGCGACAGGTGGGCGCCGGGGAAATCCGTAATCACGGCGTCGACCCCCAGCGCGAGGACCGCGGCGGTATCTTCCTTCGAGTTCACGGTGTAAACCCACAGCCCCAGCTCTGCGGCACGGACGGCGGCGGCGCCCCGTGCGGTCAGGGTCAGATGGTCAGCAACCACTCCCCTAATGCGCGGGTCGGCCCGCGCCAGCAGCGCGGCGTCCGGGTCGGTCTGGATCAGCTGCCAGGCGGGCAGGCGGAGGTCGGCCAGCCGGCCGACCGAAGCGGGGTCAAAGGAGCTGAAGGCCAGCAGCTGGGTTTCGCGCAGCCGCAGCCAGTCTCTGTTTCCCGCCAGCATCGCGGCCACTTCCTGCTCCACTCCGGGCGAGCTGGCCGGTGACTTGATCTCGAGGTTGATGCCGAGACCAAAGCCGACCGCCGCCGGCAGGTCGGCGAGGAACATAATCCGCTCGCCGGCGTACTGCGGGCCGAAGTGGGCCCCGGCGTCGAGCCGGCGCAGCTCCCCTGCGGTGAAGGAGGTGATGGGATCCTCGGCACGGCGGGGGTACACCTGCGCCACGTTGGTGGTGCGGACACCGGTTTCGTCATGGAACAGGAACAATTCGCCGTCGGCGGTAAGCCGGACGTCGGTTTCCACCATGTCCGCCCCGGCCGCAGCGGCCTGGGCAAAGGCGACAGCGGTGTTTTCCGGCGCCAACCCGCTGTTGCCGCGGTGCCCCACGACCAGCGGAGTCCGCCGTCCCGGTCCTGTAGAACCTGCTTTTTCTGCCACTTGCCGGGATCACTTCCGCTTGGTTTCGCCACCCCCGCGCCGGGGGTTTGTCCTCGTCGATGGTAGGCCCGATCCGCAGCCTGACCCTAAACAGCATGGCCCTAAACAGCCTGGCCCTGAATACGTGCCGGGTCCCACGCCAATATGGAGGCAACATTAACGGCTGCAGCTAACGCGGCGGGAAACAGTAGGCTAACGGCGGAGGAAAAACTCCGGCACATCTAGATGCGCCATTCATGTCACTTTGGGGGAAGTATGCGGTTGCACCACGTTCAGGTTTCTATTCCCGAGGACGGCGAAGACCGTGCCCGGCAGTTCTACGGTGCGGCCCTGGGCCTGACGGAGGTTCCCAAACCGCCGTCCCTGGCCGGACGGGGCGGGTGCTGGTTCCGGGCGTTCGACGGCGATGCCGTGGTCGCGGAAATCCACCTTGGCGTGGACTCGCCCTTTATCCCTGCGAAGAAAGCCCATCCCGCCCTGGTGCTGGACTCCGCCACGGCGCTGGAGGAACTGGGTGCCCGGCTCCAGGCACACGGATTCGACGTCTCCTGGACGGAGCGGCACACCTTTGAGGGCTACGAGCGGTTCCACTGCAAGGACCCCTTCGGCAACCGGGTGGAGATCCTGTCCGCGCCCGCGCCCTGACCTGCCCGGTCCGGCGACGTGAGAGCTGCCGAACCGACGGCGCGCCCTGCTTATCCCACTACTGACGCAGCGACCGGCGCCGTGCTCTGCCGCACCACCAGCGAGGTGGCCAGGTCCAGGCGCAGGTTGTTCGGCCGCTCCCCTTCAAACAGGCGCACCGCCATGCGCGCTGCTTCTTCAGCCATTTCGATCAGCGGCTGGTGCACCGTGGTGAGTGCCGGACTGGACCACTGGGCGACCTGCAGATCGTCATAGCCGACAATCGAGAGTTCCTCCGGAACGGCGATGCCCAGCTGCCGCGCGGCGTCGAGCACGCCGAGGGCCTGCAGGTCGCTGCCGGCGAAAATCGCGGTGGGCCGGTCCGGCAGGGACAGCAGTTCCAGGGCATGGTCGCGGCCGCCGTCCACATGGAAATTGCCGTACCGGATCAGGTCCTTGTCCAGGGGCAGCGCGGCTGCATTCAATGCTGACCGGTAGCCGTCGATGCGGGCCAGGGAACACATCATGTCTTCGGGGCCGGTGATGGCGGCAATCCTGGTGTGCCCCAGCTCGATCAGGTGGCGGGTGGCCATCATGCCGCCGGACCAGTTCGCCGAGCCCACCGAGGGCACGTCCGGGGCCGGGTCCCCGGCCGGGTCGATGATGACAAACGGTATGGACCGGGCCTCCAGCTGGCGGCGGGAGTCCTGCGCCAGGTCGGAGAAGACCAGCACGACGCCGACGGGCCGGCGGGCAATCACCCCCTCCACCCACTCGGGCGACGGCGCGTGCCGGGTGCCGCTTTCGGTCAGGACCACGCTCAGTCCCTTCTCGCGCGCCACGTTTTCCACGCCGCGGATGATTTCCAGCGCCCAGGCGCTTTCAAGCTCGTGGAACACCAGTTCCAGCAGCCGGGACTTGGCCCCGCCCTTCCGGCGGTAACCGTGGTCCTCCAGGAGCGCCTCCACTTTCGCCCGGGTGTGCCGGGAAACGTCGGTCCTGCCGTTGAGGACTTTCGAAACCGTCGAGAGGGAAACCTCGGCTTCGGCAGCGAGGTCCGCCAAGGTGACGGGGTTCTGCGGCGCAGATGGCGGCATGGGGATCCTTAGAGTCTTCGAAACAACGGCGGAAACCAGTTTATAGAAAAGTGTTGCGCATCACATTACGCGCAACTTATGCTGACGGCGTCAAGTAACTTTCGATCAATATGCCGAAACTTTCGGAAGGTGTTCAATGAGGAACAACCCATCGCTACGGACCCCGGTCCTGGCCGCCGCCGGTGTACTGGCGCTCGGTCTCTCGCTGGCCGGCTGCGGAGGCAGTGACTCCGCAGCCTCAGACCGTCCCGAAAACGAGATCCACGTCCTGGTGTACGGCGACGCAAGCAACGACGTCGAAAACGCCATGGTCGACAAGTTCAACGAAACGTCTGATGTGAAGGTTGTCCTGGACACCATCCCCGGCGCCGAATACCAGCAGAAACTGCAGACGGTCATGAGCACCGATGCAGCACCGGATATCTTCTTCAACTGGGGCGGCGGCAGCATCTCCGACTTCGTGGAAGCCGATCTGCTGATGCCCCTGGATGACTTCATCGAGGAGGACCCGCAGCTCGAGGAAGCCTTCCTGCCCTCCGTCTTCGACGTCGCCAGGGTCGATGACACCCCGTACGGCATTCCGATGCGCGGAACCCAGCCGGTGATGCTCTTCTCCAACAAGGACGTCCTTGCCTCCGCCGGCATCGCCGAACCCCCGCAGACCTGGGATGACCTGCTCGACGCCGTCGACAAGCTCAAGGCCGCCGGCAAGACGCCGATCGCCCTGGGCGGCGGCGACGAATGGCCCACCCAGATGTGGTTCTCCTATGTCTATGACCGGGTGGCCGGTCCGGAGCTCTTCGCCTCCGCCCTCGACGGTGACACCGAGGTCTGGGACTCCGAGGAAAGCCGCGAGTCGCTCGGCATGCTGCGCGACCTCGTGGATTCCGGCGCGTTCGGCACCAACTTCCAGTCGGTGAAGTTCACTGACGGAGGCTCGCCCACCCTGCTCTCCAGCGGTGAGGCCGGCTTCGAACTGATGGGCTCGTGGGAGTACTCCACCATCCAGGACGTCAATCCGGAATTTGCGGCAAACACCCTGGGTTGGAGCGAGTTCCCGGAGATCGAAGGCGGCAAGGGCGACCCCGCCAACCTGGTCGGCAACACCAACAACTACTACTCGGTCCTGAAGGACACCCGGTACCCGGATGCCGCCCGCGACTTCCTGAAGCTGATGTACTCCGACGAGTTCGTCCAGGAGCACATGGCCATCGGCAACCTGCCCACCACCACCAACACCGAGCAGTTCCTGGACCAGGCAGCCAACCCGGAGTACGCCAGCTTCCAGTTCGGCCTGGTGCAGGACGCCCCGAACTTCCAGCTCTCCTGGGACCAGGCGTACCCGCCGGCGGCAACGCCCACCATCCACAGTGCGGTCTCCGACTTCCTCGCCGGAAGCATCGACGAAGACGGCTTTATTGCCGCCATGCAATCCCTGAAGAAGTAGCCGGAGCGAAGGCCGAACCATGACTACTCTGCTTCCGCCCCGGCCTCCGTCCGCACCGGAAAACCCCGGCAAGGGGTCTCCGGTGCGGCGGAGCCGGGCCCGGCTCAACCGTCCGGGCGTGGCCTGGACCCTGCCGGCCACCATCTTTTTCCTGCTCTTCGCCGCAGTGCCGCTGGTCGCCGTCGCCGTACTGTCCTTTATGACCTGGACGGGGCTGGGGGAACCGAAGTTTGTGGGCATGGAGAACTGGCAGACGCTCGCCGGGGATTCGGTGATGCTCAAGAGCCTGTGGCTGAGCCTGCTGTTCATTGTGCTGGGGGTGGTGACCCAGACGCCGGTGAGCATCCTGCTGGGCGTCTGGGCTGCCGGCCCGCAGCGCAACCGTGCGGTGCTCAGCGCCATTTTCTTTCTGCCGCTGCTGCTCTCCTCGGCCGCCATCTCCGTACTGTGGCGGGCCCTGCTGGACCCGAACTTCGGTGTTCCGGCCCAGTTCCGGTGGCTGTTCGGGGACGGCAACCTGTTCGGCCACCAGTCCACGGCCATCGGCGTGATCATTTTTGTCAGCATGTGGCAGTTCACCCCGTTCCACACGCTGATCTACCAAGGTGCGGCCAAATCCGTTCCGCCGGTGCTGTACCAGGCCGCCGAGGTGGACGGCGCCGGACGGGTCCGCCAGTTCTTCTCCATCACGCTGCCGCAGCTGCGCAACAGCATGATCACCTCCGTGATCCTGATGGTGGTGGGCGGGCTGACCACCTTCGAAACGGTGCTGATCCTGACCAACGGCGGTCCCGGCACGGATACCACCATCACCGCCTTCTACATGTTTGAGGAAGCCTTCCGCCGCTACAACTTCGGTATGGGCTCCGCCATTGCGCTGGTCCTGGTGGTGGTGGCCACCGCCATCTCGCTGATCATGGTCAAGCTCTCCGGATACGACAAGATGCGCAGCACCATGGAGGGAGTCTGATGCGTACCCGCCCCAATTACATTGCCGGCGCCGCGGTAACCCTCTGGCTCCTGATCGTGGCCCTGCCGCTGTACGTGATGGTGGCTGCCAGCGTGCAGACCCGGTCAGATTTCAGCGCAAACGGTCCAGTGGCGCTGCCCACCAGCCTGACCCTGGACAACTTCCTGGAGGTGTTCAACAGCGGTTTCGGCAGGTATTTCCTGAACACCTTCCTCGTCACCGCCGGGGTGGTGGGCATTGTGCTGCTGGTGGTGCCGCCGCTCTCCTACGCAATTGTGCGCAGCCAGTCCCGGGCCACCACGCTTATCTTCCGGTTCTTCCTGCTCGGACTGGCCATTCCGGTCCAGGCGGTGATTGTGCCGATGTTCTACCTGATCAACTCGGTGGGCCTGTATGACACGCTGCTGGGCATCATCCTGCCCACCGCGGCCTTTGCGCTGCCCATCTGCACGCTGATCCTCTCGGGAACCATGCGGGACATTACGCCCGAGCTCTACGAGGCGATGTCCGTGGACGGGGCGAGCACGTGGCGCGCCTTCCTGCGCCTGGTGCTGCCGTTGTCCAAGGGCGGGCTGTCCACCATCGCCGTCTTTGCCGCACTGCAGGGCTGGAACGGGTTCCTCCTGCCGCTGATCCTGACCCAGTCCGATGCCACCAAGGTGGTCACACTGGGCCTCTTCAACTTCCAAACCCAGTACGGCATCAATGTGCCGGGCATCCTCGCCGCAGTGATGCTCTCCATGGTTCCGGTGCTGCTGGTGTACCTCTTTGCGCGCCGAGCGCTGGTCCAGGGCCTTATGGGCGTGGGCGGAAAGTAGACATGAGCGAAACAACCGTTGATTACCTGCCCTGGCGGGACACCTCCCGGACCGCCGAGGACCGTGCTTCCCTGCTGGCGGCCCAGATGACCCGGCGCGAGAAGGTGGCCCAGCTCTTCGGCGTCTGGGTGGGTGCCTCCAGCGAGGGCGGCCAGGTGGCGCCGCACCAGCATGACATGAAGGAACCCGTGCCGTTGGAGGACCTGCTTCCCGACGGACTCGGCCAGCTCACCCGGCCGTTCGGCACCCATCCGGTGGATGCCGGGATGGGGGCCCTGTCCCTGATGCGCACCCAGGAGCGGATCGCCGCCGCCAACCGGTTCGGCATCCCGGCCATGGCCCACGAGGAATGCCTGGCCGGGTTCGCCGCCTGGGGCGCCACCGCCTATCCGGTGCCGTTGTCCTGGGGCGCCACCTTCAACCCGGACCTGATCGGCCGGGTGGGTGCCGCCATCGGTGCGGACCTGCGCTCGGTGGGTGTGCATCAGGGCCTGGCCCCGGTCCTCGACGTCGTCCGCGACGCCCGCTGGGGCCGGGTGGAGGAAACCATCGGCGAGGACCCCTATCTGGTGGGCAGCATCGCCTCCGCCTACATCCGGGGAATCGAGGGTGCCGGTGTGGTCGCCACCCTCAAACACTTCGTGGGCTACTCCGCGTCCAAGGCCGGACGCAACCTCGCCCCCGTGTCCATCGGCGTCCGCGAGCGCAACGACGTCCTGCTGGTGCCCTTTGAGATGGCCGTCCGGGAATCCGGGGTGCGGTCGGTGATGCATGCCTATACCGACGTCGACGGCGTACCGTCCGCCGCTGACCGGGACCTGCTGACCGGTCTGCTGCGGGACACCTGGGGATTCGAGGGCACCGTGGTGGCCGACTACTTCGGCGTCGGTTTCCTCAAGGAGCTGCACCGGGTGGCCGGCACCATGGGCGAGGCGGCAGCAGCGGCGCTGACTGCCGGAGTCGACGTCGAACTGCCCACCGTGGATGCCTTCGGCGCCCCGCTGCTGGCCGAGCTCGACGCCGGCCGGCTGGACGAGGCGGTCATCGACACCGCAGTGCACCGGGTCCTGACCCAGAAGATCCAGCTCGGCCTGCTGGATCCGGACTGGTCCCCCGTTCCCCCGGTGCTGGCCGGAGCCGGTACCGACGCTGCGGCCGTACAGGGGTCCGTAGACCTGGACGGGCCCCAGAACCGTGCCCTGGCCGCCGAGGTCGCCGAGCAGGCGCTGGTGCTGACCGCCAACAACGGCATCCTGCCGCTGGCCGCGCCGGGGCGGATCGCCGTCGTCGGACCCAACGCGGATAACCCCATGGCGTTCCTGGGCTGCTACTCCTTCCCTGCCCATGTGGGGGTGCAGCACCCGGAGGTGGCCGCCGGCATTGAGCTGCCCACCGTGGCCGCGTCGCTGCGCACCGAGTTCCCGGACAGCGAGATCACCGTGGCGGAGGGTTGCAGCGTGGACGGGCCCGAGACCGACGGTTTCGCCGCCGCGCTCGCAGCGGCCCGGGACGCCGACGTTGCGGTGGCTGTGCTGGGCGACCGGTCAGGACTGTTTGGCCGCGGCACCAGCGGCGAGGGCTGCGACGCCGAATCACTCCTGCTGCCCGGCGTGCAGCAGGATTTCCTGGCCGCGCTGCTGGACACCGGCACCCCGGTGGTCCTCGTGCTGCTGACCGGACGCCCGTATGCGCTGGGCCGGGCAGCCACCGACGCCGCAGCAATAGTGCAGGCGTTTTTCCCGGGCGAGGAGGGCGGGCCGGCCGTGGCCGGGGTGCTCAGCGGCCGGGTCAATCCCAGCGGCCGGCTGCCGGTGAGTGTGCCGGCCTCCCCCGGCGCCCAGCCCGCCACCTATCTGGCCGCGCCGCTGGCACAGTCCAGTGATGTCTCCAGCATTGATCCCACCCCCGCATTCGCCTTCGGCCACGGCCTGGGCTACAGCACCTTCGCCTGGTCCGATGCCGTGCTGGAAGGTCCGGCCGAGTTCGGCACCGACGGCGAAACGGCGGTGGCGCTGACGGTGGCCAATACCGGTGAGCGTGACGGCGCGGAGGTCATCCAGCTGTACCTGCATGATCCGGTGGCCTCCGTGGTGCGGCCGGTGCAGCGTCTGGTCGGATTTGCGCGGGTGCCGCTGCGGGTCGGGGAATCCGCCCGGGTGAGCTTCACCGTCCCTGCTGACGCCGCCTCCTTCACCGGGCGGAACGGACGCCGGATCGTTGAACCCGGGAACCTGGAGCTGCGACTCGGTGCCTCCAGTACCGACATCCGTGCCGCCCTGCCCGTTAGCCTGATCGGAACAGTCCGGGAGGTGGATTCCGCCCGGCGGCTGCATTGTCCCGTGGCCGTAACCCCGGCCTGAGACCAGCACCGGAACGAGCACCGAAAACGAGGACCCGCCGATGTACTCCGATCTGCCCGTCGACCAGCTCGCCACGTACCGCGGCACCACGAGTGAACCGAAGGACTTCGATGCGTTCTGGGAAGACACCCTGGACGATGCCCGGTTGTACCCGCTGGCACTGAAAGCCACCCCCTACCCCACGGCACTTCGGACGGTGGAACTCTACGACGTCGTCTTTTCCGGCTTCGGAGGTGAACTGATCCGCGCCTGGCTGCGGCTGCCGGCGCGCGCCCTGCGCACCGGGGGCCCGCTGCCCGGGGTGGTGCAGTTTGCCGGGTACGGCGGCGGCCGCGGCGACGCGCACGAGAACCTGTTCTGGGCGTCCGCCGGGTTCGCGCACCTGCACATGGATACCCGCGGCCAGGGCGCCGGCTGGAGCAAGGGGGCAACACCGGACGGTGCGGGCAGCGCCGGCCCGCAGGGTCCCGGTGTCATGACCCGCGGGATCCTGGATCCGGAGACCTACTACTACCGTCGGCTGTTTACTGACGCCGTACGGGCGGTGCAGGCCCTGCGTTCGCTGGATTCAGCTGAGGCGGGTGGTTCGGCAGAGGCGGCCGGGGTGGCAGACCTGGCGGGTGTGGTGGATCCGGACCGGGTGGCCGTGCTGGGGCAGAGCCAGGGAGGGGCCGTGGCGCTGGCGGCGGGCGCGTTCTGCCCGGAAGTGGCTGCCGTTGTCGCCTTTGTCCCGTACCTCGCAGACATTCCGCGGGCGGTGAGCGTCACGGATGCCTACCCTTTCCGCGAAGTCTGCGACTTCCTCGCCATCCACCGCGGATCCACCGACCGGGTGATGGAAACCCTGCGCTATTTCGACGCCGTCCATCTGGCCCGGCGTGCCACGGCGCCGGCGCTGTTCTCCGTGGGCCTGATGGACACGATCACCCCGCCCTCCACGGTCTACGCCGCGTACAACAACTATGCCGGTCCCAAGGATCTGGAGGTGTGGCCGTTCAACGGGCACGAGGGCGGCGGCATCGAGGATGAGCTGGCGGCGCTGGACTTCCTGCAGGAACAGCTCGGCAACAGGTAGGACCGGAGAAGCAGTTAGGCGCGCGGAGCGTCAGCGGTGAACAGCTCGCACACAGTGTTGTAGTACCGGTCGGTCTGGCCATGGTGCTGCAGGCCGATCTTTTCGCAGACCCGCATCGAGGCCGTATTTGCCGGGTTGGTGACCGCAACAACGCGTGGCAAACCGGCGTCGAAGGCATGCTGCAGCACAGTGCCTGCGGCTTCCGTCGCGTATCCCTTTCCCCAGCTGTCCGGATGGAAGTGCCAGCCGATTTCAATGTCCCCGGACGGCTGCCCGTCCGGGCCCGACGCCGGGATGGGCTTCAGCAGCAAGGTTCCGGACAGCTTCCCCGAGTCCTTCTCCTGCACCGCCCAGATTCCACAGGTCCCGTCGTCCCGCAGATGCCATGCTTCGATGAGGGCAAGTGCCTCGGACCGGTCCTGCATCAGGTTGCGGTTGCGGCCGATGAAACGCTGGACTTCCGAGGGTGAATAGACGTCCAGGACAAAGCCTGCGTCCTCAACGGTGAACGGGCGCAGGCGCAAACGGTGCGTTTCCAAGGTCAGCATCAGAGCAGTCTACGATTGCGGACCGGCAGCAGGGCCCATGGCCCCCGGCATCTCTCCGCCCGGATTCGGTTCCTTCAGCTCGACGAAGAACACGTGGGTGTCTGTGTCGCCGATGTTCTCGCCGTAGTGTTCCTGCGCCGGCAGCCAGCGGCTGGCCCCGGCAGGCAGTTCCACGTCCAACGCCGCGCCGTCCGCCGCGTGGAGCCGGCGTCGGAACGCGCTGGCGGTAATCATGACGCTGTCCGGGTGCCGGTGCAGGGTACTCACATGACCGGGGGTGTCCCGGTATTCCAGGACACGCACCCGCTCATTCTCGAAGACCACTGCGTAGCTGTCCGGATTGGTCTGAACCGGGTCCTGTGCCATGCGCAGAATGCTAGGACCATCTCCGCGCCGGCAACAGGGGCTGCGGCTTAGATCCCGGCGATCCGGAAGCCGAGCCGGTGCTCCTCGCCCGGGGCCAGCACAATCAGGGCCTCCCCCGAGTTGAAGGCATCCGGCGGGCAAGTCATGGGTTCGGCCGCGACACCCAGGCGGTCCATCTGCTCGCCGGAGTAGATCTGCAGCCAGGGGGCGTCCTTGCCGTCGGCGGACAGCACGGACCCGATGCCTGTTTCGGGATCGGTCAGGCGCACCTGCCACTCGCCGTCCGGCAGCCCGGCATAGGCGTGATCGGCGGTGCGGGCACCGATGGGCTTTTCGGCGGTGAACTCCAGCGGACCGCCCGCTACATCCTGCAGTTCGGACAGGTCCAGCGGCCGTCCCGGCTGCTCCACGGTGCCGAGCACCTGCGTGGCAGGAACCTCCAAGACGCAGCGGTCCACCGGCGCCAGATCAGCGGTCAGGTACGGATGCGTGGAGACGCCGTAGGGCGCCGCCGAGGTGCCCGCGTTCCGCGCGGCCAGTTCCACGCTGAGCCCGGTGGCGGCGTCGAGCGCGTACACGGCCTCCAGCTCCAGCGGGAAGGGATACCCGGGCTGGCCCATCAGCCGGTGCCGCAGCACCACGCGGTCCTGGGCGGACTCCGCCACGTCCCACTCGTCCCAGCAGGCCAGCCCGTGCAGGGCCATCGCGGTCTCGGGTTCGTTGACCGGCACCTGGTACTCGGTGCCCTCAAAGGAGTAGCGGCCGCCGGTGATCCGGTTGGGCCAGGGCATCAGGACCTTGCCGGTGTAGGCGTGCGGGACGGTATCCTCGGCCAGCGGCAGCACCACGTGCCGGCCGTCGCGGGTGAGTTTGGCCAGCGTGGCGCCAACGGGGAAAACGGTGGCGCGGTAGGGGCCGGCGGACAGTTCCACGGGGGTGCCGTTGGGGCCGAACGAAGTATTCATGGCATCGAGCCTATCGGGTGGCAGGCAGTCCGGTGCGTCCGGCCACCTGCCGATAGCGCCGCAGCGTTTCGGGCGCGGCCTCGGCACTAACCACCGTGGTTGATGCCGCGTCACCCCAGGCCGGCCACTCACCGCTGAGGACGGCCGCGGCCTGCCGGGCGGCGCCGTCGGCCACGTATTCACCGGGCGGGGGCACGCTCACCGGCAGTTCGAAAACCGCCGCGATGGCCTGCTGCATGGCCGCGGACCGGGCAGCACCGCCCACCAAAATCACGCGGTGCGGTGTGACCCCGGTGTCGCTGAGGGCGGCAAAGCCGTCAGCGAGTGAGCAGGCCACCCCCTCGACGGCGGCGCGGGCAAGGTTGGCGGGGGTGAAGTTCGCCAGGGTCATCCCGTGCAGCGAGCCGGTGGCATCGGGCAGGTTCGGGGTCCGCTCCCCCTCGAAATAGGGCACCATGACCAGCCCTTCGGCACCGGCCGGGGCGGAGAGCGCCAGCCGGGTCAGTTCATTCAGTTCCACCCCGAGCAAGGCGGCGGTGGCGTCCAGGATGCGGGAGGCGTTCAGGGTGGCGGTCAGCGGGAGGAAGTGGCCGGTGGCGTCGGCAAAGCCTGCCACAAGTCCGGTGGCGTCCGACGTCGGAGCGTCGGCGACGGCGAACACGGTGCCTGACGTGCCGATGGAGACCACCACATCCCCCACCCCGGCCGCGACGCCCAGTCCGGCTGCGGCGTTGTCACCGGCACCGGGCCCGATCAGTGCGCCGGCGGGTGTGCGGGCACCCGCCTCAAGGGGCTCCAGGACCCGGGGCAGCTGCGGCACATGGCCCAGGGTCTGTTCCAGGATCTCCGGGAGGTACTTCCCGGTGGATGGAGACCAGTATCCGGTGCCGGAGGCGTCGGACCGGTCGGTGGTCAGGGCGGCCAGCCCGTCCGCGCCGCTGCCTGGCCCGTACCCGGCCAGGCGCCAGCTCAGCCAGTCATGCGGGAGGCAGACGGCAGCGGTGCGGGCGGCGTTTTCCGGCTCGTTTTCCGCCAGCCAGCGCAGTTTCGTCGCAGTGAACGAGGCCACCGGCACCGACCCCGTGCGCTCGGCCCAGTAACGCGCCCCGTCCGGGCCGGCGTCGGCCACCATTTTCTCCGCGGCGGCAGCCGAACGCACGTCATTCCACAGCAGCGCCGGGCGGACGACGGCGCCGGTCTCGTCCAGGCAGACCATGCCGTGCTGCTGCCCGCCCACGGAGACGGCGGCAACATCCTCGAGCCCGCCGGCTGCGGCCACGGCCTGCTGCAGCGCGGCCCACCAGGCTTCCGGGTCCACCTCGGTGCCGCCGGGATGGCGGGCCGTCCCCTCGCGCAGCAGCGCACCGGTGCCGGCGTCGCGGATAACAACCTTGCAGGACTGGGTGGAACTGTCGATTCCGGCGACAAGGGACATGGCGGAGCCTTTCAAACGAGGGTGCCTTTCAACAGGTGCTGCCGCCCGGTCCGTCACAGACCGGGCGGCAGCCGTATTCGGTGCTCTTTGGTGTCGGTGTGCTGGCTGGTTGAGGCAGCCTAGCGGGCACCCATCAGGTGTTCCAGTGCCAGCTGGTTCAGCTTCACGAAACCGAAGTCCCGCTCAGCGGCAGCAGCGGCGTCGAAGGTTTCAAAGGAGGCGGCGTCGGCAAGGACATCACTGACGGTTTCCCCGGCGGCGAGCGTGGGTTCGGCCAATTCACCGATGCCGGCGTAGGCCATGGCTTCCTGCACCTCGGAATCGGCACGGAAGGCTGCGGCCCGTTCCTTAAGCAGCAGGTACATGTCCATGTTGGCCTTGGCCGATTCCCACACGCCGGGGTATCCCTCGGTTCGGGACGGCTTGTAGTCAAAGTGCCGCGGGCCCTCGTAGCGCGGGCCGCCGTTGGGGAAACCGTTCTCCAGCAGATCCACGGTGAAGAAGGCGCTGGTGAGGTCGCCGTGGCCAAAGACCAGGTCCTGGTCGAACTTGATGGACTTCTGGCCGTTGAGGTCAATGTGGAACAGCTTCCCGGACCACAGTGCCTGGGCGATGCCGTGGGTGAAGTTCAGCCCGGCCATCTGCTCGTGCCCGGTTTCCGGGTTCAGGCCCACAATGTCGCCGTGCTCCAGCTGGGAAATGAATGCCAGGGCATGGCCGATGGTGGGCAGGAAAATGTCGCCGCGCGGCTCGTTGGGCTTCGGTTCGATCGCCAGGCGCAGGCCGTAGCCCTTGTCCTTGACGTAGCCGGCAACCGTGTCCACGCCTTCCTTCATCCGTTCGAAGGCCGCGGCGAAGTCCTTGGAGCCGTCGTACTCGCTTCCCTCGCGGCCGCCCCACATCACGAAGGTCTCCGCACCGAGCTCGGCGGCAAGGTCAATGTTGCGCAGCACCTTGCGCAGCGCGAAGCGGCGGACCGAGCGGTCGTTGGAGGTGAAGCCGCCGTCCTTGAAGACCGGGTGGGTGAACAGGTTGGTAGTCACCATGGGCGCCTTGAGCCCGGTCTCGGCCAGGGCGTTGGTGAAGTTCTTCAGGATCAGGTCCCGTTCCTGCGGCGTTGCGTCAAAGGGAACCAGGTCATTGTCGTGGAAGGTCACCCCGTACGCGCCGAGTTCGGCGAGCTTATGCATGCCCTCGACGGGGTCCAGATTGGCACGGGTGGGGATGCCGAAAGGGTCGGTTCCGGTCCAGCCGATGGTCCAGAGGCCGAAGGTAAACCGGTCGGAAGGCGATGGCGTCATTGTCACGTTAGCTCCAGATCACAGGATTAGTTGGTAGCCACAACATATTGGCCGCAACAACCCCTGTCAATGGTTTGCCGAACCCGGAACACCACTGGCCTTGACCCCCGTTGTCGTACCAGACGAAAGCATTGCCCGGCCACAGCGCGATTTGTTTTCCCGTCCAACTAATTCGCGTCCGGGACGGGTACTCTGGAGCCTGACGCAACGGAATTCGGGGAAGGTACGGCGATGGACGGTAGCAACGGCGGCACACAACCGGCGCCGGCAGGCGGCGGCTCCGACAGCCTGCGGACCGCCAACCTCTCCCGGGTACTGACCCTGTTGCACCGCCGCGGCCCGCTCTCCCGGGCGGAGCTAACCCGGCTGACCGGCTTCAACCGGTCCACCGTCGGCGCCCTGGCCGCGGAGCTCACGGCCATGGGACTGGCCTACGAAACCGATTCCCCCGCCGGCCGGGTGGGACGGCCCAGCCCGTTGGTCCACCCGAACGGGCAGGTGTCGGCAGTGGTGGTCCACCCGGATGTGGACGCCGTGACGGTGGGCCTCGTGGGCCTGGGCGGTCGGGTGCACCGCAGGGTCCGGCACGACACAGCGGCGGTGCCAAGTGTCGCCGACACCGTCACCATCACCCGTGCCGTCCTGGCCGGCATGTCCACCGATCTGGCCGCCATGGACCGGATTGCCGGCGTGGGGGTGGCAGTCCCCGGGCTCACCCGCACCTCCGACGGACTGGTGCTGCTCGCTCCGCATCTGGGCTGGCGGCACGAGCCGCTGGCGGCACCGCTGGCCGAAGCCCTGGACCTGCCGGTGGCTGCCGGCAACGACGCCACCCTCGGATCCCTGGCGGAAAGCCTCTTCGGCGCTGCCGCCGACGCCGGGGATACCGTGTACCTGAACGGCAGTGCCAGCGGCATCGGCGGCGGGATCATGGCCGCCGGCAGTCCGCTGCGGGGCGCCGACGGCTATGCCGGCGAACTGGGCCACACCCTGGTGCGCACAGACGGCACCCGGTGCCACTGCGGCCGCCGCGGCTGCCTGGAAACCGAAGTGAGCCTGGCCCGGCTGCTGGACGTGCTGGGTCTCCAGCGCGCAGACCAGGACGTGCTTGACGCCGGGATGGCCGCCCCCCGCAGCCCTGCCCTGCAGGCCGAAGTGGACCGGCAGCTTGATTGCCTGGCCGTGGCACTGACGAACTTCGTAAACATCTTCAACCCCGAAACCGTGGTGCTGGGCGGCTTCCTGGGCACCCTGTTTTCCTGTGCACCGGAGCGCCTCGCCGATGCCGTGGCCGCGGAGGCCATTGCCGGCCTGGGCAAGCGGGTGACCCTGCGCCGGGCCGAACTGCGCTCTGAGCTGCTGCTGGTGGGTGCGGCCGAACTGGCGTTCGCGCCGCTGCTGGCTGCCCCCTCGCACGGGACAGCAGCCGCCACCGAGGCTAGCTGAACCGTTCCGCGCGGAACTCCGCGAGCATCGGATGCCGGCGCCCGGTGAGCATCTCCTGCGCCAGCAGCTCGCCGGCGATCAGACCCAGGGTGGCGCCGGAATGGGTGAACGCCACAAAGCAGCCGGGTGCAGCCTCACCCAGGACCGGGAGTCCGTCGCCGGGGACCGGTTTCCGGCCGATCAGGTACTCCGCCGGACGCAGCTCCGGGTGCCCGGCCAGAACCCGGGCAGCCTCGCCGGCCAGTTCCCGTACGGTGACCGGATCAATGCCGTAGGCACCGGAGGCGTCCCGGGTAATGCGGTCCAGATACCAGGTGTGGTCCATGGCCAGGCGGTTGCCGGGGTGCGGACGCACCGAGACCCTGGGCGTGTTCAGCACTGCCGACAGGGCGATGCCGGCGGGTTCGGTGATCAGCAGCATGGCCAGGTCCGAGGCATCGGGCAGATCAATGCCCAGCTCCCGGACCACGGCCGGAGTATCGGCGCCGGCGGCCACCAGCACCGCATCCGCGCGCACGGTACCCCCGGCAGGCAGCCGCAGCCCGACGGCCCGGCCTTTATTGACGGCGACGGCGGCCTTGCCTGCGTGCTCCTGCAGCTCGCCGCCGAGGTCCCGGAACTCAACGAGCAAGTGCTCTATCAGGTGCGGCAGGCTGACCCAGCCCTCCCCGGGGTTGGACACCGCCGGACCGGTCACCGACGCCGGGTCCACCGCGGGATCAATCCCCGCCAATGCTTCGCCCACCTCCTCCCCGCGGAGCAGCCGGGAAGCATAGCCGTGCTCCGCCTCGGCGGTATGCCGCTCCCGAACGGCATCCTCGCTTCCGGGTTCGGACCAGTAAATGCCGCCACCGAATCCCAGCCAGTCAATCGCGGGATGCTGCGCCAGCAAGGTCCGGTACCGGTCGATGCCGGCCATCCGGAGCCGGTGATACGCCTCGGGCCGGGAAGCGGCGGAATTCAGCCAGGCCAGGGACCGCCCGGAGGCGCCGCTGGCCACGCCGGCTTCCGTCACCAGCACCACCGAGGCACCCTCCCGGAGCAGGTGCACCGCGGTTGAGACCCCCAGGATGCCTCCGCCCAGGACCGCCACACGCTTAACGGGGACCGGTGAGTGCATGAATACTCCCCTAACTAAGCTGTTCTTCCTATAAATGGGATAGGTAATAAGTATTGGATATTTATAATCGCGTTTGAAAGAGTGGCAGCGGACACATCCGGTTTAAATAAAACAGGAGACGCAGTTGCTCATCAAAGCCGACCGGCAGGATCGCGTGCTGACGCTGACCCTCAATGACCCTGCCAAGCGCAACGCCATGGGCACTGCCATGTGTGAGGAGCTCACCGCTGCCCTGAGGGCCGCCGCGGGCGACCCGCAGGTGCGCGCGGTACTGCTGCGCGGGGAGCAGGGCAGTTTCTGCGCCGGCGGCGATCTCACCGCCATGCCGCCCGAAGATCCGGCCACCGCCACCCGGCGGCTCCGGGGCGTCGGGGAAATGATCCGGCTGCTGGCCGGCTTCCCCACACCCACCATTGCCGTGGTGGAGGGAGCGGCGGCAGGCATGGGCGCCGGCCTGGCCCTGGCCTGCGACTATGTCCTGATGGCTGCGGATGGGCGGCTGCTTTTCCCGTTCACCCGCCTGGGCCTGGTGCCGGACGGCGGGCTGCTGGCCACCGTGGCGCAGCGGGCAGGCACCTCCCGAGCACGCCAGATCCTGCTCGAAGCCGCCACCCTGGACGCAGACGCCTGCCTGGCCGCCGGACTGGCCGACGCCATCCACCCCGCCGCTGACCTTCCTGCGGCAGCCCTGGCGCAGGCCAACGTTGCGGCCGGGCAGGCACCGCTGGCCATCGCCGCCCTAAAGGCCGCGCTGGCGAACGGAACGCCCACGTTGGAGGACGCCCTGGAAGTGGAAGCCGAGCATCAGCCGAGACTGTTTTTCACCTCGGACTTCGCCGAGGGCAAGGCTGCCTTCCGCGAGCGCCGCTCCCCCGGCTTCACCGGACGCTGATAATGGGCACCCCCATGGAACCCGGCATGTTCACCTGCATCCTGCCGCTGCGCTGGTCGGACCAGGATCTGAACGGGCATGTGAACAACGCCCGGATTGTGACCCTGATGGAAGAGGCACGCATCCTCTGGCTGAACCGGGAGGCAGCTTCCGCCGGCGTCGAGAGCTTCAGCGATCCCAAGGTGGTGGCAGCCCTGAACGTGGAGTACCGGCGCCCGGTGGAATACGCACAGCAGTTGGAGATGCAGCTGTGGATCAGCCGGATCGGATCGCGGTCCTTCACCATTGCCTACCGGGCCCTGCAGACCGGTGATGTCTGTTTCACCGGCAGCACCGTTCAGGTGCCTCTGGACCCGGCGGCCGGAACCTCGCGCGCGCTGCAGCCGGCCGAAACGGAGTACCTGTCCCGCTACCTTTCCCCCACCGAACCCCCACGATAACCACCCGGCCCGCCCCGGCAGAACTACGGAGAAGCAATGACCGACGCAACCGATTTTTACCTCCTCGAGGAATCCCTGACCGCTGAGCAGCGGGAGGTGCAGCTGCGCGTGCGCACCTTTGCGAACGAGCAGGTGGCACCGATCATCAACGACTACTGGGACCGCGCCGAGTTCCCCTTTGAGCTGGTCCCCAAGCTTGCCGGCCTGGGCGTAGTGGGCACCACCATTGAGGGCTACGGCTGCCCGGGCATGGACCGGCTCTCCTCCGCCCTGGTCTCCATGGAGATGTCCCGCGTGGACGGCAGCGTCAACACCTTCCTGAGTGTGCAGTCCGGCCTGACCATGGGCTCCATCAACCTGCTGGGCAGCGAGGAACAGAAAAACCGGTGGCTGCCGCGCATGGCTAACCTGGATGCCATTGGCTCCTTCGCCCTGACCGAACCGGACCACGGCTCGGATTCGGTGGGGCTGGAAACCTCGGCCCGTCGTGACGGGGATTCCTACATCCTCAACGGCAAAAAACGGTGGATCGGCAATGCCAGCTTCGCCGACGTCGTCGTGATCTGGGCGCGGGATGAAGCCGACGGCAAGGTCAAGGGCTTCGTGATGGAGAAGAACGCCGACGGCACGTATCCGCAGGGATACCAGGCGGAGGTCATCACCGGAAAGGTGGGCAAGCGGGCCATCCTGCAGCCGGACATCACCATCACCAACCTGCGCATCCCGGCCGAGAACGTGCTGGTGGATTCCAAGGGCTTCCGGGATGTCAGCCGGGTGCTGATGGCCACCCGCGGCAACGCCTCCTGGGAAGCGCTGGGCCATGCCATGGCTGCCTATGAAGCGGCCCTGGCCTACTCGCTGCAGCGCAAGCAGTTCGGCAAGCAGATTGCCGGGTTCCAGCTGGTGCAGAACAAGCTGGCAAACATGCTGGCCGAGCTGACCGCCATGCAGCTGATCTGTTTCCGCATCACCAACCTGCAGGAGGCCGGCAAGCTCACCGGTCCCATGTCCTCCATGGCCAAGATGCACACCGCGAAAAAGGCCCGCTGGATCTGCTCCGAAGCCCGCGACATGCTCGGCGGCAACGGCCTGCTGCTGGAGTACCAGGTGGCCCGGCACATGACGGACATGGAGGTGGTTTACACCTATGAAGGAACGGACTCCATCCAGTCCCTGCTGATCGGCCGCGAAATCACCGGCATCAACGCGCTCAAGGGCGAGTAAAGCCGCGAGAGACCAACGAACAACAAGGAAGGGCCGGGGCATGGCGCCCCGGCCCTTCCTTGTTGTCTGGTCTTGATCAGTAGCTGAAGAAGCCCTGCCCGCTCTTGCGGCCCAGTTCGCCGCGGGCCACCTTGTCCCGCAGGATCTGCGGCGGCGCGAAACGCTCGCCCAGGGTCTCGTGCAGGTACTCCGCGATGCCCAGCCGCACATCCAGCCCCACCATGTCGGTGGTGCGCAGCGGCCCTACGGGGTGTTTGTAGCCCAGCACCATTGCTGCATCGATGTCCTCGGCCGAGGCCACGCCTTCCTCGACCATCCGCATGGCTTCCAGCGCAATGGCCACCCCCAGCCGGGAGGAGGCGAAGCCGGGTGCGTCCCGGACCACGACGGCGGTCTTCCCCAGGGCTTCGGTCCACTCCCGGGCGGCCTCCCCCAGCTCCGCCGACGTCGTATCCGTCAGCACCACCTCCACCAGCAGCGAGGCGGGCACCGGGTTGAAGAAGTGCAGGCCGCAGAAGCGTTCCGGGCGGGCCAGTCCGGCTGCCAGTCGAGCCACGGACAGCGAGGACGTGTTGGTGGCCAGCCAGGCGCCGTCGGACAGGTGTTCCTCCACGGCTTTCAGGGCGGCGGACTTGAGCTCGAAGTCCTCCGGCACGGCCTCCACCACCAGGCCGCTGCCGGCAAAGGATGCGTAGTCGGTGGAGACGCTCAGCCGCCCGGCCAGCTCCTCAAGCGTGTGGGCCGTGGTGCCGCGTTCCACGCTCTTGGCGAAGGCGGCTGCCACCCGCTCACGGGCTGCGTCGGCAGCGGGCTGGTCCCGTTCCACCACCACCACGTCCGCGCCCGCGACGGCGAAGGCGTGGGCGATGCCGGCGCCCATCCGGCCGCCGCCCAGGACGCCGACGGTGGCGGGGACGGCGGAGCCGGCGATGACGGGTGATCCGTCGGCGGCCGGGTTGATCGGGGCGGAAAGATTTTCGGCGGTGCTCATGCTTCGTCCTTCGGTGCTGTGGAATTAAATGCGGCAGTGGAATTGGATGCGGCGGGGGCCGCTGCTTGCTTGGCGGCCTGCCGGGCGGCGCTGCGGTCCAGGAAGGCCTGCATCCGCTCGAACTTGGCCTCGGATTCAAAGAGGATGCCCTGGGCCAGGGTCTCCACCATCGGGTGCGCTTCCCGCGGGGCGGCGAACACACTCTTGGTCAGGCGGACCGCCAGGGCGTCCTGCGCGGCGATGCGGTCCGCGAGGGCATGGGCAGCGGGCAGCAGTTCGGCGGGTTCGTGCAGTTCGGTGACCAGGCGAGCCTGCAGGGCCTCCTCCGCGTTGAGGATGCGGCCGGCCAGGAGCAGTTCCTTGGCCAGCGGCTCCCCCACCAGTTCCTTCAGCCGCCAGGTGGCTCCCGCGGCGGCCATGATGCCCAGCCCCACCTCCGGCTGGCCGATCTTCAGCGTCGGCGTGCCCAGCCGGAAGTCGGCGGCATACGCCAGTTCCGCGCCGCCGCCCAGGGCGAAACCGTCCAGGGCGGCAATCACTGGCAGCGGAAGCTGGGCGATCCGGGCAAAAACGCTGGAGTTGATGCCGGCCAGCGCGTCGTCGCGGCGGCGTTCCCGCAGCTGGGAAATATCGGCGCCGGAGGCGAACACCCCGCGGCCGGCGGCACTGGCACCGCAGAGGATGAGGATCCGCGGGGAGCGCTCCAGCACGGCGCAGACGGCGTGCAGTTCCTCCACCATGGCCGCATCGATGGCGTTGCGCACCTCGGGCCGGTTCAGCTGGACCTGGACCCGGTCCTCGGTCTCGGTGACCAGCAGCGTGGTGAACGCGGTTTCGGCAAAAAGGGACGTCATTCTCTGGTCTCGCTTAGGGTCGGTGGAACAGGAACTGATGCCGGGATCACTGGTCACCCAGCTGCCGGCCGCCGTCAATCAGCAGCGTGGTGCCGGTGATGTAGGAAGCGTAATCGCTGAGCAGATAGGCGCAGGCATTGGCTATTTCCTCCCGGCGGGCAAGCCGGCGCAGCGGAATCCGGCCCGTATGCTCCTGCACCGCATCGTCATCCGGGTAGAGGGCCGTGGTGCCGCCCGTGCCCTCGGTGAGTCCCGGGGTCAGGACGTTGAGCCGGAAACCGTGCGGTGCCCAGGCCTTGGCCAGCGACTTGGTCATGGCTTCCACGCCGGCCTTGGCGCTGGCCGAGTGGACGGTGCTGGCGCTGCCGGTGACGGCGGCGGAGGTGCCGATGCTGACTACGGAGAGCCCGGTGCCCGTTTCCACGGCGGTCCGGGCCACCGCCGATGTGACATTCCAGGTGCCGGTGAGGACTATGTCCACGACGGCGGCCCATCCGTTGGGTGAGAGCTGCAGCGGATCCACCCGGAAGTTGCCGGCCGCGTTGTTCACCAGCAGGCCCACCGGGCCGAGGTCACGGGTGACGGCATCCATCACGGCGGCCACTTCCGCGGCGTCACGGACGTCCACGGCGTAGCCGCGCACCTGGCCACCGTGGGAGCGGAGCTGTTCGACGGCGTCGTCCAACCGGTCCCGGTTCCGGCCGATCACCGCCACCTTCGCGCCGAGTCCGGCGAGCCTGCCGGCGATCGCCAGCCCGATGCCGGCGCTGCCGCCGGTCACCAGCGCGGTGTGCCCGGCAAAAACGGGGGTGCTGAACATGCGGGTCTCCTTGTCCTGGGGTCAGCGCAGGTAGACGCGGCCGGGGTCGATCTCATTGCGCAGCAGGTCCAGTTCCTCCGCGGTGGGCGCGGGGGTGACGGACAGCCCGGGCAGCACCTTCAGCGGCCAGCCGGTAGCTTCGATGACCTGTTCCACGCTGACGCCCTCGTGCACCGTGGCCAGGCACAGTTCACCGGTCTCATCCGCCTTAAGTACGCCAAGGTCGCTGATGACCGTGGTTACCCCGCGGCCCTGGGCGGGAACCAGCGGGTCCTTTTCACGGGCAATCCGGGGCGAGGGGCTGGTGCAGAAATCCAGTTCCCGGACAAAGGAGGTGGGGTTGTGCCGGCGCATCACCACAAAAACCTCCGCGGAGTTGGCCATTACTTCGGCCGCGCCGCCGGAACCCGGCAGCCGGACGTCCGGTGACTCCCAGTCCCCGATGACGCTGGAGTTCAGGCTGCCGAACCGGTCAATCTGTGCCGCGCCCAGGAACCCCACGTCAATCCAGCCGCCCTGCAGCACGTAGCCGAAGAGCACGGGCATGGTGAGGATGGCCTCGGCCCCGGTGGCCAGCGAGGCATCGGCGATGGTCTCGGGCAGCCGCGGCGGATGGGCGCCGCAGACTCCGGATTCGTAGACCTGCTCAATATCGGGGCTGGTGGATTTCTGCGCCAGGGCCACCGCGAGGGTGGGCAGCCCGATGCCGGCAAAGACCCGGCGGGTGCCCTGCAGGTAGCGGCAGCTGACCGCTGCCAGCAGTTCGCTGGAGGTGTATGCCGGCGCGGGGACAGCGGAATCGTCGGCGGCGGCGGTTTCGGGCGGGAGGGCGGTGAAGGGGGTCATCGGACGCTTCCGTAATTTACCGGGGTGGACAGGTGCGGTTCGGGGGTCAGCGGAGCAAAGAAGTCGGCGCCGAGTTTGGCGACATAGCCGGCGTGGTCCCCGGTGTCGTGGACCCATTCCTGCAGCCAGGCTGCCAGCCGTTCCGGATCCCGGCTGATGGCCGACCAGGAACGGTAGAAGGTGTTGTCGCGGTCATAGTAGCCCTGGACAAACGAGGGGTGGGCGCCGTAGGGCACCTCCACCACGGCGTCGACGGCGAAGCCCGGGACGGCGGTGCGGTTCGGATCCGACCGGATGACGTCGTCGGGCACAATTTCCTCCACCAGGGCAATGGTGCGCTTGGAGGCGAACGCCGCTTCCTGCTGGGGGCCGAGGATCCCCCAGCTCTGGATGTTGCCGTGCCGGTCCGCGCGCTGGGCGTGAATGATGGCGACGTCGGGGTTCAGTGCCGGAACCACATAGGTCTCCACACCTTCGTCGAAGGGCGAGGCGACCTTGCGCAGATTGGGGTTGACCTCCGGCAGGCTGCTGCCGGCGTAGGAGCGCACCGGCATAAACGGGATTCCGGCGGCGCCTGCCTGGTAGCGGGCCAGGAGCCCGTAGTGGCTGTATTCCTCCAGCTCGAGCGAGCGGGGTCCGCCGGCCTCCACGGCACGGCGGATGGCGTAGAGGGAGCCCACCGAACTGTTCCCGGTGAAGGCGAAGATCATTTTGTCCACGGCGCCGGCACCCACCAGCTGGTCCGCCACAATGTCGGGCGTCATCCGCACCAGGGTCAGTCCGGTCCGTCCCTGCCGGATGATTTCATGCCCGGCGGCAAAGGGAATCAGGTGAGTGAATCCCTCCAGCGCCACCGTATCCCCGTCTTTGACGAATTCGGCAACGGCATCCTGAAGGGAATACTGCTTTTGGATCATTTCTGTACGGCCTCCGGTTTTGTGGTGCTCCTCATACTGGCATTGGGGATCTATAAGGGTCCAATACTTAGAAATGCCTTGTGTGATAAGAAATAGATCTCAATGATTCTCGAGCGGCGGGACGGACCATGGAACTTCGGCATCTGATCGGCTTTGTGGCGACGGCGGAGGAACTGCATTTCGGCCGGGCCGCCGCACGCCTGCACACGGCCCAGCCGGCCCTCAGCCAGCAGATCCGGCATCTGGAAAAGGAACTCGGGGTCCAGCTCTTCCACCGCAACACCCGGTCGGTGACGCTGAGCGACGCCGGCGCGGCCCTGCTGGGCCCGGCGCGGCAGGTGCTTGCCGACGTCGAAGTGGCCAAACGCGCGGCGGTACTGGGCAACTCGGAGATTGTGGGCCGGGTGGTGGTGGGGTTCGCCGGCGCCAGCAGCCGTGCCGCGCTGCCCAAACTCGCCCGGGCCGTACGGGCCGAACAGCCCGGCATTGAGCTGGTCCTGCAGGGCCAGACCTATGCCGGCGCGGCCCTCGCGGAGGTCACCGCGGGCACCCTGGATATCGGTTTTGCCCGGCTGCCCGTACGCGATTCGGCGCTGAGTACCCGGGTGTACGAATATGAACGGCTGGTCGCCGCCCTGCCGAGCGATCACCCCCTCGCCGGACGCGAGAGCATCAGCGCGGCCGATCTGGCCGAGGAACCCTTTGTCACCTTCCCCGGCACCCGCGGCTCCACGGTCCGGGATGCCCTGATCCAGGTGGCCATGAATGCCGGGTTCACGCCGCGCATCATGCAGGAGGCCCCGGATTCCTACACGATTCTGGGCCTGGTTGCGGCGGGAGTCGGCGTAACAATTACGGTTTCTTCGGTTCAGCACATCAATACTCCCGGCCTGGTTTACCGGAATCTTGACGACGATATTCCGGAGATGGCAGCCGTTCTGGCCTGGCGGAAAGACAATGCTTCCGCGGCTGTTCAGGCGGTATTGAAGATTGCCGAGGAAGTCCTACCCACCCCGGTTCCTGCGGAAAGCCGGCTTTCCTCCGGCATTCAGTAATATTTCGTCCTACTGTTGGTCAGATTGGTTATTGGACGCTCTCAGTGCGCGCTGGCAAGGTGAGTGAGGAAAACTTTTATGTGTGACCTGTCACACCCCCCACCATCACTTACACCGGAGCTGTTGTGAGCACTAATCAAACCCCAGCGGTTGACGCGGAAACGCGCACCCGGATGGCGAAGAAGGCCGGTTTCGCCTCCTTCGCCGGAACCACCGTCGAGTGGTACGACTTCTACGCCTACGGCACCGCCTCCGCCCTGGTCTTCGGCCAGATCTTCTTCCCGGCCGAGGACGCCGCCGTGGGCACGCTTGCCGCCTTCGCGACCTTCTGGGTCGGCTTCCTGGCCCGCCCCCTGGGCGGCGTGGTGTTCGGCCACTTTGGTGACAAGTTCGGCCGCAAGAAGGCACTGGTCACCACCCTGCTGATGATGGGCATCTGCACCACCGCCGTCGGGCTGCTGCCCACGTACGGACAGATCGGCATGTGGGCCGCCGTGATCCTGGTGTTCCTGCGCCTCATCCAGGGCATCGCGATGGGCGGCGAGTGGGGCGGCGCCGTCGTCCTGGCTGCTGAACACGCACCCAAGGGCAAGGGCATCATCTACGGTGCCTTCGCCCAGCAGGGTTCCCCCATGGGCAACCTGCTCTCGACCCTGGTGTGGCTGGCCGTGGCCCAGCTTCCGGACGAGCAGTTCCTCTCCTGGGGCTGGCGCATCCCGTTCCTGCTCTCCGCCGTCCTGGTGGGCATTGGCCTGTTCATCCGGCTCAGCATCGAGGAATCCCCGGCCATGAAGGAACTCATGGTCACCAAAACCGTGGCCAAGACGCCGTTCACCGAGGTGCTGCGCCACTCCAAGGGCATTGTGGTGCTGGGCATCGGCGCCTGCATCATCGCCGTCTCCGCCACCTACTTCAAGGGCACCTTCGCCCTGGCCTGGGCGGTGGACAGCGGGCTCTTTGACCGGTCCACCTTCCTCACCATTGTGACGATTGCCCTGGTGGTTCAGTTCTGTGTGCAGCCCTTCGGCGCAGTGATCGCGTCCAAGATGGACCTGCGCAAGGCCGTTCTGCTGCTGCTGGTGCCGGAGCTGGTGTTTATGCCGCTGATGTTCATCATGATCGGCACCGGCAACTACCTGCTGGCCGTGGTGGGCATGGCGGTGGCCACCATCCCGCACTCGATGTACTACGCAGCGCTGGCCGGGATCCTGGCCAAGTCCTTCCCGCCGAACATCCGCTACACCGGGATCTCCCTGAGCTACCAGCTCAGTTCCACCCTGTTTGCCGGAACGGCACCCATGATGGGCCAGTACCTGCTCAATGTCAGCGGTTCCATCATGGCGGTGGTGGCCCTGGCGCTGGTCCATGTGGGCCTGACCATCGGCTGCGTGCTGGGCCTGCTGGCCCGGTCCAGCAACATGGGCGACGGGTATGCCAGCTCGGACAGCTTCAGCACCCAGGAGGACCTGCCGGACGCCGGGCAGGATGTACGCAAGGCCGCAACGCAGGCATAGTCAGCCGCACGGCAGCAAAGGACCCCCGGGACTTCACGTCCCGGGGGTCCTTTGCTGTTCAGGGTCCTTGGCGCATCGGGTTAGCCGGCTACGGGGTACTCCGCAGCCCACTCCACGATCGCTGCGGTCATTGCGCGGTATCCCTGCCGGGTGGGGTGCAGCAGTTCCTGGTTGGCAGTGGGAGAATCGGCGGCCTGCAGCAGGCCGGAGACATCGGCGGCATGCAGGTACGGATCCTCACTGCAGGCTCCGTGACCGGCCAGGGCCTCCTCCGCCGCATCCACGAAATACACGTTGGCCTGCGGGACACTGTTCACCGCTGCACGGATCACGGTGTTCAGCTCCCCGACCAGTTCCCGGGCGAACCCCTGTTCCTCGACGCTGAGGCGCCCGCAGCCGCCGTCGGGCGCATCAAAAAGCTGGGGATAGGGAAGCACCAGGACAGGTGCGGCAACCGCGGCGCCCACGGCTGAATAGGCTTCTTCCAGCTGCGGCTGCAGCGCTGCGAGCTGAACAGCGGCATCCGCGCGAAGGGCGGGGTTCTGGGTGCATGGCTGCGCATCCAGCAGGCAGGCCTGCAGGATGCCGGCGAAATCCAGGTTGTTGCCGCCCACGGAGAGGATCACCAGCGTGGGGTCAAAGCCCTGCAGCTGCTGCAGCTGGGGCGGGACGGACCCGGGGCCGGCGCCGGGCTGCACGGGTTCCCGGAAGGCCAGCGTCTGCGGGCCGGTGAGGTGCCCGGTGGTCGCCCGGGAACACGCCAGATTGGCAATACTGTCCGGGGCAAAAAGTTCGGAGGCCACCGCGTGGGTGCTGCGGTGGCAGGAATCCCGGCGGGCGTCGCCGGCTGGCCGGTAGCTGCCCGCGCCCTCGCCGGAGGCGAAGGAATCCCCCAGGATGGCCAGGCGTCCGGCATCTCCGCTGACGGCGGCCAGCCAGCCGGAAGGGCTGGCCACTTTCAGATCGGCCGAACCCGATGATGCGGACGACGACGGCGGTGCCCCCGCCGTCGTCGTTGTCACCTGCGGGGACACTGCGTCGGATGATGACCTGCCCGCCGGTTCAGAGGGACCGACGGCAGGCGTCGCAGTGCAGGCGGTGAGTACTGCCACCGCTGCCACGACGCCTGCCGCCAGCCGTTTCATGCTTACCGCCGGCGCCGAAGCGCCTCGTCCACATCCGGGTCGCCCAGCTGGCCGAGCCAGGTGAGCAGATCCGGGTAGGTGGACGGGTTGGCGGCAACTGCCACCCGTGCCCGGGGGTGTGTGGCCAGTTCCTGCAACCGGGCCAGGGCCGTGGCCGGATCGGCGGCCTCGGCGATCAGCGCGGCATCAGGGTCCGCAGCGGTTCCGGCAGCATTTTCGGCGTCCGCTTCCGCAGCGGGTGCTGCTGCAACGGGTGCTTCCGCGGCAGGGACGTCAACAACGGGTGCTGCCGCGGGGTGTGCTGCCGCGGGGTGTGCTGCTGCAACAGGTGCTTCCGCAGCAGCATGCTGGCCCGGGGCCGAGGCCGCCGGAGCTGTCTGGCCGGACTGCACCGAAGCCTGCTGGGCCGGTTCCTGCGGAGCATAAGCCTGCTGCGCCGGCACCTGCTGGACGGGTGCCTGCGGAGCGGCCTCGAAGGTGAATCCGGCGCCAACGCCACCGGTGGGCGCCAGGGTCTTGAAGTGTTCCCGGGCAGCTTTGTCGAGCCAAAGGACCGCCAGGATCACAAACGGCATCACCCAGGCCAGCACCATGATGATGGTGGCCGTGCTGCCGGTCCCCACCTCATTCGCGGAGCCGTCGTTGCGGACAATCCGGATGATCATCAGGATCAGCGCGAGCACAAACAGGAGCCCGGCGTACGCACTGCCCATCACATAGGCAGAGCGCTGGTCGCGGGCAGCGATCTTGGGCAGCATGACCGCGCCGGCAACCATGACCAGTGCGAAGACGAAGGAGATCGCCCAGGTGGCGGCGCCGTCGTAATCCTCAACGAGCGTCCACACCATGGAGAACAGGGACAGTGCTGCCAGTGCTGCCGTCAGGATGAGGGTCAGCAGGATCGCCGGCTTCAGCGCGGTGAGGCGGTCCGCCGGGGCGGCCGCGGTGTGCTGGGTCAGGCGGGCAACGGACGGTGCCGAAACGGCGGCGCCGAAGGCCATCCAGAAGGTCAGCGAGAAGGACGGCGATCCGGCGTAGTAATCCAGGGAAGCACCGTAGGCGCCCATCAGGGAGAGCAGGCCGAGGAAGACGGCTCCGACGCCGAGGCAGACGCCGGTGAACCGCCAGGTCTCGGATCCGCGCAGAACGTTCAGTGCCACCAGGGCCAGGATTGCTACGGATACCAGGCCGGCCACGGAGAGCAGCAGGGTGGGGATCCAGGGGTTGCCCAGTCCCAGCGACTGGTAGACGGCGTCATCGCCGCGGCCGGAGACCTCGACGATGCGGATGATGATCTGTGCCAGGACCGCGACGGCGGCGAGGCCGGCGATTGCCACGGTGACGAAAACCCAGCGCCGGTTCCGCGCGGCGTCCACGGTGCCGGGTGCGATTTCACCGCGGCGCGGCTGTGCCGCCATGATGGCGCCTGCCAGGCCGAAGGCCGGGGCCGCATCGAGGATGCTCAGGCTCGAGTCAAAGGAGCCGGCTGCCGCCATGCTCATCACCAGGTACACCACTACCAGGATCAGGTAGGGCAGGTTGGCCAGGGCCTTGATGTCCTGCACCTGGCGGTAGCCGATCTTGGGACCGAAGATCCCGGCGCGCCAGAGGTAGCTCACGCCCACGGAGAAGATGCTCAGGAGGGTGATGAGCAGGACATCCAGTCGGGTGCCCGCCGTCGATTCGGCGCCGTAGTAGCTTCCGGCACCGAAGGTCCAGGTCATAAAGAGGGAGAAGAACAGCAGCAGGACGGCAATGCCGTCTCGCACGTAGTCGCTCACCGGAACTCCGGCGAAGGCCGAGGGACGCTTCTGGGCCGGAGCCGGAGCCTGTGCCTGGCCGTAGGCGGGGGTCCCGGTGCCGGGATTCCCCTGATACGGCTGCGCTTGACCCGTGAACTGGTCCTGGTGCTGCTGGCGGCCCTGGCCGGGGTGGCCGGCTGCTGCGAACTCGGGCTGGCGCTGCGGTGCCGCTTCAGCGCCGGCATGTGCGCCAGGAGCATGTGTTCCGGGAGCATGCGCCCCGGAAGGTGCGGCAGCGGACTCGGTGCCCATCGCGAAGCCGCACTCCGGACAGAACCGGCCTCCGGCTTCCTGTTGTTTGCCGCATTCGGGACAGAATTTCATGGTGCCTTCCTTGGAATTTTGAAAACTGTGGATGCCGTAGCCGGCAAAGGGCAGGACGGTCCTGCCGCGCAGTGCGGCAGGACCGTCCCTGGGTGCTAGTTTGCGGTCAGCTCGCCGTTGTAGCTGAGGAACGCGGTGGTGGCGCCCTCACCGGGGAACAGCTCCACTGTGACCTCGTGTTCCTCACCGTCACCGGGGTACGGGATGGTCACGGTGGACGGCTCGCCGGCCACGAGCTTCAGTTCGTGTTCCTCACCGTCCATGGTCACCACTACTGTGCCGTTCGTGCCGACGGGCAGCACCGAACCGGACACCTCGACCATCAGCTCGCCGTCGTCCTCAATGCCCTTCAGCGTGTGGGTCATGGCTTCACCGCTCAGGGAGAGCAGGCCGTAGAAGTAATCCTTGCCCGCGTCCAGGTAGGAGTCGGAGAAGGATGCGCCCGAGTCCTCCACCAGGGTCAGTTCCTTGGAGTAGTCAATGTCGCCGCCGTCTTCGGCGCGTTCCTCGTCCCATTCCGAACCGGCGAACACCACGAGCTTGTAGTCGCCTTCGGGGATTTCGTCGCCGTAGCCGAGGGTGGTGATTTCTTCCTTGCCGTCCTTGGAGTAGACGGTCATGTCACCGAAGTCGTACTCGTCTTCGGCGGCCAGGCTCATTTCCTCATCAACCCGGAGGTTGAGCACTGCGAAGCCGGCGGAATTGAATTTCACGTCGGTGGCCTCGTCCACGGCGATGTCGCCGGAGGCGTCCTCGCTGTGTGCCAGGGACAGCAGTGCCAGCGCCTGCTCGCGGGTCAGGGAATCGGTCCAGTCAATGACCGCGTCGGCCAGGGTGTGGCTCAGGCTGACCCGCCACTTGCCGTTTTCCTCCAGGGTGGTCACCGAGAGGTTCTGCAGGCCGCCGAACATCTGCGCTGACGGTTCCACCGTGTAGCCGGAGCCGTTGAGGCAGAAGCTGTCGGATTCGCGTTCGCCCTTGATGCACTCGGCCGTCAGGGTGATTTCGTCACCGTAGTCATTTTCGAGTTTGATGTTTTCGACGACGGCGGTGGCACGGTTTCCGTCCTTCTCGCCTTCCGTGAAACGGACGTCGCTGACGCTGATCTCTTCCCCGCCCATGCCCGACATCGCGTCGTCGAACATGTCCTGGTAGAGGTAGAGCAGGCTGCCTTCGTGGATGGACAGCGTGCCGGCAAGCGGGCTGAGGCTGCCTTCCGATGCCACGGCGGGAACGGCTTCGACCATGGCCTTGGCCGCTTCGGCCGGGCTGTCGCTGCCGGTGGAGGCCTCCGGGACGCTGCCGCGGTCATAGCTTTCGCTGGCGTTGATCATTTCGGCGACGCTGTACATCGGGCTGATGTACCAGCGGCCGTCACGTTCGGTGGCGACCAGGGTCAGCGGGGAACCGTCCGGGCCGAGTTCGCCCAGCTCCACGGTCTCGCTGGTCTTCTCGGTCTCATCCAGGGAGTCGAAGAGGGAGCGCAGGGTTCCGGTGGTGGCCTCCGGATCGATGTCGACCTTGACCTCGCCCGTGGTGTACCGGATCAGTGCCGTGCTCTCGTCGATTTCCTTGATTTCCGGCTCGACACCCTCGAAGGCGATGGTCACGCCGTCGAAGGAGAATTCCTCATCGCTGAGCTCTTCGTCCTCGCCGACCTTCTCCAGCGCTGCCTCGAGCCCGAACTCGTCCATCTTGTCCGCCAGGTGCTCCTGGATGCGCTGGATGGGTTCACGTTCCTCCAGCGGAACCAGAGTGGCGACGCCAAGCATGTCCTTGGTCTCGATCGACTCCATCAGCTGGTCGGCAGCCTTCTGCGGGGAGCTGGCTCCGCCGCGGATCAGGTTCTGGACGTAGAAGAAGGCACCGAGTCCGACGGCCAGCAGGACCACGAGCACGGACACCAGGATGATGACCTTGCGGGAGCGCTTCTTCGGCCCCTTGGGAGCCGGCTGCGGGGTGTTCGGACCGGCGGGTCCCTGCGGACCTGTTGGTCCGCCGTTGCCCGTGCCGCCGTTTCCGGTACCGTCACCGCCCGGACCGGCGGGGGCGCCGGGGCCTGCAGGGCTGCCGGGAGCGGGGGCGCCGGGAGCGGCGAAACCGGACCCGCTGGTGCCGGCCGCGCCGGCAGTTGATGCAACCGGCGTCGTTACGGGCGGATCAAAAACCGATGTGGTCGTGGCGGAGATTTCCGTCCGCTGTCCCGGCTGCTCGCCGGCGGTCTGGCCGGGTGCCTGCTCAAAACGCTGTGTGGGCTGTTCGCTGCGGACGGCGTCGTTGCTCGCACCGCTCTGCTGTGCCGGCTGCGGCGCCTGACAGTTGGTACAGAATTTCCAGTGCGACTGTAGTTCAGCGCCGCAGGACGTGCAGTTTTTCAAGTCTCCCCCAGGTAGTAAACGCCCGGAAGGAGTAAGTGATGGTCCCCCCGAGCCAACAGATACGTTCGCAAAAGACCTTAGCATGGGGCCTATATGCTCCGCCGGTTATGACGGGGCCCGGGGCGGAGGCCCGTGGAGGGGATTTACGGAATCAGGGTGGCATATACAACGTAGTTGTCCTCGAATTCCCCGCTGGCGGCATCAAAGCCGTCGCAGGTGATCAGGCGCAGCTCGGGCTGCTCGGTGTTTCCGTAGACCTCCAGGGTGGGGAAATCCGTTTTCCCGTACTGCTCTCCCCGGTCCACGGCAAACACGGCGGTGGTCCCGTCTTCCCGGGCAATGCTGATCCGGTCCCCCGGGTGAAGATCGCGCAGGCCGGCAAAAACTCCCGGACCTCCGCCGGTGGCATTGACGTGCCCCAGCAGTACAGCGGGGCCGCGGTCACCGGGTGCCGGTGAGCCGGTGAACCAGCTGGCCGGTGAGCCCGGCGGTTCAGGCGGAACGTCCAGGGAACCGTCTTCGCGCAGCCCGAGGTGCAGGAGCGGGGATTCCGTTCCGGTGGCCGGGATGGACAGCGACGCAGGCGGTGCGGCCGCGGGCATTTGGGCCGGGGCAGCGGCGCCCGCCGACGGCGTGGCGGCTGAGGGCGCGGCGGGTGACGGTGTGGCCGGTGACGGCGCCGCAGAAGTTACGGGAGCTGACGCACTCGTCGGCGCTCCCGCCTCCGGTGCGGAGCCGGAACTGCACCCGGTGAACAGGATGAGGGCGGCCGCCGCGCCGGTCAACAGACCCGCGCGGCGGCCGTTTGGGGATTCCTTCATAGGGATCGCCTCAGCTACTGACGCGGTTCCCTAGGCGCGGGCACGGCGGCGGAGGGCCACCATTGCTGCACCGGCCAGGGCCAGGACGCCCGCTCCGGCTACGGCAGTACCGGCAACACCGTTGTCGGAGGCGGTCTCCACACCGGTGTCAGCTCCGCCCTCAGGCATGGCCGCCATCTGGGAACCCACCAGCGTTCCGCAGGCGGCGGGAAGGGTGGCTGCTGCCGGCAGACTGGGATCCAGGTCCGACATCTTCTCGGCGGCCGCGGCAGGCATCTTGGTCGGATCCACGCCGTGCACCACCACAACCGCGCTGCCGTCCTTCAGGGATGCGGCGGTTTCGGGGCTCAGTTCAAGGGTCCGCTCGTAGGTGTATGCGGATCCGCCCGGGAAGCGCTCAACGGCCAGTGCGGAATCGGGGCTGGAATCGCCTTCAGTGGTCAGCGAGGTGCCGATGTGCCCGTAGTAGGGGTGGCCCTCGGTGGTGTTGACCACGCCGTCTCCGTCGGTATCCGCTTCCGGGCCGGGGCAGGTGCCCTGCGCAGCGATGTGGATGTGCTGGGCATGCGGGAAGGGTCCGTCCATAAAGGTCTCCGCTGCACCGGAAACGTTGACGGTGACAACTGCCTCGGTGCCGTGCACCTCCACCATGGCCTGTCCGGTGGTGCCGGAATTGTTCATGGTGTTCAGCGTGGCCTGGCTGCTCCAGGAGTCTTCACCGTGAGCCATGGCCGGACCGCCGGAAAGGGCAAGGGCGCCCAAGGCCAGCGTGGGAACGGCAAGCAGACGCATCTTCTTATTCATCATCGTGTCCTTCGTCGTGGTGGGTCTCTAGCAACACCACAGGTTCGGAGCTGATTGCCGGGCGGATGTGTCCCGGATCGAAAAACCTGAAAGAGATTTTTTGGCACCTGCTCCGCCCGGCCTACCCGTCCGTTCCGTCCTCCGCGCCGAACAGCGGGTATGGACAATCCCCTGCAGCGCCTCCGCGCCGCCCCGGCCGTCCCGGCGCTGCACGGGCTGGCGGCCCCGAGCGAAGATGTGGCAGTGTTCTCCCCGGTAATGTCCCCGGTCGTTGACCCGGCGGGGCGCCGTCGTCGAAGGGAACGTCCGTGGAAGCGCATGACTGACCTGCCCTCCCCCGAGGCTTTTCGCGGGGGTTCGCCGTCTGCCGTTCCGGAGCCCGGCGGGGAAACCGTCGCGGAGACCGGCCTCAATGACCCGGCCGCGGAGCTGGCGGACCTGCTGCGACGGAGCGGGCAGGGAGACGAGGCAAGCTTCGCCGCCCTGTATGACGCCACCTCAGCGAAGGTCTACGGCCTCACCGTGCGTGTCACGCGGTCACCGGAGATCGCCGCCGAAGTGGTCCAGGAGGTCTATCTGATGGCCTGGCAGCAGTCGGCCCGCTTCGATCCGGCGAAGGGCTCGGTGCTGGCTTGGCTGTGCACTATCGCCCACCGCCGTGCCGTGGACCGGATCCGCCAGGTGGCGCGGGAACGCGACCGGGAACAGACGTATGAGGACCGGCGAACGGATACACCGGCTGATCAGACCTGGCAGGAAGTTGAACAAAGCATGGAGACCCGTGAGGTCCGCGACGGGCTGGACACCCTCAGCCCCCTCCAACGGGAGGCCGTATCTCTGGCCTACTATCAGGGCCGCACGTACCGGCAGGTGGCCCAGCATCTGGATATCCCGCTGGGGACGGCAAAAGCCCGTATCCGGGACGGCCTGAAAAGCCTCCGATCAGCACTGGGAGGAGAACGGTGAGCAACCGCAACGATCAGCCGGGCAGCTTCGCCGGCAACCCCCATGAGCTGGCACCGCTGTACGCGGTGGACGCCTTGGAACCGCAGGAACGTGCGGAGTTTGAGCAGCACCTTGCCGGGTGCCCGCAGTGCCGGGCCGAGGTGGATTCCTACGCGGAGGTCGGAGCGTCTCTGGCAGCCGGAGCCGCGCAGGAAGCCCCGCCGGGGCTGCGCACCGCCGTGCTTTCGGGCATTTCCGGGACCCGTCCGCTGCCCGCATCGGAGGTCGCATCCCTGCCGGACCGGCGGAGCCGCCGCACCCGGACGGTGCTTGCCGCCGCAGCCGCGGCCGTACTGGTGCCGGGTATTGCCCTGGGCGGCTGGGCGCTGGGCGTGCAGTCCGAGCAGCGGGAACAGGAGCAGGTTGCGGCTGCCGAGCAGGCGCGCGAGACCCAGTTGCTGGCCGCACCCGATGTCACCACCCGGCAGTTGGACGTCAACGGCGTTCCGGCCACCCTGGTGGTATCCCGGGAGGAGGACTCCGCGCTGTTGGTTGCCGGGAGCCTGCCGGATCCGGGACAGGACCGGGAATACCAGCTCTGGCTGCTGGAGGAAGATACCCCCATCCCGAACGTCCACTTCAGCGGCGGGGAGGACGTCCGGATCTGGCTCAGCGGCAACGTCGCCGAGGCGGGGGCGGTCGCCATGACGGTGGAACCGGAGGGCGGCTCCCAGACCCCCACACTGCCGCTGCTGGCCGCGGCCGAGCTTTAGGCAGCAGCTGACGGCGGCCAAAGCCGCCGACAGCCGGACCCGGCCCGGAGCTAAGCCCCGCGGCGGGCGATCGCGGCGTTCACGCCGTCGTCGTTCAGTGCCTTCAGCCAGCTCAACAGCTCCGGTCCTGCCGAAGGATTGGCCGCCACCGCCGGGCGCACCATCGGGTGGTCGGTGGCCAGCTCCTGCAGCCGGAGCGAGCTGGTGCCCGGGTCCTCGGCCTGCGCCAGGAGCGCCACTTCCTCCGGATTCACTTTGGAGGCCGGAACGGCGGAAGCGCCGGCGTCCGCCACCACGTCGGCGGCGGGAATGTTCATGACCGGGCTGGCCGTCCGGTCTCCTGGCTTCTGAATCTCGTCCTGCATGCAGTCCTCCTTCAAACGCGGGCCTTTATCAGTAGGCTTTCAAATCATCCTTACAGACCCCGGCGCCGCAGCCCAAACCGTTGCGCCTGCACCGCGGATCCGGACCACACGGCTGCCACTGGAGGAAAGACGCAGCCCCACGGCCCCGGAACCGGGCCACGGTCTGGCCCGGCGCCCCGCCTGGGGCTAGGATTCCGCGCGGCAGCGGCTGGAGATAGTTGCCCGCGGTGTCCGGCGTGCGACATACTGAAGCCTATTCGTTCTTGGATCGAGCAATCCTCTATCAAAGTTTTTGCCTTATCCGGCCGCCGGCTGCGTGCAGGAACTGAAGGAGCTGCAAGGCAGAGTGTTTTTCAAGACTTTCGGCTGGTCGTTCGCCATCACGGCCGCCGCGCTGGTCACAGCGTTCTTCTACGGGGGGATAGAGGCACTCATCCTCTGTGCCATTCTTGGCGTTCTGGAAATCAGCCTCAGCTTCGACAACGCGGTGGTTAACGCCCGCATCCTCGAAAAAATGAGCCCGTTCTGGCAGAAAATGTTCCTCACCGTGGGCATTTTGATTGCCGTGGTGGGCATGCGCATTGTGTTCCCGCTGGTCATTGTGGGCGTTACGGCCAGCATGAACCCCATCGAGGCACTGCGGCTGGCGCTGGAGAAAGGCGACCCGGACCAGCCGGGCACCTACGGGTATCTGCTGCACGAGGCCCACCCGCAGATCGCTGCCTTCGGCGGCATGTTCCTGCTGATGATCTTCCTGGACTTTATGTTCGAGGACCGGGACATCCGCTGGCTGCGCTGGATCGAGGCCCCGCTGGCGAAAATCGGCAAGCTCAGCGGCGCGTCCCTGATCGTGGGCCTGGGGGTCCTGCTGGCCGCGGCCAGTCTGGCCGACGCCGAACACACCACCGACATCTTCGTGGCCGGTTCCGCGGGCCTCATCACCTACCTGCTGGTCACCGGCCTGGGCAACCTGTTCGACGTCGACGGCGACGGCGACTTTGATGACGAAGACGCCATCGAGCGGGTGGAGAAGAAGTCCGGCAACGGCGAGCTGGTCAAGGCCACCGGCAAGGCAGCTTTTATGCTCTTCCTCTACCTGGAAATGATCGACGCGTCCTTCTCCTTCGACGGCGTCATCGGTGCCTTCGCCATCACGTCCGACCCGATAATCATTGCCCTGGGACTGGGCCTGATCGGGGCTATCTTCGTCCGCTCGCTGACCGTTTTCCTGGTCCGCCAGGGCACCCTGGATGAATTCGTTTACTTGGACCATGGCGCGCACTGGGCCATTGGCGCCCTCGCGGCCATCCTGCTGCTGACCATTGAGCTGGAGATCAACGAGGTCATCACCGGCCTGATCGGCGTCGTCTTTATCCTGGCGTCACTGATCTCCTCGATCGTGCGCAACAAGCGCGCCGCGTCCTCCGGCGCCGCTACCAAACCTGTCTACTCGAACTAACAAGGGAGAATCATGGGCCTGAGCCTGCAAAAAGGTCAGTCGCTGTCGCTGACGAAGAAGGACGGCGGCGCTCTCAGCAAGACGCGCCTGGGACTGGGCTGGGATTCCGCCGCCCCGGTCAAGCGCGGACTCTTCGGCACGAAGAAGGCCGCTGAAGTGGACCTGGATGCCTCGGCCATCTTCTTTGATGCCAACGGCAACGCCCTGGACCAGGTCTGGTACGGGCAGCTGGCCAGCAAGGACGGCTCCTCCAAGCACACCGGCGACAATCTGACCGGTGCCGGCGAGGGCGACGACGAAGTCATCCTGGTCAATCTCGAAGCCGTCTCCCCCGCCGTGCAGCAGATTGTCTTCGTCATCTCCAGCTACAGCCGCCAGACCTTCGACCAGGTGGAGAACGCCTTCTGCCGGCTGGTTGACGATTCCACCCCCGGCAGCCCGGAAATCGCCCGGTACCAGCTGACCGACTCGGGCAACCACACCGCCATGATCATGGCCAAGGTGGCCCGCGAAGGATCCGGCTGGAGCTTCAAGGCCCTCGGCGAGCGTGCCCAGGGCCGCACCGTCATGGACCTGATCCCCACGGCCGCCCGCACACTCTAAACCGAACGTCGTTCAGAAGGAGCGCACCTTGTCCAGCCTGACACTGACCAAAGGCAACAACCTATCCCTGACCAAAGCCGATCCCGGGTTGGAACGGGCCCTGGTGGGCTTGGGCTGGGACCCGCGGACCACCAGCGGGGACCCGTTTGACCTGGACGCCTCGGCACTGCTGCTGGGCTCCGACGGCAAGGTGCGTTCCCAGGACGACTTCATCTTCTACAACCAGCTGGCCGCCAAGGACAACTCGGTGGTCCACCAGGGCGACAACCGCACCGGCCAGGGCGACGGCGACGACGAGCAGATCCTGATTGACTTCAGCCTCCTGCCCGCCGACGTTGACCGCGTGGTCATTGTGGTTTCCATTGACCAGGCCGATGTCCGGCACCAGAACTTCGGGCAGGTGCGCGATGCGTACTGCCGCGTAGTCAACCAGGACACCGACACCGAGGTGGTGCGGTACGACCTCAGCGAAGATGCTGCGGCGGAAACCTCCATGATCTTCGCCGAGGTCTACCGCAACCGCGGTGAATGGAAATTCCGTGCCATCGGCCAGGGCTATGCCTCGGGCCTGTACGGCATCGCCACCGACTTCGGCGTCGTCCTCGACTAATTTCCCCCAACCTCGTTACAAGGAGCTGAACACCATGGCAGGTCTGTCCCTTTCCAAGGGCAACAACCTTTCCCTCACCAAATCCGATCCCGGACTGCAGAAGGCCCTCGTGGGCCTTGGCTGGGACCCCCGCACCACCACGGGCGAACCTTTCGACCTGGATGCCTCGGCACTGATGATCGGAGCAAACGGCAAGGTCCGTTCCTCCGACGACTTCATCTTCTACAACCAGCCCGCCGCCAAGGACGGTTCCGTCACTCACCTGGGTGACAACCGCTCGGGCGAGGGTGCCGGCGACGACGAGCAGATCCTCATCGATCTGAGCGCCATGGCCGCCGACGTCGAGCGCGTGGTTATTGTGGTTTCCATTGACCAGGCCGATGTCCGCAACCAGAACTTCGGCCAGGTCCGCGGCGCCTACTGCCGTGTGGTCAACCAGGACAGCGACAGCGAGATTGTCCGGTTCGACCTCAGCGAGGACGCTGCCCCCGAGACCTCCATGATCTTCGCCGAGGTCTACCGCAACAACGGCGAATGGAAGTTCAAGGCCGTTGGCCAGGGCTACGCCAGCGGGCTGGCCGGCATTGTGACCGACTTCGGCGTGCAGCTGGGCTAGGCTCGCCTTCTTAGCAACACCCTGCGGGGAGTGTTCCGCGGGCCGGAACACTCCCCGCTCCCATACCGCAGTTCACCTACGAAAAGGCGAAATCATGACCTCACCGTTGACTCCTCCGGACGCCTCCGAAGCCTCGCTGGTGCTTCAGGCTCCCGAACCGCCCGCCCCGGTTGCTCCGGCCGACGCCCCGGGAATGGTCCCGGTGCCGGAGGAACGCCGTGCAGAGATCGCCGCCCAGGCACGCTCCTTTATGGAGGAAGTCTCGAAGCTGGACGCACGGAGCCCGGAGTTCACGGCGCAGGTGGATTCCATCAACAAGCTGGCCGGACAGGAAATGGTGGCCTCCGCCGGCTACTCCTCCCGTCTGCTGGACCGTTCCTCCACCTCGGTGGCGGGCTCGAAGAAGTCCGGCAACGACGCCCAGAAGAAAGTCGCGTCCACGCTGGGCGACCTGCGCAGCACGGTGGAGGACCTGACCCCGAACCAGGCGAACCTGGGCACCGGACGCAAGATCCTGGGCCTGATTCCGGGCGGCAACAAGCTGGCCAAGTACTTCCAGAAGTACGAGTCCGCACAGGTACAGCTGGACCACATCATCAAGTCCCTGATGGCCGGCCAGGATGAACTGCTCAAGGACAACGCTTCCCTCGCCGGGGAAAAGGTCGAGCTCTGGAAGACCATGCAGACCCTGAGCGAATACTCCGTGCTGGCCGAGTCCCTGGACGCCGCCTGCGTGGAGAAGGTGGACAAGCTCAAGAACTCCGGCCAGATTGAACAGGCCAACGCCCTGGAGGCGGACGTACTGTTCCCGATCCGCCAGCGCCGCCAGGACATCCTCACCCAGCTCGCCGTCTCCGTGCAGGGCTACCTGGCCATGGATCTGATCCGCAAGAACAACGTGGAACTGATCAAGGGCGTGGAACGCGCCCGGACCACCACCATTTCAGCGCTGCGCACCGCCGTCATCGTGGCCCAGGCCCTGGCCAACCAGAAGATGGTCCTGGACCAGATTGACGCGGTGAACACCACTACGAACAACATGATCCTGAGCACCAGCGAGATGCTTAAGGACCAGACAGCTCGGATCCACCAGCAGGCTTCCAGCTCGGGCGTGAGTGTTGAAACCCTGCAGCGTGCGTTCGACAACGTGTTCCAGACCATGGACGCCATTGACACCTTCCGCTCCGAGGCTGCCCGGAACATGGAAGGCACCGTGAAGTCGCTGGAGTCCACCATCACCCAGGCAAAGCCCTACCTGGAGCGCTCCCGCCAGAGCGAGTCCCGCTAGGTGCCGGGCACGGCAGCTCCGACGCAAAGGACATTCACGTGGTAATCGGCAGGTTCATCGGTTCACTCTTCGGCAACTCGCCCGAATCGGGTCCGTTGCAGGGCCAAGGGCAGCCCTCGGCTGCCCCGGCACCCTCGGGCCCCGACGCCGAGCACCGGGAGACCGCGCGGTCCCTGGTGAACCTGCGTACCGCCGTCCGCCGCGCCGGAGCTGCCATGCCCACCCTGATCTCCTCCCAGGTACGCCAGATCGATGACATCCTGGCGCCGCTGGTGGAATACATCGGCAGCAACGGGGCCTCCACCGAGCAGCGGGTGCTGCTGAACTCCATCATTACCAGCTACCTCCCCACTCCCCTGCGGGCCTATGTGGCCCTGAACGAACGGGAGCGGACCGACGATTCCGAGGCCACTGCATTGCTCGTTGAACAACTGACCATCCTCGAGGGCATCGCCCGGGACCTGGAAAACCAGGTCCGCACCGGTGCCATCGCTGAACTGTCCACGCACGGACGGTTCCTGGACGACAAGTTCTCCCCCTCCTCCCTGACCTTCGGAGAGCACTGATGGGCACCCTGGTAGCCGGCGCCAACGCCGCACTGACCGCGGAGAACCCCGGCCTGACCTCCATCCTGGTGGGCATGGGCTGGGACGTGATTCCCAGCCGCGGACCACAGTCCGAACTGGTCCCCCTCACCCTGCTGTGCGGCCCCGACGGCCGGGTCCTCTCCGATGACCACCTGGTGTTCTTCAACCAGATCGCCAGCCCGGAAGCCTCCGTGCAGTTCCTCGGCGAGGAGGATGACGAGCAGATCGACGTCGACCTCTCCCGCGTGCCCGCCCAGGTGGCCAAGATTGTGTTTGCCGTTTACGCGGATCCGGAAATGCGCGGACCGGGCAACTTCGCCGCCGTCCGCAGCGCCCACATCCGTGTGGCCCGGCCCAACGGCAGCGAACTGGTCCGGTTCGACCTGCCCGCCGCCAACCGGGACACCATCACCGCCATGATGTTCGGCGAGCTCTACCGGCACCGTGAGGACTGGAAATTCCGTGCCCTCGGCCAGGGTTACACCACGGGCCTGCGCGGACTGGCCGCCGACTTCGGATTCGACCTCTAGGCGATGGCCGTCAACCGATCGTCGGTTCCCCGTACCGACCTCCCGTTCCTGAGCCGCCGGGTCAAACCGCGCCCTGCCGCACCGGCACAACCGGCCGCCCCGGCAACGGCTCCGGCACCCGCAGCCCCGGCGCCGGCCCGGCCCGGCACTCCCCCGCCGTCCGCCGCTGCGCCCGCCTCACCGCCGCACACGACGCCGGCAACACCCCCGCCCGGTTCGCTCACACTCTCCTCACCGTCCCGGCCGGCGGCGGGCCCGCCACCGGTGACCACGTCGCTCTCACTCGGAAACTCCGCCGAGCCCGCCCCGGCAGCCAGTGTGCCCGGCCGGCCCGGCAGCGGTCTGGCCAACGGGCAGGGCAGCGCAGCCTCCCCTGCCCCGCAGCGCCCGGCACCGCTGCACACCAAGCTGTTCCCGGCGCCGGGGATGCATGAAGTCCGCACCCTGGACAAGCAGAACCCCGTGGTCCGCCTGACCCCGATGGAATCGGCGGTGGGCACCCTCGCCGTCGCCGGCTCCATGCGCGCGGTGTGGGAAGCAGCGGACTTCCGCACCGGGTCGGTGTCCTCCGGGGAACTGCGCCGGGAGAACCTCTCCGGCGTCATCGTGGACACCCCCGGCAACCGGCCGCTGGTCGGCTACGAGGAGGAACTGGCCCTCATCCCGCTGCGCCGGGCCTCAATGCTGCGCCGGGCCCTGTTCTTCCCGAAGCCGAAGCAGCCGCTGAGCGTGGGGATCTACAACGGCAGGTCGCTGACGGTTCCGGCCAAGGCCGGCGAGCGCAGTTTCTACGTTCTCTCGGTGCTGCGCATCGGTACCGTGCTGGAGCTGCGGGCGGAGGTGATTCCGTACGGGATGGAGCTCAAGGCCATCTGGGAAGCCTTCGGATTCTCCATGTCCTCGGAGTTCCCCTTCCGGGGAAACTGAGACCCGGTGCGCCACTTCGCCTACCTCAGCGACGCCGAAACCGGCCGGCTGTTCCACCTCCCGCCACAGGAGCTGAGCCTCTCCTCCGACCCCGGACTGCTCGCCACCGCGCTCGGTGCCACCCTGTACTGCCCCGCCACCCGGGCCGACCTGGTCAAGGACGTCCGCAAGCAGGGTGCCCGCGGGGCGCTGAGCATGGTCCTGTGCCTGGAGGATTCCATTGCCGACGCCGACGTCCCGGCGGCGGAAGCGAACGTCGTCGCCGCGCTGGGCCAGCTGCACGCCGAAACCGGCGCGGGCAACCCGGCAGGGCTGATGCTGTTTGTCCGTGTCCGCAGCCCGGAGCAGCTGCTCAGCCTCGCTGACCGCTGCGGCGACAGCCTCTCTGTCCTCACCGGGTTCGTCATCCCCAAGTTCGAAAACACCAGCGGGACGGCGCAGCGTTTCCTCGATGCCCTGCACGGCGTCAATGCCGCCCGCCGGTCCGGTGACCCGGCCGCCCGTCCCCTGCGGATCATGCCGATCCTGGAATCGCCGCTGATGATCCACGCCGAGACCCGCACGGAGACCCTGTCCGGGATCTCCCAGGTACTGCAGGCGAACCGGCCGGACATCCTCTCGGTCCGGATCGGTGCCACGGACATGTCCAGCGCCTACGGCCTGCGCCGCTCCCGTGACCTGACCATCTATGACGTGAAGGTGGTTTCCGCCGTCATCGGCGACATCGTGAATGTGCTGGGCCGTCCCGACGGGTTCGTGATCAGCGGCCCGGTCTGGGAACACTACAGTTCCGGCGAACGCCTGCTCCGGCCCCAGCTGCGCTCCACCCCCTTTGCCGAAGCGGACGAACTGCAGCTGCGGCAGCGGCTGCTCACGGCGAACCTGGACGGGCTGATCCGCGAAATCGAACTGGACCTGGCCAACGGCCTGCTGGGCAAAACCGTGATCCACCCCTCCCATGTGCCGCTGGTCCACGCCATGTCCGTCATCAGCCACGAGGCGTACCTGGATGCGCTGCACATTTCCGGCGAGTCCGGCGGCGGGGCCGCGGCATCGCCCTACCGGAACAAGATGAATGAAATGAAACCGCATCAGGCGTGGGCTGCTTCCACCCTCGTCCGGGCCGCCGCCTTCGGCGTCGCCGCACCCGACACCACGTACGTAGATCTTCTGGAAGCGAGCATGAATTGAGCCAGCACCCCTGGACCGGCGGTTTTGTCCACGAGGCCCTGGGCGTACGGATCACCTCCGACCCCTCCGCGCTGCTGCCGGTGGAAGACCTGGTGGGCCTGGCGCTGCGCCGCAACCCGCGCCGGGCGCATCTGCTGGTCTCCCGTGTGCTGGCCAAGCACGTCCCCACCGAACCGGCCCTGGTGCTTGCCTCCGGCGAACTGCTCGGCACCCTGGCCGGGGCGGCGCTGGGCAGCACGGTGGACACCGGGGTGCTCCGCTCCGTCGCTGCCGCACTGCTGGCGGAGCTGCGCGGCGCTCCGGTGTCCGGGTCCGACGACGACGCGCGCCCGGGTACGGTCCGGTCACCGCGCGCCCGGCTGCTGGAGGCCCGCGAACAGCTCTGGGAACTGCCCGTCAGCCACCCCGGTGCCGTCACCATCGGTTATGCGGAAACTGCTACCGGGCTGGGCCGCTTGGTCGCGGACACCCTGGGCTCCTACTACATCCACTCCACCCGGCACGCCCCGGAGGGTGCGGTGGCCTACGGTGCGTTCGAAGAGGCCCACTCGCACGCCACCTCGCACCGGCTGCTGCCCACCGACCCGGCGCTGCTTAACAGCAGCGCCCCCGTGGTCCTGGTGGATGATGAACTCAGCACCGGCGCCACCGTCATCAACACCATCGCCGAACTGCACGCTGCCGCCCCGCATCCGCTCTATGTGGTCGCCACGCTGATCGACCTGCGTTCTGCCGCGGACCGGGCCCGGTTCGAGGAACTGGCCATCGCGCTGGACTGCGAGATCCGCGTGGTGGCCCTGGGCACCGGCAGCATCGATCTTGGCCCAGACATCCTGAACCGCGCCCGCCAGATCATCGACGAGCTGCCGTCCCCCGAGCCCGCAGCACCTGCAGCACCCTCCGCTCCGGGATCACTGACCGTCCTTGACCTGTCCGCCGAGGGCCGACGGCCGCTGCGAAGCGACCGGTTCGGCAACCAGGCCGGCATGTCCTGCCAGTACCAGGCCGCCCTGCCCGAGGCGTTGCCCGGCGCGGTATCCGGGGCAGACCTGGCCGCCGTCGCCGCGTCCATCCGGGCGAAGCTGCCCGAATCCACTGCGCCGGTGCTGGTGCTGGGCTGCGAGGAATTCATCCACGTGCCGCTCACCGTGGCCAACGCCCTGGCCGAAACCACCCCGGGCGGGCCGGTGCGGTTCTCCACCACCACCCGCTCCCCCATCGTGCCGATCGACCGGCCGGACTACGCCATAGCCAACGTGGTGGACTTCGCAAGCCACGACATCACCGAGGACGGACCGGGCCCCCGGCACGCCTACAACGTGGGCGCCCGCCGGGGCGGGGAAGGCTTCGGCAGCATTGTGCTGATGCCCGAGCCCGGCACCGACCTGGCCTCCATCACCGGCGAGAGAAGCGTGACGGAGGCGCTGCGCGCAGTGGCCGGCGCCGTCGTCGTCGTGCTTTCACCCGCGGATGTACCCGGACCCGGTGACTGGACCGCGGGACCGGTACCGGCCGCGCCCGCCGTGCCGCTGACCGGGCCGGAGTTCGGGTCCTACGACGCCGGTGACGTGACCTGGCTGCTCAAGGACCTGCGCGACGCGCAGCTGGAGGCGCCCACCGCCGAGCGGGAGGCCGCCATCCAGTCCGGCGGCGCGAACTACGCCGAGTCGCTGCCCATGGAGTACCTGCCCTCGGCCCAGTACCAGGACCTGTACGCGGAGGCGCTGGTCCGCTCGGCACCGCGGGTCGCCGCCGCCGTCGGCACCGTGACCGAGATGGCGCTGGCCGCCCGGAACAATGAACCGGTGCTGGTGTCCCTGGCCCGGGCCGGTACCCCCATCGGCATCCTCATGCGCCGCTGGGCGCAGCAGATGCACGGCCTGGACCTGCCGCACTACACCATGAGCATTGTGCGCGGGGTGGGCATGGATGAAACCGCGCTGCGCTATCTGTCCGCCCGGTATGACCCGGCACGGATCCTGTTTGTGGACGGCTGGACCGGCAAGGGCGCCATCACGCGTGAGCTGACTGCCGCGCTGGATAAGTTCGAGCAGACCGACGGCGTCCGGTTCTCCGCGCAGCTGGCGGTGCTGGCGGATCCGGGGCACTCAGTGGAGCTGTTCGGCACCCGGGAGGATTACCTGATTCCCTCGGCCTGCCTGAACTCCACCGTCTCCGGGCTGGTCTCCCGCACCGTGTTCAACAAGGACCTGATCGGCCCGGAGGATTTCCACGGCGCGAAGTTCTACGCCCATCTGGCCTCCGCGGACGTGTCGCGGGAATTCCTGGCCGCCGTTTCGGCGCACTTCGACGCCGTGCGCTCCGAGGCCGTTGCCGCTGCAGCATCGCTGGCCGCCGCGGACCGGACCCCCACCTGGGTGGGCTGGCAGGCGGTGGAACGGCTCAGCGAGGAGTACGGCATCCATAACGTGAACCTGGTGAAGCCCGGCGTCGGCGAAACCACGCGGGTGCTGCTGCGCCGGGTGCCGTGGAAGGTGCTGGTGCATCCGGACGCCCGTTCCGAGGTGGCGCACGTGCTGCTGCTGGCCGAGCAGCGCGGCGTACCGGTGGAGGAGGTGCCGGACCTGCCGTTCAGCTGCGTGGGACTGATCCATCCCCGGTTCACCGCCGGCGCCGTGGGCGCGGACGGCAAGGCAGTGGTTGGTGCCGGCGTGTCTGGAGCTGGTGCGGTCCCGACCGGGGTGTCCGGCGGCGTGCCGGAGGCCGGCGCATGAGGACCCTCTTCGCCTCGGACCTGGACCGGACGCTGATCTATTCCGCCAACGCACTGTTCCTCGACACGGAGGACACCGCCGCGCCGGCCATGGTTGTCGCCGAGGTCTATGAGGGCAAGCCGCTCTCCTTCATCACCCGCGCCGCCGAAGACCTGCTGGTCACCGTCGCCCGGGAGTGCGTGTTTATGCCCGTCACCACCCGCACGGTGGCGCAGTACCGGCGGATCCAGCTGCCCGGCCCGGCACCCGAGTACGCGGTCACCACCAACGGCGGGGTGCTGCTGCACCACGGGGTTCCGGATGCCGACTGGCAGCAGAAGGTCCGCTCCCTGGTGGCCGGCGGCTGCGCACCGCTGGCGGAGATTTCCGCGCATCTGGCCCGGCCGGAATTCGCGGCCTGGACGCTGAAGCTGCGCACCGCCGAGGACCTGTTCGCCTATGCCGTCGTGGACCGGGCAGCCCTGCCCGGGGACTTCCTGCTGGAGCTGGAGGCCTGGTGCGCGGAGCGCGGCTGGACCGTGTCGCTGCAGGGCCGCAAGCTCTACTGCGTGCCGGTCCCGGTGACCAAGCAGGACGCCGTAGCCGAGGTCGCCCGGCGCACCGGATCCGAACGCATCATCGCCGCCGGGGATTCGCTGCTGGACCGGCCGATGCTGGAGGCTGCCGATCTGGCGCTCCGTCCCGCGCACGGGGAGCTCGACGACGCCGGCTGGCTGGATCCGCACCTGCAGGTCACTGAGTCCCGCGGGATTCTTGCCGGGGAAGAGATTCTGCGCCGGGTACTGGATTCGGTGCGCGGCGGCGTCGCGGGCTAAACGGTTTCGCCCGCGGCGGCGTCGCGGGCTAAACGGTTTCGCGGGCCAGACCGAGAGTAGAGCTAGACCGGGGGCGGAGAAGAAGGCGCCGGCCGGGTCATCGGGCGGTGGACACCCACCACGCCGGCCGCATAGGTGAGGAATTCCTCCACCCGCCACGCGAGTGCCTCCGGGACGCCGAAGACTGATCCGTCGCCCAGCCGGAAACCCAACGTATCGAAGGCGTGCGCGGTGATGGCCGTCCCATAGCCGGAGGGCTTGGTGACGAAAACCAGTACCAGCGGGATATTGGCCCGCCCCTGGGCAAACCAGGGACCCAAATGGGTAAACTTCCAGCGCGAGCCGAGGCTCACTTCCAGCCGGGGCCCGACGTGCCGCAGCTTTTCACCGTGGTGTGAGAAGGCCTCGGTCAGCGCCTGCAGGACTACATGCGGCGGCTGCGGCGACGTCCAGTGTTCCTTCTTCGCCACGACCGGGTCCGTCCTAAACAACGCCAATGCCGCCCCCTTCCCCGGGATGAACCGCATCCCCGCTCTCCCTGCACCGATCCCGGGTCAGCCTACCCCTGACATCCGCGCCTGGGTAGCGGGATCAGGCGGTGCGTTCGGCCTCGCTGCGGAGGATGCAGAATTCATTGCCCTCCGGATCGGCCAGGACCACCCAGCCGGTCCCGTCGGGGCGGCGTTGGTCGTCCACCTGCGTGGCCCCCAGCTCCAGCAGCCGCTGCAGCTCCCGGTCCCGGCCGCCCACCTCGGCCGGCTGCAGGTCCAGGTGCACCCGGTTTTTGACCTGCTTGGCGTCCGGCACGTTGATGAACAGCAGCCTCTGCCCGCCGTCGGGCGCGAAGATCATGCATTCCTCGTCGCCGGGCCGGTTGGGATCGTCAGGGTCTTCGGCGAAGTCCAGCACCTTCGCCCAGAACACGGACTGGGCATAGGCATCAAGGCTATCGAACGTGGTGTGGGAGATCATCGCACTCATGCGGGCCACCCTACGGCCAGCAGGCCCCGGCCCAGGCATTCCGGGAATCGAGTCTGCAAAATTTACCGATTTCCGGCTCGAAAACGGTAAATTTTGCAGACTCGATTGAACTAGAACTGACCTACACCCGCTCCAGCAGCATCGAAACGCCCTGGCCGAGCCCCACGCACATGGTCGCCAGACCTCGGTCCGCCCCTTCACGCTCCATCCGGTTCAGCAGGGTCACCGTGATCCTCGACCCCGAGGAACCCAGCGCATGCCCCAGCGCAATCGCGCCGCCGTCGCGGTTGACCACCCCCTCGTCCAGGCCCAGCTGCCGGATGCAGGCCAGGGACTGGGCCGCGAATGCCTCATTCAGTTCCACCGCGCCGATGTCCCCGAGCGCCCAGCCGGTCCGTTCAAGCACCTTCCGGGTGGCCGGCACCGGCCCGATGCCCATCACCGCCGGCGCCACCCCGGCCGCGGCGCCGTCGACAATCCGCGCCCGGGCGTCCAGGCCCAGCCGACGCACCGCCGCGGCACTGGCGACGACGACGGCGGAGGCGCCGTCGTTCAGCGAGCTCGCGTTCCCGGCCGTGACCGCGCCGTCCGGCCTCACGATGGGCCGCAGCTTCGCCAGCGCCTCAATGCTGGTCTCCCGGCGGGGACCCTCATCGGTCTTCACCACGCCCTGCTTCGTTTCCACCGGGACGATCTCCGCTGCGAAGCGACCCTCGTCCACGGCGGCGAGCGCCCGGGTGTGCGAGCGCAGCGCAAACGCGTCCGAATCCTCCCGGGAAATCCCCTCGCGGGAGGCCAGTTCCTCCGCGGTTTCCGGCATCGAATAGGTGGTGCCGGGCAGGTCGTAGAACTTCGGGTTCGTGAACCGTGCACCGATCGCCGAGTCCGCCAGCTCCCCCGGCTTGGCGAATGCCTTCTCCGGTTTGGCCAGCACCCACGGCGCCCGGGACATGGATTCCACTCCCCCTGCCACCACAATGTCCGCCGCCCCGGCTTTCACCATCTGCGCGGCCATCAGGATGGCGCTGAGCCCGGAGGCGCAGAGCCGGTTCACGGTCATCGCCGGCACCGTGTCCGGGAAGCCCGCCAGCAGCGTGGCCATCCGCGCCACGTTCCGGTTGTCCTCGCCGGCCTGGTTGGTGCAGCCCAGGATCACCTCGTCCACATCGGCCGGGTTCACGCCGGCGCGGGCAACGGCGTCGCCGAGCACCAGGGCGGCCAGGTCATCGGGACGGATCCCGGACAGGGAGCCGCCGTAGCGGCCCACGGGCGTGCGGACACCGGAGATCAGATAGGCCTCAGTCATGCACGAATCGTACTGTGCCCGAGCTAGTAGTGTGATCCAGACGACAGTAACCGCGTTTCGGGCCCGGCACCCCTCTGTCCGGCGCCCAAGGAGGATCAGCACATGAGCATTCCCGCAGCAGGCAGCCTTCCGACCGCCGGCAGCGCCGCCACCGGCAACGCAATCGCCGGCAGTGACACCCCGCAGGCATCCCCCGCCGCAGCGGACGCCCTGCGAACCGCCTCCGACGTACTGGGGCTGGACGCGCTGCTGACCACTGAGGAACGCGCGCTGCGCGGCAAGGTGCGCACCTTCGTGGATGAGCGCATCCGCCCCAACATCAAGGACTGGTATGAGGACGCGGTGTTCCCCGTGGAGATTGTCCGGGAGCTGGGCAGCCTGGGCCTGCTCGGCATGCATCTGGAGGGCTACGGGTGCCCGGGGCGCTCCGCCGTGGAATACGGCCTGGCTGCCATGGAACTGGAGGCCGGGGATTCCGGGCTGCGCACCTTCGTCTCCGTCCAGGGGTCACTGGCCATGACCGCTATCCACAAATGGGGCTCGGAGGAGCAGAAGAACCGGTATCTGCCCGGCATGGCCGCCGGCGAGCTGATCGGCTGCTTCGGACTCACCGAACCCACTGCGGGGTCGGATCCTTCCAGCATGAGCACCTTCGCGGAGCACGACGGCGAGGGGTGGGTTCTCAGCGGCGCCAAACGCTGGATCGGGCTGGCTTCCATTGCGGACCTTGCAGTGGTGTGGGCGCAGACCGCTGACGGCATCCGCGGGTTCCTGGTGCCCACGGATACCCCCGGATTCACGGCTGTGCCGATTGAACCGAAGCTGTCCATGCGTGCCTCCATCCAGTGCGATGTGTTCCTGGAGGATGTCCGGCTGCCGGAGACGGCGGTACTGCCCGGCGCGAAGGGCCTGCGCGGACCGTTCTCCTGCCTGAACGAGGCCCGCTACGGGATCCTGTGGGGTGCCATGGGCGCGGCCCGGGACAGCTATGAGGCGGCGCTGGCCTATTCGCTGGAGCGGCTGCAGTTCGACAAACCCCTGGCGGCTTACCAAATCACGCAGGAGAAGCTAGTGAACATGCTCTTGGAGATCCAGAAGGGCGTGCTGCTGGCCATTCACACCGGGCGGATGAAGGACGCCGGAGCGCTGGAACCGGTCCAGATTTCCGTAGGCAAGCTGAACAACGTGCGCGAGGCCATCACAATCTGCCGCGACGCCCGGGCGATTCTGGGCGGCAACGGCATCACGCTGGACTATTCACCGCTGCGGCACGCCAATAACCTCGAATCAGTCCGCACCTATGAGGGCACCGATGAGGTCCACACCCTGATCCTGGGCCGGCACATCACCGGAATCGGCGCGTTCCGGTAGGCCGCCGCTAGAACTTGCCGCCCATGTATTCGTCCTCAGGCCAGGGGAAGCAGTCAGAACCGGAGGCAATACGAATCGTGCCGGGTTCCACTCCCCTTTTTATGAAGTAGATCTCCGCTGTATCCGGAGAACGCAACTGGACTTCGTAGTGTCCTGCCGGAGCTGGGTCCCGCACCTTGATGTCGAAGCGGCTGTCCCGGTACTTCGCCTCCAACTCCCGAACGAGCGGCTCCGGCTCCGTTCCCTCACTTAAGGTCACGGTGGTCGCACCGTGCCAGTTCACTGCAGAGTCACCGCACTGGATCAGAACCCCCTCCGGCATTTGCTCGGCCGCGGCGACCACGTCCGGCGGAAGCGAATCGGCGATCTCCAATTCCATTGCCTGTGTCCGGGCTTTAGCGTCCTGCCAGGTCAGCTCGTCCCCTCCGGCCAGCGCGGACGAATCCTCAGCGCAGCCCATGACGCAGAGCACCAGCACCAGCGATGCAACGGACCGTGTCCGAGCCACACCTCCACCTTTCAAAGCCCGGGAACTCAAAAATCCCCCCGGATCGTTTCGTCCGCAGGCCAGGGAAAGCACTCGGAGCCGGAAGCGATACGGATCGTGGAGGGATCAAATCCTTCCCCGATGATGTAAATTTCGGCCGTATCCGGCGAGCGCAGTTGAACTTCGTAGTGTCCTGCCGGAGCTGGGTCCCGCACCTTAATCTCGAAGCGGCTGTCCCGGTACTTCGCCTCCAGTTCCCGAACGAGCGGCTCCGGCTCCGTCCCCTCAGTCAAAGTCACGGTGGTCGCGCCATGCCAGTTGACGGAAGGGTCACCGCACTCGATCAGACCCCCCTTCGGCATTTGCTCGGCCTCGGCCACCACGTCCTGCGGAAGCGAATCGGCGATTTCCCATTCCATGGCCTGTGTCCGGGCTTTAGCGTCCTGCCAGGTCAGCTCGTCCCCTCCGGCCGACGCGGACGAATCCTCGGCGCAGCCTGCAAGGTTAAGCAGGAGAATCACACCTACGACCGCCGCTTGCCCCAGAATCATTCCGTTGCGCACCAGAAGGCCCTCCGCCTAGAACTTACCGCCCATGTATTCATCCTCCGGCCAAGGGAAGCAATCAGAACCGGAGGCAATACGAATTGTGGAGGGATCAAGTCCTTCGCCGATGATATAGATTTCGGCCGTATCCGGAGAGCGCAGCTGAACTTCGTAATGTCCTGCCGGTGCGGGGTCCCGCACCTTTATCTGGAAGCGGCTGTCCCGGTACTTCGCCTCCAACTCCCGAACGAGCGGGTCCGGCTCAGTTCCCTCACTCAAAGTAACGGTGGTCGCGCCGTGCCAGTTCACAGCAGAGTCACCGCACTTGATCAGAACCCCGTCCGGCATTTGCTCGATCCCGGCCACCACGTCCAAAGGAAGCGAATCGGCGATCTCCAATTCCATGGCCTGTGTTCGGGCCTTTGCCTCCTGCCAGGTCGGCTCTGATGCCATGGATGTGTTCCCTTCGGTAGGACTTGCTGGTGTCGGCGTCTCCGCCGCGTTGCTTGCACAGCCGACGAGGCCTAGCAGCAGAATCATTGCTGCGGCGGTATATCTGGCTCGGGTCATTGCATTACCTCTCGGAGCGCATCTTCCAGCAATTCCGCATTGTCCTTGCTGTTCGTTGTGGGGAGCGAATGGTCATCAATCGGAGTGCTGTCAGGCCAGAAGGTCCCCTCATTGGGGACGGCATACTCGTGATTGGTGAATGCATCATGTTCGCTGGGAATCTTGTCGTCCCAGACCAATCCCCTTCTTTGTGCCCAGAGCAGGGCATCCGTGCCGTAAACGTAATTCGAATAACTAGTATCCTCGTCCGGCTCCCATTCTTCGTGCATCCCCGCCCCGGACAGGGACAGGGACTTGTCATATTCCGCCCCGTGGATTTCCGAACTGGTGAGGTTGACGTAGCCCCAGCTGTGACCGATGCCAACCTGCTCGGTGCCCTGCAAGGCCGGGTCGGTGAGCATTCCGTGCTGAAAGCCGGCCAGCTGTCTGCCGGCGTCGTAACCCATCTGCGGATCATTGGCTTCCAGGAGTCGCCGGAGGTCCTCCCCGCCTTCTTCCTGATTCTCCCCGGGGAAAAGCCCGTCCTTATACACAAATGCCACCGTATTCGGGGCCATACCCACCATGTAGTTCGCGAAGTCCTGGACTCCTCCGGTATAGAAACTCTTCATGCTCGTGAACGTGCCGGGAACATACGTGATCGTGCGCTGAGTGTCCGGGCCCGGGGTCCCGATCATTTCGATGATCCGTGACTCGTCGCGGTTGTACAGATACAGCTGCACCTGCCCGGCTTCGACCCTTTTCAGGTAGTCGATCTCCTTCATCAGCATCGCCTCGCGCGCCTCGGAGTCGCCGCCGATCTCCCGCCGCCGGGCCAGCTGCGCTTCGGCAACTTCAATGTCCTTGACCGCAGCGATGCTGTTGGCGTGCACGCGGGCCAGTACGGGCACCCCGTCGAGGGACCCGAAGACCTTCGGCGCGGATTCCAGCAGCACCAGCTGCTGGGCCGTGAAGCCGTTGGCCGCGTTGCCGGAGGCCTGCAGCTCGGCCCACCACTCGGCGATGCGTTCTGCTGACACCGACGGCAGGTGCGTGAGCCAGGCCGGATTTTTCGACGCCACTTCGAGGTCAACCGGCGAGGCCGTTTCAAAGAACTTCAGGAGGGCCTCCCCGCGCACGGATCCGGGGGAAATGGCCAGGGCCAGCGCCGTCGAGGACAGCTCCACCGAACCGGCCAGGTCACCGTCCTGCCCTGCGGTGCTGAAGGCCTGCCCGATCTGCCACAGCTTTCCTGCGTCGTCACGGTCATCCTGGTTATATTGGGAGACCGCCGGCCCGAAGGTGCCGACGTCGATCACCGCCCAGGAACACGAGTTCCGGAAGCTGTCCAAGGCCCGGAGAACATCCTGGCAGACCGGTTCAGCCGCATCCTCCTGGTCAAAGATCAGCGATGCTGCCTTCTTCAGGGCATCCGGCACTGCGGAACTCGTGCCCGGCGTCCCGCTGACTGCCCAATTGTGGAGCTGGAAGACCATCGATGGGAAGGCCACCTCGGGGCGGGGCACCTCGGACTCGAACAACTCCCCCGGAGCTGAAAACCCCGGAAGCCGGTCCCGGAGGTAATCGGCGCCAGCGGCTACCATGCCCTCCTCAAGCAGCTTGAACAGGGTCCTCGCCTGCTTTTCCTTGAGGTCCTGACGGGCCTGTTCGGCCTGGGTCTTCGCGAACCGAACCTGACGGGCAACATCCTCCAGCGCGCCGATCAGGATGTTCCGTGCTGCCAGCTGCGCTGCGGCATTCCGGCGGTACGAGTCCGCGAACGGGCCGCGGAATTCTTCCAGCGCTTCTCCCGTAGCCGAGGCCCGCGGACCGCGCTGCTCACCCAACGCAGCGGCGGCCTCGTCGCAGGCCGTTATGAGCTGGTCAGCCGTGCCAGCATCAAAGTCCATTTCAGGATCCCCCATCCCCCGGCAAGCACTTCCGCTTCTGAGCCGCAGGATAAACAGTACAGCCGACGCCGGGCACCCGGTACCGCGGGGCCTTCACGCCTGCCGCCGTGTCAGCCCGGGTGGCGGACTGCGTAGCCGCCTACCCGCGAACCCGACTAGCTGACGGGTTGCGTTGCTGCGGGGCCAGGGACGTTCACCGGCTCGGCGATCCGCGGCGACGACGGCGGGCTCGGCACCGGCGCAGGCGGCTGCGGTGACGGAATCCGGGGAGTCCCCGGGGCCGTGGGCGAAGGCTCCGGCGGCACCGGCGGCGGCGACGGCGTGGGCAGTTCCGGGTCCGGCGCAGGAATGGTGGGCGGAGCCGACGGGGACGGTGCAGGCTCCGAAGGCTCAGCCGACGGCGGTTCCGGCGGCTCGGACGGGGTTTGCGGAGGTTTCTGTTCCGGGGCCGGCGCGGCCGGGGGTTGCTGTGCTGGATTCGCCGGCCGGGGTGCCGCGGGTGGCTGCTGTGCTGCGTCCCGGGCGGCGCGTTCCGCCCGCTGCGCTGCCAGCCGTTCGGCGGCGGCCCGCTCCATCCACACCAGGCGCCCGGCGTCGTCCTGCATGCACCGGTAGTCCGCATCGCCCTGGCCGCGGGCATCCCCCGGCGTGGCACAGGCAGTACCGGCAAGCGACGTACCGGAGTGCGGCATCCCGCTCAAAACGTTGGTCTCCGCCAGGTCCGGATCCGGTGCCACCGCAGGAGGCTCCGCCGGGATAGGGAGCGGGGGCGGTAACGGTTCGGACTTCGGCCACTCGTCCTGCGGAACGTCCTCCGCTGTGGGCTGGGCGGGGCGAAGCTGCGGTGCCGCCACCGCGCCGGCAGCCATGCCCGCCACCAGCACCAGACCGCTGCCGGTCAGGGCCAGGCGTTTTTGCTGCACGGTGTCCAGCGCCGCCCAACTGCGACGGCGAAATCCCAGCGAGTACAGCGCGGTGACCAGCAGCAGCAGCCCCACGGCCAGCATCCACGCGGCAATCCCCACCGTTCCGCGCAGCGACAACACACAAAGCAGCACTGCGGCCAGGCCCAGCACAAGCCAGGCTGATCTGGGACTTCGCCGCGGCCCCCGCGGCTCCGGCATCCGGCGGCTCGACGCCGGCTCTCCGGACGGCCGCTGTCCCGGCCACTGTCCCGGCCGCGGAGAATCAGAAGGAGATGGGACGGGGTCTGCGTGGTGGGACATGGCGCCTCAGCGGGGATCTGCCGGAGCCTGCCGTGGCAGGGCCCCGGTCCGGCTTCTGATGCGGCAACATGCCCGGACGCTGTGGCCCGTTTTTGCTCCGGCGGATGTTGCCCTCGAAACAACGCTAGGCGGGTCCGAGGGCAACATCCAGAGCTAACGCAAACCCCGGCGCGGGTCCGGCCGACTTACTCGCAGCCCACGCCGTCGCCGTCGCGGTCCAGGTGGGTGCCGTAGCCGGGCTGGCCGATCCGTACCGGCGCTGCGCCGGCGGCCCGGGCCGCGGCACAGTTCGGGTAGTAGGCCGGGGCCGGGGCGGGCGGCGGAATCACCGGGGCGGGTGCGGGCGGTGCAGGTGCCGGGGCAGGCGGTGCCGGTGCCGGAGCGGGAGGAGCCGGTGCGGGAGCGGGCGGTGCAGGTGCCGGGGCAGGCGGAGCCGGAGCCGGACCGGGATCAACCGGCGGCGGAGCCTGCTCGGAGTTCTTCTTTTTGTCCTCGGCGGCTTTCCGTTCCTCGGTCTCCTTCCGGTCTGCGAGCAGTTTCTCCGACTTGTCCTTCTCCATCCAGATCAGCTTGCCGTTGTCATTCTCGGTGCACACGTAGACGGTGCTCTGGACGGTGGTGGTCGGCGAGGGTGAGGGTGAGGCCGCCGTGGTGCTCGGGGAGGAGGACGGCGAGGCCTTTGCCGAGGTCTTCGACGGCGTCGGCGTGGGGCTGGCCGTAGCCTGCTTCACCGTCTGCGTGGAGCCCGCGGAGTTGCAGGCCTTGTTCGCGATCTGCGTGACGGTGGGCGTAGGAGACGGCGAGGGCGACGACGTCGTTTTGGTGGGCGAGGGCGTCGCAGCAGCCTGCTCCATCTCACCCCCTCCGCAGCCGGTGAGAACGACGACGGCGCTCAGCGCCACAGCCCCGAAGGCCAACGGCCTGGTGCGGCGAGAAGAAGAGATGTGTTCCGTCATCGAAGCGATGCGGACGCCGGGCAAAACAGGCATAGGTCCCCCATGGACAGAAAAGCGAAAGTCGATGCGAATGCATCGAGGCACACGCTACCGCACCTGTGGAGGACCAGTTGACCAGGGCTCGCCAGTAGTTTTGAGCTGAAACCGGGTAGCGGGCCCGGTACCGGCCGTCCCCTCTGGTTGATACCGGCGCGCAGCCGTAGCCTCTCCATGCATCGACAGGAGGCTGGGATGGATTGGATCTGGATTGCCGTGATGCCGGTGACGGGCGTGGTGCTCGGATTCGCCGCCGGATGGCTGACGAAACGCGGCCTGGCCCGCAGGGAGGAAGCCCGGGCGCTCAATGAACTGGTCACATATCTGCACCTGAAACGGATGCTTGCCCCGGTGGCTCCCCGTTCCGCGGAGACGCCGGCCCTGGAACCGAGGTTCCGCAGCTCGGTGCACGATATCCGGGAAAACCTGATGGAAACCCTCGCCCGGCTTCAGCCCGGTTCCACCGCGGGTGAGGTCCTGATGCGTATGTCCGCAGCCTGCAACCGCTACCTGCGCATCACCGCAGCGGAGCCGCAGCAGTACCAGTTTGAGCTGATGGAGCTGCGCCGGAACCTCGACGAGGACCTGCGGATACTGACCGACGGCCGCCGGGACATCCGTTATCTCAGCCCCGGCGAAGCTCCGGGCCGCCGGGACCGGCCGCACTCAGCGACGCCGGGGACAACACCGACGCCGGATACCTCCACGGAGCCTGACCCTGGCCCTGACCCAGCACCCGGTTCCAGCCCCGCACTTGGCTCCGGCCCCACTCCGGCCGTCGGCACCGCACCCGGTTCCGGTCCAGCACCCGGTTCCAGCCACTCCCCTGCTGCCGGCCCCGTCCTTGGGTCAGTCCCGGGCTACAGCGCCGGTACCTGAGCCGGCACGATTGGCCGCATGCACCAGCAGCCCCGCCGCAAACTCCCCGGCGGTGAGTTCCGGCCGGGGAGCATCCGGGGACAGCGGGGCGGCGGCAATCTCCTGCAGCACGGGCAGCGCCGGGCAGGACAGGTCCGGGACCCGGCCGGTAACCTCCTGGCCGGTGAGCCGGGCAACCGCGTCCCAGTCCAACGGCCCCGCCGCCACCGCTGCGGCAACCTCTTCCAGCCCGGGCAGCACCTGCTGCTTCCCGAGCCGGTCGCGGACAGTCCAGGCATCGCCGAAGGCCCGCACGGTCAGCCGCCGACCGGCAATCTCCTGCAGCACCCCGGCCACGGAGGAGCGGATTCCGGCCAGCGCGGCATACGCCGACAGCCGTGGGATTACCGTTCCGCCGGGACATGCTCCGCACATGCTCTGCCTTCCTGTTGCTGGACCTGCTGGTGGGGTTTCGGGACCTACGGCATCACGTCGCCGCTGTTCGGGCCCAGTGTCTGCCCGGTGTACAGGTTGCCGCCGGGCGAGGAGGCCAGCAGCAGCGCGGTGGGTGCCACTTCCTCCGCCGTGCCGAACCGGCCCACCGGCAGTTCGGCCTGCTTGGCGGCTTTCCAGTCCTCGGAGAGCCCGTCGATCAGCGGCGTGAAGATCGGGCCCGGCGCAATGGCGTTGACCAGGATCGAGTGCGGTGCCAGTTCCAGGGCCAGCGCCTTGGTCAGGCCGATGACGCCGGCCTTCGCGGAGACGTAGTGCGCCAGCCCGGTGCCGCCCTTGATGCCCAGCTGCGAGGAAATGTTGATGATCCGCCCGCCGCCGCGTTCCACCATGTGCGGCGCGGCCCACCGGGCGGCAAGGAACACGCCGCGCAGGTCCACGTCCAGGGTCCGGTCGAAGGTTTCCGGGCTCAGTTCCAGGAACGGGGTTTCGTCCAGGATGCCCGCACTGCTGACCAGGATGTCCAGTCCGCCCAGCTCCCCGGCGGCGGCGTCCATGGCGGCACGGACATCCTCGCTGTCCGTCACATCCACGCGCCGGGCAGTGGCTTTCACGCCCAGGGCGGTGCACTCGGCGGCGACGGCGCCGGCCTGGGCCTCATCCAGGTCCAGCAGGGCCAGGTCCGCGCCTTCGGCGGCGAAGAGCCGGGCAATGGCGGCACCGATGCCGCTGCCGGCTCCGGTGATAACGGCGGTCTTGCCGCGAAGTGAGCTCATGGATACATCCTTTGCAAAAAGTTGAGGCTCCGGCCGTGGAGCCGGGGAAACTCCACGGCCGGAGGGTTGAGGGGGCCTCCCGGTGGGAAGGCCTGGCGTGCGGCCTAGCTGGGCCAGCGGACGGTGAGTCCGCCGTCGACAATCAGCTGCTGGCCGGTGACATAGGCGGAGTCATCGCCGGTGAGGAAGCGGATCACGCGGGCGGCTTCATCCACGTTGCCTACCCGTCCCCACGGAATGATGCTGCCGGCCGCCTCCAGGCCGTCCTTGCCCAGCGAGTTCACGCCGTCCAGGGACTGCGGGCTTTCGATCAGCCCGGGGATGACGGCGTTGACGCGGATTTTCCGGGGCGCCAGTTCGACGGCGAGGGAACGGCACATGCCCAGCAGGCCGGCCTTCGCCGCGGCGTAGTGGCTGTGGTCCTCCCAGCCGTACACCCCGCCGGCAATCGAGGACGTGGCCACCATGGCACCGCCATGCTCCATCCGGGCGGCGCAGGAGCGGAAGGTGCGCATCACGCCGGACAGGTCCACCGCCATCATGTCCTCCCACGCCTCGTCGGTCATGTCCGCCAGCGAGGCGCGGCGCAGGATCCCGGCGGCCGCCACGGCAATGTCCAGCCGGCCGAAGCTATCCAGTGCGGCCTGCGCCAGGGCTTCGGTGTCCGCGTAGCTGCGCACATCCACCGGCACCGGAACGCACTTGGCTCCTGCCGCCTCCACCAGCGCCACCGTTTCGCCGACGTCGTGCGGATCGTTTTCCAGGTAGCCCACCACGGTGTTGGCGCCGGCCCGGGCGTAGGCCACGGCCAGGGCCTGGCCGATGCCGGAGGCACCGCCGGAGATTACTGCTGTTTTGCCTTCGAATCCGTCATCGCGGTTCATGCGGTTACCTTCTTTTCGGTGGCTTTGCCGGTGGCCTGGTCCACCTTGCGGGTGCCGATCATGCACAGTGCGGAGATGACCAGGCCGCCGGTGCCGGTAATGATGGCTGCGGTCTGCATGCCCAGTCCCATAAAGAGGAAGAGGCTGAGCAGGCCGGAGCCGGCGATGCCGCCCAGCGGCGCCATCACGTGGGCCACGTTGGTGCCCATGCCGCGGACGTGGGCGGGGTAGGACTCGCCCATGTAGTAGAGCAGGGCGGCGTAGGGGCCGGTGAGGAAGAACAGGGTCAGGGCGTACATGATGATGATGAAGACCTCGCTGCTGGGTCCCAGCAGCATGATCAGGCTGGCGGCGCCGCCGCCGAACCAGCCGAGGATAACGGTCTTCTGCCGGCCGATGCGGTCACCGAGCCAGCCGTGGAACACGTAGCCGGCAAAGCCCACGGCGTTGGCCAGGACCAGGATCAGCAGGGCGTTTTCGAAGGAGACGTCCTTGGCTTCCACCAGCACGGTGGTGCCCAGCACGGAGAAGACCTGGATGGCGGCCCAGTTGAACAGCCAGGCCAGGGAGAGCAGGGTGGTGTGGCGGCGCAGCTCGGGGGTGAAGACGTCCTTGAAGCCGGTCTTGTGCTGGCTGCCCTCTTCCAGCTCGTGCTCGGCGGCCAGCGCCCGGGCCCCCTCAATGTCCCCGGCGTCCTGGCGGCGGCGGACTTCCTTGATGGCGGCGAAGGTGGGTGATTCGGGCAGCCGGGAGGCCATCACGGCCACCAGCAGCGCCATGACGGCGGCCACCACAAAGCTCCAGCGCCAGCCGATCACCGGCAGCAGGGCTGCGGAGAGTCCGGCGGAGAGGAGCGCGCCCACCGGCCAGCCGCCCTGCACGATGGAGTACATCAGGCCGCGGTTCTTGACCTTCTTGTAGATCTCGTTGAGGTAGACCGCGTTGACCACTTCCTCGGACATGGAGAATCCGGAGAAGGAACGGATGATGATCAGGCTGACGGCGCCGGCGGCCAGGCCGGTGAAGCCCGCCGCGGCGGCGCCGCCGAGCATCAGCACAATCAGCGCGTTCTTGCGGCCCAGACGGTCAATGATGGTGCCCACCACGAGCGCCACAATAAAGATGCCCACGTGCGCAATGGTGTTCACCGCGGTGGATTCCGCGGCGGTCCAGCCGAAGTCCTCGGCGATGACCGGCAGCAGCGTGCCGAAGAGGGTGAAGTCGTAGACCGACACCACCCAGGCGATGAAGCAGACCAGCGAAACCTTGCGGACCACCTTGGGGGTGATCTCCACGTCCCAGGGGGCGACGTCGTCGGCCCGGCGGCCGGTTCCGGTGGGCGGGCGTTTATGGGGTGCAGCGCTCATTGAGGGGGGTCCTATCCTGTACCAGAGGGATCTTGCGAGGGGCTTAGGTGGTGCGGGGGTTGCGGGCGGCGAAGTCCCGGGCAATGGTTTCCATGTTCACGAACTCCACGCCGTCGTGGCCGGCAATGTGGTCGAAGAGCCGCTCGAGCATCAGCAGGTTCTGCGGCCGGCCGGAGACGTCCGGGTGGATGGTGAGCGGGAAGACGGCGTAGTCCATTTCGCGGTAGACCCAGTCGAACTGGTCCTTCCACATCTGCTCGATGTCCCGCGGGGAGACGAAGCCGTGGCTGTTGGCGCTGCCCTTGATGAACATCATGGGAGGCAGGTCATCGAGGTACCAGTTGGCCGGGATTTCGATCAGGTCGGTTTCCTCGCCGCGGACCAGCGGCTTCATCCATTCCTTGGCGGACGCGGCGTCGTAGTTGATCTTGGTCCAGGAATCGCCCACCCGGACGTAGTACGGGGTGAAGTCGTTGTGCATCAGCGAGTGGTCGTAGAGGAAGCCGCGCTCTAGCAGGATCTCGTTGGTGACGTTGGAGAATTCCCACCACGGGGCCACGTAGCCCACCGGCTTTTTGCCGGTGCGAGCGGTGAACAGTTCGATGCAGTGGTCCAGCACCTCGGTTTCCTGCTCCCGGGTCATGGCAATCGGGTTCTCGTGGCTGTAGCCGTGCACGCCCACCTCGTGGCCGGCGGCGACGGTGGCCTCGAACTGCTCCGGGAAGGTCTCAATGGAGTGGCCCGGCCAGAACCAGGTCACCGGCATTTGCCGGTCGGTGGCGAGCTTGAGCAGGCGGGGCACGCCTACCTCGCCTGCGAAGATGCCGCGGGAAATATCGCCGGGCGAATCCTCTCCGCCGTAGGAGCCGAGCCAGCCGCCCACGGCGTCGACGTCGATGCCAACGGAAACTTGGATTTTCTTGGACATGTGTTCCTCCTGGGTTGGTGCGGGGTGGGGTGGATCAGGGGTTCGGGATGGTCTGGGCGTAGGCGGAGAAGCGTTCGGGGAAGCTTTCCGGGGACGGATCCAGGGCCAGCAGCAGGGCGGCCAGGATGCGGGACTGGAACGGGTTCAGGGTGCCGGCGGTGATGGCTCCGGCGCGGACCAGGTCCTTGCCGCCGCCGTTGCCGTAGGTCGGAATCACCGGGCCCCACGGGGTGCGGCTGGCCAGGATCACCGGGATGCCGGCGGCGGTCAGTTCCGCCACGGCTTCGGCGAAGCCGGGTCCGGCGTTGCCGATGCCGGTGCCGGCCAGCACCACGGCCTGCGCGCCGTCGGCGGCTGCGTGGCGCAGCAGGTTCGGGGTGGCGCCGGGGTAGGCGGTGATGATCTCCACCCGCGCGGCGTCAAAGGCGGCGCCCGGCAGCGGCAGCGCCGGGGGCCGTTGGGGGGAAGCACCAACGACGACGTCGTTCCCGGTCAGGTGCGCCACCACGGTGCCGCCGGCGAACGGGCGGGCAGCAGTGGTGTGCGCTTTGCGGGTGCCGCGGGCGGTGCGGACCGTTCCGGCGAAGCTGATCAGCACCCCGGCGCCGTGCAGCTGCGGTTCCGCGGCCGCGGCCACGGCTTCGGCGAGGTTCGCCGGGCCGTCCGGGGTCTCGCTGTCCGCCGGCTGCTGGGCGCCGGTGAAGACCACGGGTTTGGCGCTGGCATGGACCAGGTCCAGCAGGAACGCGGTTTCCTCCATGGTGTCGGTGCCGTGCGTGACCACCACGCCGTCCACGTCCTCCTGCTCGACGGCGGCGGAGACGGCTTCAGCGATGGTGCGCAGGTTGCCCAGGTCCAGCCGGTAGCTGCCCGTGGTGAGGATGTCCCGGGCGGTGACCGTGTGCCGGCCGGAGAGGGACGCGGTGAGTGCTGCCGCGCCGTCGGCGGCCACTGCTCCCTCCGGACCCTGCCCGCGGGAGGCGATGGTGCCGCCTGTGCCCAAAACCAAAATCGAAGCCACTGCCCATTCCGTCCGTTGATTGCCTGGAGCCGGCCGAACGATTGCCGCATACGATTGCCGCAAACGTTTGTGTAACCGGTGGAAGCGATACTATGGGGCAGATCCTGTGAAGCGCAACACATTCACACACTCGTTACATTTCCCCCGACATACGAAACGAAACGGAAACATGCCATCCTCAGGACAGGTCACGCTGAAGCTGCTGGCCGCCGAACTGGGCCTGAACGTCTCCACCGTCTCCCGCGTCCTGAATGACCCGGCCGGACCCGAGTCCAAGTGGGCAGCCCCGGCCACCACGGAGCGGATTTTCGCCCTGGCGAGGGAGCGCGGCTACAGCCGCAACCCGCATGCGGCCTCGCTGCGGACCTCCCGCTCAGACACCGTGGGTGTGATTGTGCCCCGGCTGCAGGACTTTGTCCTGGCCACCATCTACGAGGGCATTGACGAGGCCGCCGCGGAGAACGGGCTGTTTGCCGTGGTGGCCAACTCGCTGGATGACCCGGCCAAGCAGCGGGCCAAGGCCGAGATGCTGCTGGGCCGCCGCTCGGACGGACTGATTTTCGGCGACGCCCACCTGCACGAGCCGTATCTGGAGGAACTGGCCGCGCGCGGGGTGCCGCTGGTGCTGGTCAGCCGCTCCTCCCCCGGGCAGGTCAGCGTGACCTGTGACGACTATGCCGGCGGCCGGCTGATGGCCGAACACTTCCTCGCGGCAGGCCGCCGGTCCTTCGCACTGGTGGCCGGTTCGGCGAATACCTCCACCTCGCAGGGGCGTACCGGCGGGTTCCTGGATGTGCTGGCCGAGGCAGGCATGGAGGTTCCGGAAGAGTGGATCATCCACAACGGCTTTGACGCGGCGGCCGGCCAGGACGCCGCCCGGCGGATCCTCGCCTCCGGCAAGGTGCCCGAGGCGGTGTTTGCCGTGAATGACTTCGCTGCCATCGGTGCCATCGGCGTGTTCCGCGAGCGCGGGCTCAGCGTTCCCGGGGACGTGGCGGTGGGCGGGTTCAACGACACCCCGCTGGCCGGCGGAATCAACCTGACCACGGTCCGCTCCCCCATGCATGAGATGGGCCGGCGCGGGCTGCTGGCGCTGCAGTCACTGATGGGCGGCGGGTCCGCGGAGAGCCTGCGGCTGGCCCCGGAACTGGTGGTCCGGGCCAGCGGGTAAGACGGTCAGTGGGTAAGCCAGGCCAGCGGGTAACTGCTAGGTGAGCTCCGGCCCGCCCACCCGGGCCAGCTCGGCGAGCACGCTGATGGCTTCGTCGGCGTCTTCGGGAGCCTCGGGGTCAATCACCACTCCGGGAGCGTCCTCCTCCCCGAACTGCGGATACTTCTCCAGCAGGAAACGGCGGCGGTAGGCCGCATCCGCCGCATCCACCACGGATTCCAGGGTGGCCCAGTTGAAGCCGCCGCCCACCAAGATGCCGGCCGCCGGTACCACCTTGCCCCGGGACTGCCTGCTGGTCCGCATTCCGAAGGCCTTCGCGAACTCCGCGGAGACCCGCTCAACCACCGGCGCTTCCAGGTCCGCCCACGCCGTGCGGCGGACCAGTGCCTGGGTCAGCCGGGACACGTCGGCCACCGCAGCGGTCTTCGCGCTGGCGGACAGTGCCGTGCCGGCGTTGACCACCGCGAGGATGAACAGCTTCTCCGCGGGCTCTTCAGGGTCGTAGCCGTAAAACAGGCCCACATGCCCCGCCGAACGCTGCGCGAGTTTCAGGAGCACTGCGGCGTCACCGCCGGCGCCGGCAGCGCTTCCCCCGGCTGGCACCGCGTCGGTCCCCGTGGCGGCGTTGAACACTGCCCCGCCGGACATCACCAGCCCGGCACCCATCCCCGACACTGCGGCGGCAATCGGGTAGTACAGGTTCACTCCCCGTCCGCGCACGGCGTCGATCTGCTGCAGGTCCAGCCGTTTCAGGTCCGCCAGGGAGGAAACCTCGTGGCCGCGTTTGCGGTGGGCGTCCAGCACCCAGCGCGGGTTCAGTTCAGCGGCCCGCCCGGCGCGTGCCAGCATCCGGTTCACGGAGTCGACGGCGGAGCCGCCCCAGTCCGTCACAGCCTCGGGAACGGCCCCGGCGGTTTTGCGGGCTCCGGCGCGCAGGACCTCGGCGCCCCGGCCGAAGAGTTCCTGCCCGCGGGAGACGGCCGCCTTCGCACCGGGACGGTCACCGAGGTATTTGGCGGCGCGCCGGCCCAGCCCTTCCGCGCCGTCGGCCACCTGTTCACTGGCCTGTTTCAGCGCCCGCGAGACCGGCCGGGACCGGACCCGCTGGAGGCGGCGCCAGGCGTGGATCTCGTAATTCGAGGGTTTGGTCATGAGGGAACTATAGGGCCCGGCGCGGGTGCGCCCTACCCCACCCGGGCGGCCAGCATGCCGTCCACGCTCTCGGGCGAAAGGGCGTGGTGGATGGCCAGCATGCTTGCTCCGAGCATGCCGGCGTCCGGCCCGGAGGCGGACTGGACTATCTGCAGGTGCTGGGTGGCCAGGGGCATGCTGCGCGAGTACACCGCTTCCCGCACCCCGGCAATGAAGTGCTCGCCGGTCAGGGCCATGGACCCGCCGATCACAATCACGGCGGGGTTCATCATGCTCAGGCAGGCGGAGAGCACTTCGCCCACATCCCGGCCGGCCTGGCGGACCGCACGCACGGCGTCATGATCGCCCCGGTTCACCAGGTCCACCACGTCGCGGCTGCCCTCGGCGTCGTGGCCGGCGGCGCGCAGCTTCAGCGCCACGGCGGGCCCGGAGGCCAGTGCCTCCAGGCAGCCGACGTTGCCGCACCGGCACAGCAGCTCCTCGCCGCTGGCCACCCGGATGTGCCCGATATCCCCGGCCACGCCGTCGGCGCCGCGCAGCAGTTCGCCGTTACAGATGATCCCGGCACCGATGCCGGTGGCGACCTTCACGAAGATCAGGTTTTCGACGTCGGGCCAGGCGGTTTCGCGCTCCCCCACGGACATCACGTTCACATCGTTGTCCACCAGCACCGGCACGCCGAAGTGTTCGCGCAGGTAGCCGGGTACGTCGAAGCCGTGCCAGCCGGGCATGATGGGCGGGTTGATGGGGCGGCCGGTGCTGTGTTCCACCGGTCCGGGCAGGCCCACGCCCACGGCCAGCAGGTCCGCGGCGGACCGGCCCGCCTCGGCCAGCACGGTGCCGGCCAGTTCCACCACGGCATCCAGCACGGTCCGGGGGCCGGCGCTGACCAGCAGTCCGTCCCGGAACGCGTCCGCCAGGCAGATGCCGGAGAGATCGCTCAGGCCCACGCGCAGGTGCGAGGCGCCGATGTCCACGCCCAGGACCAGCCGGGTGTCGGTCTGCAGCGCCACCTGCGCGGAGGGCCGGCCGCCGGTGGAGATGGCGTCTTCCACCGGTGCCACCAGGCCCAGGTCCATCAGCGCGTCCAGGCGCAGGGCCACAGTGGAGCGGGCGACTCCCACCAGGTCCGCCAGCTCGGTGCGGGTGCGGGGCTGCCCGTCGCGCAGCAGCTGGAAGAGTTCGCTGGCGCCGGCCGGAGCCGACGCGGTTTTCCTTATATCGACCACTGGCCAATTGAAGCATAGTGACCGGCGTTACTCTGCAGCGGCCGTAACCGGCGCATCACAGGGCAGTCACCCGCCGTCGTCCGGCGGCTCATAGCGCGCCCTTGCGCCGGGTGCCGCGGACGGCGAAGCGCTGCTGAAGCAGCACCGCGGCCACGATGATCGCCCCCTTGGCCACCTGCTGCACCGAGGTGTCCAGGTTGTTCTGCGTGAACACGTTGATGAGGATGCTGAACAGCAGCACACCCAGCACGGTGCCCACGATGGTGCCGCGCCCGCCGATCAGCAGCGTGCCGCCGACGACGACGGCGGCGATCGCGTCCAGCTCGAACAGCAGTCCGTGGGTGGAGGTGCCGGCGGTGGTGCGGCCCATCATCATCACCCCGGCAATGCCCACGGTGGTGCCGGAGAGCACGTACAGCCAGACGATGTGCCGGCGAACCTTGATGCCGGCCAGCCGGGCCGCCTCCAGGTTGCCGCCGATGGCCACCGTGCGCCGGCCGAAGGTGGTGCGGTTGAGCAGGAACCAGCCGGCGGCGGCCACCAGGGCGAAGATCCAGATCAGCAGGGGTACACCCAGGAAGTTCGAGCGCATCACGGACAGGAAATCCGGTTCAATGACTATCTGCGTGCGCCGCCCGGAGATCAGTTCCGCGGCGCCGCGGGCGGCCACCAGCATGGCGAGGGTGGCCATAAACGCCACCACGTTGCCGTAGGCGATGATCACCCCGTTGATCAGCCCGGCGAACATCCCGACGGCGAGCGCCACCGCCACCATCAGCAGCCAGCTGCTCTCCGCAGCGGTCCGCTGCACCGCGGTCAGTGACGCCACCACCGTGGTCAGGCCCATGACCGAGCCCACGGACAGGTCGATGCCGCCGGCGGTGATGACAAACGTCATGCCGATGCAGATCACCCCGGTAATGGAGGCGTAGCGAAGGATGGTCAGCATGTTTTCCAGGTTCAGGAACCGCTCCCCGCTGGTTGCCGCACCCACCACGCACAGCAGCACCACAGCCAGGGCCAGGCCGACGTTGCGTCCGGCGGATCCGCCGAGCCAGGCCCGCACCGGGTTCGGCCGGGAGGCCGGGGCGGTGGCGCCGTCGGCCGGGGGCGGCTGGATGGCCGCCGTCTTGGACTCACTCACTGCGCATTTCCTTTCAGCACGAGGTCAAGCACGGCGTGCTCGTCCAGATCAGTGGCATTGCCGGTGGCAAGCACCCGGCCGGCGTCGAGCACGAGCACCCGGTCCGCCAGCCCGAGCACCTCCTCCAGTTCGCTGGAGACCACCACCACGGCCACGCCGTCGGCGGCGAGGTTGCGGATCAGTGCGTAAATCTCGGTTTTCGCGCCGACGTCGACGCCGCGGGTGGGCTCATCGAGCAGCAGTACCCGGGTGCCGTGCAGCAGCCAGCGGGCCAGCAGCACCTTCTGCTGGTTGCCGCCGGAGAGGGTGCGGGCGGGCCGGTCCGGATCCGCGGGGTGCAGCTGCACCGCCGCCGCCTGCCCGCGGGTGGCTTCCTTCTCGCGCCTCTCATTGAGCAGTCCCCGCCGGGCGAACCGGGCGAAGGTGGAGAGCGTGGCGTTGCGGTAGATCGGCTCCTCCAGCAGCAGGCCCTGGCTTTTGCGTTCCTCCGGGGACAGGCCCAGACCCGCTTCGATTGCCGCCGGCACCGAGCCGGGCTGCAGTGCGGTCCCGTTCACGCGCACCGTGCCCGCGGTGGCGCGGCGGGCCCCGTAGATGGTCTCTAGGATTTCCGAGCGGCCCGATCCCACCAGCCCAACCAAGCCGAACACCTCTCCGGCGCGGACGGTGAAGCTCACCCCGGAGAAGGAGCCCTCCAGTGCCAGGTCCTGGACCTCGAGCATCACGGGCGCCTCGCCGGGAACCGCCACCCGCGGCGGAAAGGCGTGGGCGACGTCGCGGCCGGTCATCAGCCGCACCAGGTCCGCCCGGGATGTGCCTTCCACCGGCAGCGAGGACGCGGTGCTGGAACCGTCCTTGATCACCGAAATCCGGTCGCCGATCTGCCGGATCTCCTCCAGCCGGTGCGAGATGTAGACAATGGCGATGCCCTGGCCGGTGAGCTCGCGGATCACCCGGAACAGGTTCTGCACCTCCCCCACGTCCAGGATGGCGCTGGGCTCGTCCATGATGATCAGCCGCGCATTGCGGGACAGGGCGCGGGCCATGCTCACCATCTGCTTGCCGGCGGCCGACAGGCTGCCCACTTCCGCGGACGGGGAGATGTCGGTGTGCCCGAGCCGGGCGAGCAGCTCCCGGGCCCGGCGGCGGGCGTCGCGGACGCGCAGCACCCCGGCCCGGGCGTCCTCATGGCCCAGGAAGATGTTTTCCGCGACGCTCAGCCCGTCCACCACATCCAGCTCCTGATACATGGTGGCAATCCCCAGATCCAGCGCCGCCGTCGGGCCGGGAATGGTTACTTCTTCCCCGTTCCAGCGGATTTCGCCGGAATCCGGCCGGTGCACCCCGGACAGGGCCTTGATCAGGGTGGACTTGCCGGCGCCGTTCTGGCCCAGCACGCAGTGCACCTCGCCGGGCAGTACCTGCAGGTTCACGCCTTTGAGGGCGCGGACTCCGGCGAAGCTTTTGCTGAGATTGCGCACTTCGAGCAGCGGCACGGCGGGCTCGGAAGGTGCAGGGGATGCGGCCATGTGACGGAGCTTACACACTTACGTCGATTCCCAGTAGTATCTTGGCGCTTTATCGTCGGACTTCTGTTACTGTGACGCATGTCACCCCAGTAGTGCCCTATCGACAGAGGAGAACACCATGCAAGGACGCATGACGGGCAGGAGGCAGTTCGCGGCCGGGGCGGCGTTTATTGCCGCCGGCGCGCTGGTCCTCACCGGATGTACCAGCGGCGATGAAAGCAACAGCGAACCCACCAACAACTCGGCCGAGGGCAACTCCGCCGAGGGCGAGACCGCCGTCATCGGGTTCTCCGGCCCCGCGGCAGACCACGGCTGGCTGGGCGCCATCAACTCGGCGGCCCTGGCGGAAGCCGAAAAGTACCCGGACATTGACCTGCGCGTGGCGGAGGGCACCAATGACGCCAACCTGCAGATTAGCCAGGTGGAGCAGTTCATCAATGACCAGGTGGACGCGATTGTCCTCCTGCCGACCGACGGCGCGGCCCTGACCGACGTCGCCACCCGGGCCATGGAGGCCGGGATTCCGGTGATCAACGTGGACCGCGAGTTCTCCAACCCGTTCGCCGCCCGCACCACCGTACTGGGAGACAACTACGGCATGGGCGTCAGCGCCGGCACCTATATCTGCGAGCAGCTGGGTGACCAGCCCGACGCCGTGGTGGCGGAGATTGCCGGCATCGACTCGCTGCCGCTCACCCAGGACCGCAGCCAGGGCTTCAAGGACGCCCTCTCCGGCTGCGGCCTGGAGGTCAACAACCGGGTGGCCGCGGACTTCACCGTCCAGGGCGGCGAGGCCGCAGCATCCCAGCTGCTCTCCGCTGCACCCGAAATCGACGCCCTGTGGAACCACGACGACGATCAGGGCATCGGCGTCCTGGCCGCCATCGACGCCGCCGGACGCGACGAGTTCATCATGGTGGGCGGTGCCGGCTCGGCCAACGCCATGCGCGAGATCCAGGAAGGTGACGGCGTGATGCAGGCGACCATCATCTATCCGCACACGCAGGCGGCGGACGGCATCCGGCTGGCCCGACTGCTGGTGCAGGACAAGGCGATGAGCGATCTGGTGGAGATTGAAGTACCCAACCGGGTGGTGCTCAACGCTCCGGTGGTGACCTCCGAGAACGTGGACCAGTACCTGCCCACCGCGTTCGAATCCTGATCCGCCGGCACTGCCCGCACCACCCGGCCGCACGTACCTGCGGCCCAGAAAGAGGAACCACATGCAGGAGACCAAGCCGTTGAAGGTGGCCATGATCGGCCACGGCTTTATGGGGGCGGCCCATTCACAGGCCTGGCGGGTGGCACCGCGGTTCTTCGACCTGCCGCTGCGGCCGGAACCGGCCCTGCTGGTGGGCCGGGACCCCGGCCGCACCCGGGCCGCCGCAGCGAAATGGGGCTGGGCGGAGACTGGCACTGACTGGCGTGAGGCGGTGGCACGGGAGGACATCGACGTCATTGACATTGTCACCCCCGGCGCCTCGCACGCGGAGATCGCCATCGCGGCACTGCAGGCCGGCAAACACGTGCTGTGCGAGAAGCCGCTGGCCAACACGGCCGAGGAGGCACGGGCCATGGCCGAGGCGGCCGCTATGGCCCGGGCCTCCTCGGGCGCGCGGGCCATGGTGGGATTCACCTACCGGCGGCTGCCCGCCACCACCCATGCCCGGAACCTGGTGGCCTCCGGCGCCGTTGGGGACGTGCGGCAGGTGCGCGCGGTCTATCTGCAGGACTGGCTGGTGGACGCCGATGCGCCGCTGACCTGGCGGCTGCAGCAGGAGCAGGCCGGCTCCGGGGTGCTCGGGGATCTGGCCGCCCACGCCGTGGACCTGGCCCAGTACATCACCGGGCTCCGGCTCACCGGGGTCAGCGGCACCCTGGAAACCCTGGTCCCCACCCGTCCGCTGGCGGCGGACTCCCCCGGCGGGGAGGCCGGCGGCGGTCTGGGCGGGACGGCCGGCGGCAGCGGCGAGCGCGGTCCGGTGACCGTGGACGACGTCGCGCTGTTCACCGGCCGGTTCGACACCGGGGTGCTGGGCACCTTCGAGGCCAGCCGGATGGCCACCGGGCGCAAGAACGCGCTGCGGGTGGAAATCTCCGGCACGCTGGGTGCGCTCAGCTTCGATCTGGAGGACCTGAATTTCCTGGACTTCTATGACTACACCGCCCCGGCGGACCGGCAGGGATTCACCCGGATCATGGTCACCGAACCCAACCATCCGTACATGGAGGCCTGGTGGCCGGCCGGACATTCCCTGGGCTATGAGCACGGTTTTGTGCACCAGGCCAAGGACTTTGTCGAGGCCATTGCCGCCGGAACCGACCCCTCGCCGTCGTTCGCTGACGGCCTCCAGGTCCAGGAAGTCCTGGACGCCGTGTCCCGCAGTGCGGACAAGTCCAGCGTCTGGACGCCCGTCGCCTAAGTACATCCCCGTCCCGAAGGAGCCAGCCATGCCCCGTCCTGTCACCCTGTTTACCGGCCAGTGGGCCGACCTGCCGCTGGAGGAAGTGGCCCGCCTTGCCTCGGACTGGGGCTATGACGGTCTGGAGATTGCCTGCTGGGGCGATCATCTGGACCCGTGGCGGTGGGATGACGAAGAGTACGTCTCCGGGCGCCTCGCCTTGTTGGAGAAATACTGCTTGAAGGTCTACGCGATCTCCAACCACCTGAAGGGCCAGGCGGTCTGTGATGACCCGATCGACCAGCGGCACCGGGACATCCTGCCGGACCAGGTGTGGGGCGACGGGGATCCCGAAGGTGTCCGGCAGCGGGCCGCGGAGGAAATGAAACACACCGCCCGGCTCGCCGCCAAGCTCGGGGTGAAGACCGTGGTTGGCTTCACCGGCTCCTCGATCTGGAAGTACGTGGCAATGTTCCCGCCGGTATCCGCGGAGGCGATCGACGCCGGCTACCAGGACTTCGCGGACCGCTGGAATCCCATCCTGGACGTGTTCGACGAGGTGGGCGTGCGGTTTGCGCACGAGGTGCATCCCAGCGAGATTGCCTATGACTACTGGACCACGCAGCGGGCCATGGAAGCCATCGGGCACCGGCCGGCGTTCGGGTTGAACTGGGATCCCAGCCACTTTGTCTGGCAGGACCTGGATCCGGTCAGCTTCCTCTGGGACTTTGCCGACCGGATTTACCACGTGGACTGCAAGGACACGAAGAAGCGGATGTCCAACGGGCGCAACGGCCGGCTGGGCTCGCACCTGCCCTGGGCCGATCCGCGGCGCGGCTGGGACTTCGTCTCCACCGGGCACGGGGACGTGCCGTGGGAGGACGCGTTCCGGATGCTGAACAGCATCGGCTTCGAGGGGCCCATTTCGGTGGAATGGGAGGACGCCGGGATGGACCGGCTGGTCGGCGCCCCGGAGGCCCTGGCCTTTGTGCGCTCCCTGGCAATGGATCCGCCGGACGCCGCCTTTGATGCGGCGTTCAGTTCGCGGTAGCGGGGGTTGGGGAGGGACGACGTCGGCCGGTGACGGCCGGCTGCGGCACGGTCCGGCGCCGGCGCCTGCGGCCCGGTGCCGGCGCCGTGAGAAGATGCCGGAAAACAGCGAAGCCAGCGGAGAAATCCGCTGGCTTCGGTTGTCATCACGCACTGTCCCCCCACAGGCAGCGGATGATCCGGATCGGGGCGCCGAGCACCTGATCCGATCCGCAATAAACGCCGTCCGGAGCTGCCCTGCAGGTTCACTCCCGGTCACTGACCGAGCCACCAACCGGAAACTTGCGGAACTCCTGTGTAGCGGAGATATCGGCGGTGACCCCCCAGTCACAGTGCACGAACATCCCCGGACCAGGATTGCTCCGTCCAGCGTTTATCGAGTTATCAAGCACGTCTCACACATGTGTGAAACATGTTTGTGAGCGTACCACCGTGCGTGACGGCGGTCAAAGTTTTTGTATCAGGCGTTGTGTTCCTCTCGTGGCCGGGGACGCCGGGAAGGAAAGGCTTAGTCGCTCTCGTCCAGGATTTTCGCGATGGCCTTCAGTGCCTCCGGGTCCACGGGTCCCAGGGCGCGGGCGGCGAAGTTGCGCACCTCGGCCCTGCGCATGCTGCGCAGCAGCTCCAGCTCGGCCTCGACCCGTTCGGGGAGGCTGCCGTCCTCCTGCAGGAGGTAGTCCGGATCGACGTCGAACACGGCGGCAATGGCCCGCAGCGCCTCGTCGGGGACCACCTGCTCCTTGCCGGATTTCAGCAGCGACCACCGGGTGCGCGAGAGGTAGTAGCCCGCCTTCTGCGCTCCGTCGCGGATGGCCGGATAGTCAAAGGGCTTGCCGGACTCGGACATGATCACGTCCAGCAGGAGGTTGATCTTCCGGGCCAGCGTTTCGGCGCGCCGAAGGCCCGCGGCGCGCTCCGGGGGAAGATCCAAATCATTCATGGTATTCAGCTCCAAGTTCCAACTGCGAGATAACAGCAAAAAGTCGCCAGTCCCAAGGCGGCACCGGACAGCGCTTCCCGGCGCGTATGTTCGCCCAGGGACACCCGGCTGAAGATCATCAACGGCGATAGTATCAACAGCCAGCTCCAGCCCGCCCCGTATGTGGCGGTAATCCACAGTACGGCGAAGGTCAGCACCGAAACATGCGCGGACACGTTCAGCCAGCGCCGGAAAAACACCAGGCCCAGGTTGCCCAGCAGCAGCCCGGTCACCGTGGCCGGCACCGGTGCGGCCACGGGCAGCACAAAGCAGACGACGGCGGCGGCCAGCATCAGCAGCGATACCAGGGCGGTCCGCCTGCTGTCCGGGATGCCGCGGCGCCGGAACATGCCCTTGGTGCCCTTGTAGATTGCACCGGGCACCACCACCACGCCGACCAGCAGCAGGGTCACACCCAGCACCCCCAGTCCGGCCTCGATGCCGGCCAGGACCACCAGGACGGCCAGTGCCAAAGCCGGCGGCAGGAGTTTGGAGTACCAGCTAGCCGCGGCTGAGCGTTGCGCGGCGGGCGGGTGTTCCGTTGTCTTCAATTCTTCTGCCTATCTCATCAACGATGCGGTTCTCTTCGGCGGAGAGCAGCCCGGGCTCCAGGACCCGGACGTCGCCGATGAGGATGAACCAGCGGTACAGCTGGGTCTTGGAGGTGCGGGCACCCAGCGAGACGTTGGCCGCTTCCAGGGCCCGGGTGCCTTCGCAGGTGGTTTTCAGGCGCCGCACTATGGGGCGCAGCGCGTCCAGGTCCGCTGCGCGCCGCCGTCGTGCCTCGGCGGCGGCCCGGGCGCGGGCGGAGGAGGGCAGCGCGAACCCTGCGGCGAAGCAGAGCATGGTCAGTGCGATGAGGGTCCGGTAGCCGATGTAGAGGGCGAAGGAGGCCTGCACTCCGGAGAATTCCAGGCCGATCAGCAGCATTTTCACCGCCACGGCACCCACGCCGGCAGCGCACCCGGCGCTGACAATGCCCAGGCCGATGCCGAACCCGCGGGATTCGCCGGTCTTGTCCCGGCGCATGCATTCGATGCCGGTGTAGCCCAAGACCACGCCGATCCACGCGAAGAAGCTGGCCTGGTAGGCGGCGATGGTGGGAATGGAGGCGAAGGTGTCGGTGAAGTTGGTGGCCGAGCCGGGGGTGTCCGAGACCAGCAGCAGGGTTGCCTGAATGACGGCGAGGACGACGCCGATGCCCAGGAGCGCTCTTACGTGCCGTCCGCCGTCGCCGGACCGTCCGGTGGCCTTGAGCAGCAGGCGGCTCAGTTCGGTCATCCCGGCACCCATGAACAGGTGCACGATCAGGTTGAGCAGGTTCCGCCCGCCCAGCAGGGAGTCCACGAACAGGTAGACCTGGTCGATGTTCAGGGTCGCGCCCACGGCCACGGCGGCCATGCCGGGCAGGATGCCCGGTTTCCAGCCGAAGCGCAGGCCCACCAGCCGGATGATCACCAGCAGCCAGAGGCAGGCTGCGGGCAGCATCTGCAGGGTGATCACAAAAAGGTCCGCTCGAAGGAGTTGGTGCTCTCGCGGTCCTGGGGCAGCAGTGCCAGGGAGAGCAGGTAGGCCACCTGTTCGGCGGCGCGTTCGGTCTCATTCCAGTTCAGCGAGCGGGCGAGCATCCGGCGGATGCCCTGGCGGCTGCCGACGTGCTGGAAGACGGAGGGCATGGTGGTTTCCACTCCCCCGCAGCCCTGGTGGCGCAGCAGGATGTGGCCGAACTCGTGGCACGCGGCGTGGGTGCGGTGGAGTTTGTTGTCGCCGGAGGGCAGCAGGATGATCGACTTGTTTTCCTTCTCGATCCAGAGCCCGGTGACGGAGGGGATCACGGCGGAGTCGATGTCCCGCAGTTCAATGGGTTTGCCGTGTTTTTTGGTCACGGCCGCCAGCAGTTCCTCGAAGGACACGTGCTCGCCCAGCCCCAGTGCGGCCACCACTGCTTTGGAGGTGGCCCGTTCCCTGGCGGGCTTCCCGAAACGCACTGCCATCAGTTCCCCATCGTTGTTTCCCACACCGTGCCTGCGGAAAGAGACAGCACCGACTCTACCAAACGCGTTTCCGGCGGCGGGTGGGGCTGTCGGGCGAGGTTAGGGCAGGAGCAGGGTGGCGCCAAAGGTCAGGCAGCCGGCGATGTGTCCGGCCAGGACCTGTGTGGGGGTATGGTCACCGAGCTTCACGCGGGACCAGCCGGTGGCCGAGGCCAGCAGCAGGGCCAGCGCCGCGCCGACCGCCGGGACCGGTGCGAGCAGGGCCAGCCCCACGTAGGCGGCGACGGCGGAATGCACCGACAGCTTCCACACCAGGTTCGCCGCCATGCACAGCATGAGGCCGATGAAGACGCCGCCGATTTCGCCGAACAGGGCCGCCGGGGCATCCAGTAGGACCAGGAGCAGCGCGCCGATGCCCAGGGACACCGCGGATGCGGCGAGGATCGGAGCCCGCTGGGTCCGGACGCCCACGTGGTGGTCGGTCACTCGGCCGCGCCGCTTCAGCACCATGATTCCGGCAAACGGCAGTCCTACGGTGAACAGGGCCGCGACGACGCCCTGCAACCACGTCACCCCCGGGCTGAGCAGCGGCTGCAGCAACAGGAGGATCCCCACCAGGACCGCCGGCGCGGAGGCTTCCGTGACGATGCGTGCCAGGCGGGTGGAGGCTGCGGTGGGGCGTGGTGCTGTGGGGGCGGCTGGCTGCAGGGTTTCGGGCATCCGTCGATTGTAGTGGGGATGGGGTTCACGGTGTTCTCCGGCAGACATCCCCTATCCCCCCTACCCCCAATCGGGTAACCAGGACACCATTCAAGAAGCCCGGACTACAGCTGAACGGACTGTGCAGACGCGTCTCCGTAGAAGTGCCGCGTCAAGTTCGAACGCGATTTAATCCACTGTGTAGTTCAGGCAGAACTTCTTAAACCTCTCTATGACTTCCTCATCATCCTGCGACGTGTGTTCGTCGTTTATTGTCGAAAGAATATAGGCAGCGGTGTGCTTCACTTCACCCACGCCGTCTTCCGCAAGTACCTCCAAGGTGCCGGTAACTTCCCCAACATTGTCGACGGTGATGGACACGTCACCGCCGATAAGACCGCCTAAAATACCGCACTGAGCGGTGGCCTGATTCTTATCGATGCTTTCATCTAACTCTCCGGCAGACGAATTATTCCCACCGCAAGCGGTCAGACCGAGGCACACGACAAGGGTAGCTACTAAAATGTGATGCTTCATGATGTGCGCCTTCGATAGTCCATAGTTTTAAGCAGAATTCCCCACTATAACTTGGCCCTTCAAGCATCAGGACACTGCTGAAGCCCCGAATGCCAGAAATCCCGTGTTTACTGCATACCCTCCAAACGAATTCAGAGACACCCCTTGGTAGTGTCCGCAGTTCGGCGACAGTGATATGCGCAAAAGGTTCCGATCGACAGAAGCGATGAATCGCTGGGACTCCTCTTGTCGCCGGCCCTGCTCGGCGCCGGCGTTGAGCAGCGCCGAGTTGGTCTGGGTGTTGGTCATGGGTGAACACCATGCCCGGTTCCAGGGCGACGGCGTTGTTCGCGCGGACCCGCTGCTGGCCCGGTGGATGGTCGCCAGATGCCGGAAAGGTGAACACGGCGTCCAGGTGCATCGCGGCGCGCAGCTTCGGCATGTCAGCGACGACGATCCGGTCCGCAGCTTCGTCGTGGAATAGGGCCAGCGCTAGCTGGGTGATGGCCTCCCGGGAGCAATCTCAGCCCCACGCGGTTGGCGATGATCTTCCGGTCCAGCAACCAGGTCTGGACCTCGGGGTGCTCCGTGGTCTGGCAAGCCGACAGGGAGTTCGACGACGTCGACGCTAGCGCGGGAGCGCTGGGCGTTTTCCGCCTTCATGGTGTGCCCAGCCCGCGACTCCGCTGGCTCAGAGCTCTATCCAGCCCCGGGCCAGGGCGAGCACGGCTACCACGGCTCCGGCCAAGGTCATAAGGAAAAGGAGAAGCTCCCCTCCCCGGAAGACGCGCAGCCCTTGTTCACGGCGCGCGATCACAAACAGGACGGTGGCGGGGGCGTAGAAGATCAGCGAAAGCAGCACCAGGGGCAGCCCGGCGGCGTAGACCAGGAACACCGAGTAAACGGTGGCAATGACGGCAATGGCCAGGTCGCCCCGCCGGGTGCGGCTCGGGGCTCCTTCATACGTTTCGCCGCTCCAGCCGAGCTTCAAGGCGTAGAGGGCCGCGAAGAGGAGGGAAAACAACGTCAGGACCGCGGTCATGTCCAGCGCGAAGTCGAAGGCATCCTCGGAGAAGTAGGTGATGACCATGACCAGCTGGCTGAGCAGTGTGCTCAGCAGCAGGGCGTTGACGGGGACATCGTCCGCACTGACCCGGGACAGGAACCGCGGCATGTCCTTCTCCGTGGCGGCTATGTACACAACCTCCGCTGCCATCAGGCTCCAGGCCAGGTAAGCCCCCATCACCGAAATGATCAGGCCTGCGCTGACGAACACCAGCCCCCAGGTCCCCACCCCCGCTTCCAGGACACCCGCCATGGATGGCTGGCGCAGCTCGGCGAGCTGTTCCATCGGCAGGACCCCGTAGGAAACGATCGTGACCGAGGCAAAGATGGCAAAGACGCTCAGGAAACCGAGGATGGTCGCCCTGCCAACGTCCTCCCGCCGTCGGGCATGGCGCGAATACACACTGGCACCTTCAACCCCCAGGAACACGAACACCGTCACCAGCATCGTGTCCCTGACCTGCTCGAACAGCGGCCCCGTATAGTCCGCCCCGCTAAGGTTTCCCGCGAAGACGGCGGGGTCGAACAGAAAGACAGCAAACAGCACAAAGACCAGGATGGGAACAACCTTGGCGATCGTGACTATCCGGTTAATGGCCGTGGCTCCCTTGATGCCGCGTCTGATCAGGAAGAAGAATCCCCACAGTCCGGCCGAGGACAGCACGACGGCGAGGAGGGTGTCCCCTGCGCCAAGCTGCGGAAACAGGGCTCCCAGTGTGGACATGGTGAGCACCCAGTAGGTGACGTTTCCAACACAGGCACTGGCCCAGTAACCCGCTGCGGAGAAGAACCCCACGTAATTTCCGAAGCCGGCCTTGGCGTAGGCGAAGACCCCCGCATCAAGGGCCGGTTTGCGCATGGACAGCCGCTGGAACACGAAAGCCAGCATCAGCATGCCGGAACCTGCAATCAGCCAGGAGACCAGCGCACCCCACACCCCGGTTTCCTCGGCGAAGCGCTGGGGCAGGGAAAACACCCCGGCCCCGACCATGGACCCGATCACCACCGTGGTGAGGGTCAGCAGGGAGAGTTTGGCCGCTGGGGCTTTGTCCCCCGAAGCAGGCGCATTAGACACGGTTCTTTTCCAATCGGATGTAGCGGCCACTAAGGCAACACCGCTTAGATGGAGAAACCGACCGCTTCCTGCGGGGGGCTCCTCCGTCAGCGGCTCACCACAATCCTCTCAGAGGGAGACGACAGGCTCCGAATCGGCGGCCAGCACCTCGAGACAGGTGCCGAAGGGGGGCCGAACAGTGGAAATGCGCGGACCCTCTCAAATGCCAGCCGCCGCGGCCGGCACGCCGCCGTCGTCGTTAGTCCAGCGGATCCCGGATGATCGGGCAGGTCATGCAGTGCCCACCGCCGCGGCCGCGGCCCAGTTCAGCGCCGACGATCGGGATAACCTCGACACCGGCGTTGCGCAGCGCCGCATTGGTCTGGGTGTTGCGGTCATAGGTGAACACCACGCCCGGTTCCAGGGCGACGGCGTTGTTCGCGCTGTCCCACTGCTGGCGTTCGGTGGCGTGGTAGTCCCCGGCGGTCTCCACCAGGCGCAGCTTCTTGTAGCCCATGGATTCGGCGACGACGTCCGTGAAGCGGCGGTCCCGGTGGTCGCGGACCTCCAACCCGGGGGCCTTGTCCGAGGGGTGGATGGTGAAGGGGTGGATGCCGTCCACGATGGCCGGGTGGATGGTGGCTAGGTCCCGGTCCGCGAAGGTGAACACGGTGTCCAGGTGCATGGCGGCGCGCAGCTTGGGCATGCCGGCGACGACGATCCGTTCCGCCGCCTCGTCCTCAAAGAGGGCCTGCGCGAGCTGGGTGATGGCCTGCCGGGAGGTCCGCTCCCCCATCCCCAGCAGCACGGTCCCGTTGCCCACCGGCATGACGTCGCCGCCCTCCAGGTAGGCCTGGCTCCAGTCCTTTTCCGCGTCGCCCCACCAGATTTTCGACCCGGTGTAGTCGGGGTGGAACCGGTAGATGGCCTGCATCAGCAGGGTTTCGTCGTGCCGGGCCGGCCAGTACAGCGGGTTCAGGGTGAGCCCGGAGCCGATCCAGCAGGTGGTGTCCCGGGTGTAGAGGGTGTTGGGCAGCGGCGGCAGCAGGTATTCGGGCCGGCCCTGCGATTCGCGGACCAGGGCGACGTAGCCGCTGAGGTAGTCGGTGGGGAGCTCCGACGTCGTGAGCCCGCCGATGAGGTAGCGTGCCAGTTCGGCGCCGGTGAGTGAGTCCAGGAACGCGCGGGTGCCGGGGACCAGGCCGAGGCCGACCCGGTTGGCGATGATCTTGCGGTCCAGCAGCCAGGTCCGTGCCTCGGGAATGTCCATGGTGGCGCCGAGCAGGTCGTGCAGTTCTACGACGTCGACGCCGTGGTCGGTCATTTGGGTGACGAAGTCGGCGTGGTCGCGCTGGGCGTTCTCCACCCACATCACGTCGTCGAAGAGCAGGTCTTCCCGGTTGGTGGGGGTGAGCCGTTCGTGCGCCAGGCCCGGGGCGCAGACCAGGACCTTGCGCAGTTTGCCGACCTCCGAGTGCACCCCGTAGGCGGAGGCGGGGCCTTGTGCGGCGGCAGGGACGGGGGCAGGCATGAATGACTCCTTTATCAGCAGGCTTACCAGCATCTTTGCAGACGGCGGGGCGGGAGCCGAATCGCGGGGATGAACCGGCAATGAGACCTACGCCAACCGAAATGACTACGGCTGCCTTTGAGGCAGTAGTCAGTGTCGACACCATCGTCGTACCGACAACCCTCCAAGGCAGAACGACGGACATCCTCTTCACCGGGATGACTGTTAACCAATTATCGGAAAGCCTTCGAGCGGTTTGGTCCATATGGCATTGGGGGCGGTCGCAAGGTTCACTGTTATCCCTTGCCCATCCCCTATTGCATACAATTCGACGAATACCACATACGAGAAGCCATAATTTTCAAGAAAAGGTATACAACAACGTTGACGTTGTGACGTGGGACACATAACCTAGCGGGGCGTGGCCGGTTCCCCCGGAACCTCCGTGCAGAGGCATAGGTCGGCAGCAATGAAACTGCCCCCATTCCACGAGGAGCAAGCGTGACACAGGCCAGCGAAAAAGAACCGGATGTGGTGTCCCGGAAGGCAAGCCGGAAGCCCGATTTGAATGCGACACTGGGGCTCCCAATGCGATGGTTCATTCCCATGGCCTTAGTCGTCGTGGTCCTGGCGTATCTATTCACTCCGGCGGGGGGCATGACCAGCGGCTTCGCTGTTTCCATGGCGCTAGGCGGATTGCTAGTCGTCATAGGCAACGCCATTCCCGGCTTCAACCGTGTCGGCGGTGGCGTGATCCTAGCCATCATGATCCCGGCCGTGCTCCTCAGCTACGACATGCTTCCAGTGAGCACGGCCGCCGCCATCGCCGACTTCTACGATCTATCTTCGTTCGGCGAGTTCGTAGTGGCGGCGCTTATTGTCGGCAGTATCCTCGGCATGGACCGGACACTCCTAATGAACGCAGGATCGCGCATAATTATCCCGATTATTGCGACCATTATCATTTGCTTCGCGCTCTTCGGACTCGTTGGTTATGTTACGGGCTACGGCCTCGGAAAGATGCTCTTCTACGTGGTGGGGCCTGTCCTTGCTGGCGGAGTCGCTGCAGGAGCGATACCGATCTCAGAGCTCATCGCACATAATTCCGGAGGCTCGTCTGAGGAGTACCTGACACAGCTCGTGCCAGCAGTCGTTGTCGCCAACATAGTCTGCATCGCAGCAGCAGGTGCACTGGCCTGGCTGGGGCGTCGCAACCCAGCTCTTTTTCGGAATTTCAACGGCAATGGTGAACTTGCCACAAGCAAGTCAAAACTGGTAATCCCGGTATCCAAGCCCGTGAACCCCGTCGAAGCCGTTCAGAGCACGGTTATCGGCCTATTCACAGCGGGAATGCTGTTCATGATCGCCAACGCGATTGCATCCTTCGTGCCAACAATCCACAGTTATGTATTTCTCATTCTGTTGTGTGCGGTCGCGAAGGTCTTCCTCCCGCTGCCCGATTTTCTCGTTCAAGGGGCCGACCTTTGGTACAGGCTTGTGGCGAACGCCTTTATTCCTGCCATTCTCGTATCCGTCAGCATCGTTGCAATCGACTTCCGAGAAGTCGTTAGCCTGCTGAATGACCCCGTTTACATGCTCTCAACTATTGCCGTTGTTCTCGTTGCCCTGCTTGCGGCGGGTTTCGTGGGGTGGCTCGTGCACCTCCACTTCATTGAGTCTGCTATTTCCGGTGGACTCGGGCTCGCAGACTTCGGATCCAGCGGCGATCTGGCTGTCCTTGGCGCGTCGAACCGGCTAGAGCTGCTCCCCTTCCTGTCAATCTCATCACGCATCGGAGGAGGGCTGGTGGTGCTGTCGTTGTCCCTCTTGGGCCCGTTGGTGCTCTAAAACATGCTGACGGCACCGTGTTAGACGCGCTCCGGACGGTCAATGACAGCTTGGAAGACCTTTTCGGACCCGAGCTTCAGCGCATCAACAGCCTTGCCCAAGAGATCCAGGGGACGCGTACAACGCGATCCGTTACCGGGAGCGGCTTCTTGCCGTCCGGGAGCGGGCACACACCACGTTGACAACCTTGTCCAGTGCAAACAGCAAGGCGCTCCAACATGACGCCGGCGCGGCAGCTCCCTGAGTTGCCACCAGTCTTCTGGACCAGTCCGGTAGATTACCCACCAGCCCCGGCACCAGCCGGAACGATAAGGGGGAATCGTGCGCTGCATACCGGAAGAGCCAGAGTTTAAGGACGGACACCTAGCCGAACAGGCGGTCTGGAACGCCCTGCGCGCACAACTGCCCGACGACGTCGTACTGGCGCATTCCGTCCAACTGCGACACGGCCGCGCCGAACACGAAATCGACATCCTGGTCCTCTGGCCCGGCGTCGGCGTCGCCGTCCTCGAAGTCAAGGGCGGCCGGGTCTCCGTGGAGAACGGCCAGTGGTACCAAAGCGACCGGACCGGCAAACGCCGGATGGAAAGCCCCATCGCCCAGGCCCAGAGCGCGCAGCACGCCTTCAAGGACTGGATCGGCAGCCGCCTCGGCACTCCCCTGACCAGCCGCATCACCTATCTGGCGTGCTTCCCCTATTCGGATGTCCGGCCCGGCTGGGAGATGGCCGGCACACCGCGCAGCCTCATCATTGACCAAATGGAGCTTGCAAACGGATGCGCTGCGAAGATCTCGGCCGCCATCCAGACGGAAGGGCAGGGATCCGTACCGCTCTCCCCCAAGTACCTCGAGCGCATCCTCCCGCATCTCTCTGGCGATCTGGCCCCGGCAGACCGCCCGGGCCTCGATGCCGCCGAATTGGAGGACCATCAGGAACGGCTCACCACCCGGCAGAAGGTCTTGCTGGATTCCACCCGCTCGATCACCCGCGCCCGCTTCGTCGGCGGCGCCGGCAGCGGCAAGACCTGGCTCGCCGTCGAGAAGGCCAAGCGCCTCGCCAAGGACGGCCAGCGCGTCGGGCTGTTCTGTTACAACAAGGGACTCAGCGTGCACCTGCGCCGCGAGGTCGCCGCCTGGAAGCAGGCCGCGCCCGTATTTGTGGGCGAGTTCCACGACTACGTGCAGTCCTTGGGCGTGCCCGACGGGTCCGGGCAGGAGTACTTCGACGAGGAGATGCCGCGGCTGCTCAAGGAACTCGCCGACGTCCTGCCGGTCGAGGAGAAGCTGGACGCGGTCGTCGTCGACGAGGCCCAGGACTTCGCCCCGTTGTGGTGGGAAGCCCTCCTCGCGTGCTTGAAGAAGCCCGACGACGGCGGGGTGTACGCGTTCATGGACGAGCGGCAGAACGTCTATGGGCGGTGGGACGCGGCAACCGCAGGAACGGCCGAGGACCCCACCGCCGGGCTCGTCACCCTGCACATCGACGAGAACCTGCGCAACACCAAACGGATCGCAGAGACCTTCCGCGGGTTCGCCGGCGAACATTTCTCGCCCCGCGGCGGGGACGGGCTGCCGGTGCGTCTCGTCGCCTGCGCCACCGAAGATGCACTGGATGTGGCGAGCGACTGCGTTGACGCACTCATCGAGGAGGGCTGGGCAGCCAACCAGATCGCCCTGCTGACCACCAACAAGCGCCATCCAATCCATCAGGATTATTACGAGTCCCAGCGTATCCCCGAGTACTGGAGGTCCTTCCACGACGACGATGCGGAGTTCTACGGGCATGTCCTGGGATTTAAGGGGCTGGAACGGTCTGTCGTGATCCTATGCGTCAACGGGTTCAAGGACATGGCTCGCGCTCCGGAGCAGCTCTACGTGGGGCTGTCCCGGGCACGGTGCCTGCTGGTGGTGGTCGGCGATCCGGAACTGATTGCTGAAGCCGGCGGTCGGGAGCTGGAGCTGGCGTTGGGGCGGGCGGAGGAGTGGGGGCCCTAGTACTCGCTGTCGTGTGTTTCTCCGCCCACCCTCAGATACCTAGGCGAGCGGAGAAACGAGTCACTGTCAGCGAATAAACCTCTTCATTTCCTCAGCAACTGCCGTGACGGCGGGAACGACAACACTGTTACCGAACTGCCTGTAAGCCTGGGTATCAGAGACCGGAATCTCGTACGTGTCCGGGAATCCCATAAGGCGCGCACACTCACGGGGTGTAAGCCTGCGTGGCCGCTCTCCGACCCCCCTCGATACCAGAATCTCCGAACCGTCTTTGTGATACCGAGCAGACAGAGTGCGCGCTACGGACTCTGGTCCAACCAAGCCATAGCCAAAGCCGTTACCAGCAGCACGATGTTTCGCCGCATAGTTTTTGAGGTACTCCCAAAGGTTCGGCGTCAAGATGTACTTTTCACTAACGACGGCGTCAGCACCCTCGGTATAAGGGGCTTCCGCAGTTTCAGTTCCGTCTTCTGGATGCAGCACAGAGACCATCGTGGGGTGAATAATCCGGGACGAGCCATCCTGGTTCACCTGACTCTTGAGGTTATCAAAACTGAATCCTTTTTCACCCTCAAACGCAGAGGGATCCTTGAATCCAACAATAATTATTCTCTGCCGCCCTTGGGGGACATATGCAGAACCGTTCACGATACGGAATGCGATAGTGTATCCGAGCTCGTCTTCTAGAGTCTCCTTGATTACCCTAAAAGTGCGTCCCTTATCATGCGAAAGGAGGTTCTTAACATTCTCAAGCATAAAAGCTTGGGGCTGTTTTTGCTCGATAATACGGGCAACATCGAAGAACAAAGTTCCTTGTGTGGCATCCGCAAAGCCATGTTCGCGGCCTAACGAGTTCTTCTTCGAGACACCCGCGATCGAAAAGGGCTGGCAAGGAAACCCTGCTAGGAGGACATCGTGATCAGGAATGTCCTCTGCATCAATACGTGTGATGTCTCCGGCGAACATATGTCCATTAGGTTCTGTGTGGAGACCATCAACGAAGCTCGGCAAGTCATGCCCGAAGTTGCGCGCATAAGTCTGCTGGGCAAATTTATTCCATTCTGATGTGAAGACGCACTTTCCGCCGATAGACTCGAATGCCAAGCGGATACCGCCGATCCCTGCAAAGAGGTCGATAAAGCGGAATTGAGGCGTGGCCACCACCGGCACCTTAGCCGTTACCTGGTCGAGCTTGATGCGTTCGAGCGCAGGGAGAAGGTAAGGCGGGCACTCAGTTTCCCCCGATTCCCACCGCCCGATGGTCTTCAATGAGACCTCCAACAGCGCGGCCAGTTTGGCTTGGCTGTGGGAGCTGCGCAGGTCCAACAGGAGTGCACGCGACTCCACGGGCAGTCCACCGGGACTACTGGCAGGAGTTGTCGGGGCCAACGTCACTAGAACGCTCCGTTCAAAAGGGGAAATTTGCGGGTCAAACTGTCCATAAATATTCCCCATTTCTGCGTCCAACCCAAATCGGCACGCCACCCAGGCCCAAAAATGTTGTGCATCCCACAGCAGCACATCGACGAAGACGTCGCCGACACGGCTGCGTCAGCAAACAAGTGCTAACGCACCACAACAAGATATGGTGTCCGAGGGCAAGAATGCTCTTAAGTCGGCTCGCAGAGCCGAAGACCCTGGGGGGAGTCTCAAGTGGGGGGTGCCAGTTGGGTGATCGATGCCGACACTTCAACAGTTCATCTCGTATCCAGTAGCGGCACTGTCACGACCGAAGCCCTGGACGTATGGACGGCACAGTATGAGGGGAACCTGTCAATAAACGGTTCCCTCTGCTCTCCGCCGAGCACGGATCTTCCAGACATCACCTTTCATGCCGAAGTGGGCAGCGTCAATCTGCAAATCAGGCGCACAGCCACCGATCAGCGCGTACTAGTCCCAGTCGTCTCTGATTCGTCCTCGGAATACCCTTTGCGCGACATTCCGCAGTTCGGGCAGGTTCTTGCAGAGAACAACTGGTTCGCATTGGACCAAGGTCAATGCACGGAGATCAGGACCACCCTGTCTGGGCAGGGCATCTTGCCGCATACAGAGCTATCAGATCAGCAGGTGCTGTGGCTGAGCTGGAAATCGGGCTTGGATGTGTTTTTCTCAGCTCTGGAAAGCCCTGCCGTCCCTTCCAGAGAGGAGACGCCCCTCAAGCGTTCGGGCCGGCTAACCGCAGATCTGTATCCCTATCAGGCGCAAGGCTTCCAGCGGTTGCGATCCTTGTACGCACAAAAACTCGGATGCCTCTTGGCGGATGAAATGGGACTGGGAAAAACTCTACAAGTAATAGCGCTCCTAACCGCAGTTTGCGACTCAGGCACGTCGCTCGTTGTCGGCCCGGCCTCCACGCTCGCAAACTGGTCTAGGGAATTCTCCCGGTTCGCTCCATCTCTCAACATCCTCGTCCACCAAGGATCGGCGAGAACTGGTCACCCAAGCAGTCTGACCAGAGCCGACGTTGTCGTGACGTCTTACGAATCCATCGTCCAAGACTTGACTCTGTTTGAACAGGTTCATTGGAACGTGATCGCCTTGGACGAGGCGCAAGCGATCAAGAATCCTATGACCAAGCGCGCCCTAGCCGTGAAGCACCTTGATGGGCATAGCCACGTCGCAGTTACAGGAACCCCGATCGAGAATTCACTGCGGGACCTTTGGGCGATTATGGAGTTCGTTGCCAGTGCATATCTGCCGCCATTCAAAGTGTTTCAAGATCTCTATCCCGATGAGATCTGGGCTGCCGAGCATCTTGGTGAGCTCGTCTCCCCACTTGTTATCCGTCGCAATGTTGACCAAGTTGCAGCCGATCTACCGAAGCGCATAGACGCATTTGTACCCCTCACGTTAGACGGCACAGTTGCCGCGGGGTACAACGCAATACGCGTAAGCCCGAAACCTGTTCTGGCAAAAATGACCGCGTTGAGGGTATGCGCAGCATCCGCGACAAGCACAACGAACAGTTCGAAGATGAGAAGACTGACCGAAATTGCAGAGGAAGCATTTGCCACTGGGAAAAAGGTCTTAGTCTTCGCATCCTTTGCAGATTCAATAGATGAAATTGCCTCATTTTTTCGAGGAGTACCGGGCTTATTCACAGCGACCGTCGACGGTCGCACCGGTATTGGCCGTCGACAGGAACTAATAGACGAGTACACTGACCATCCAGGACCGGGAATACTTGTCGTCAATCCCCGCGCTGCCGGCGTGGGATTGAACATTCAAGCAGCTAACTATGTTGTCCACTTTACTCCGGAGTGGAACCCGGCCGTCGTAGACCAAGCGTCAGCACGCTCATACCGCCGCGGACAGCTACTCCCTGTCTTTGTTTACTACCTCTATTACGAGCAAACCATCGAGTCCGTCATGATTGAACGTCTTTCATCCAAGCGGGAATTGCAATCAAGTGGCATGTCGAAGGTGATGGACGGCCCTGATAAAGCTGAGTTGGAAAAGATACTGGATTTAGTCCCAAAGGAGTCCACATGAACAAGTCCATAGACCAAGTCACCAAGATACTCACGCCAAATGACGTCGGTACTACTGGCAGTCATCAAGCAGGGATAGCCGTTCCCAAGACTGGAGATATGCTTGATTTCTTTCCCGTACTTGACGCCTCCGAATTTAACCCGCGCCAAGTTTTATACGGGTTTGACAGCCACCATGAAGTGGGTATTCCACTAACATATATCTACTACAATGGGAAGTTGCATGGGAGGAGCACAAGGAACGAGTTTCGCCTCACCGGCCTGAGCGGGTTTTTTTCCCGAAACTCAGCAGAGGCTGGCGATAAATTGACGATCAAAAGGCTCGCGGAGCTCGACTATATATTGTCAATCACGAAACCAACTTCAGACCTCAATGCACTTCAGGAAGATCAATTCTCGTTTACGATCACCCTCACGGGGCAGTGGACCACCTACAGAAAGCGATGACCGTTATGACTAATGAGTACGTAGAGGTCACTCCAGATCCAGAACGGATCGCCGAATCCCTGCGAGACACTGGTTATAATTTAAACACGGCCATTGCAGATATTGTTGATAACTCGATCGCGGCCGGTGCGAGTCGAATCAGCTTGGAACTCGTCCAAGACCCACGGGGAAACGTTCGTTTCAGCGTGGCGGACAACGGATGTGGCATGGATCAGGCGGGTTTAGCTAATGCACTGCGATATGGTTCATCGCATCGTGACGATCCATCGAGTCTCGGTAAATTTGGGCTTGGATTAAAGACAGCATCAACAGCATTCGCCCGTCGCATCCGCATAACCTCGCGCGCCACCCCTGAAGGGGAACCGTTAACCGCACTCTGGGACCTGGACCGGGTCAAGGAGCTAGGATGGCAGGTTCAAATATTCTCTGCTGATCGGCAGGCTGATATTGACCAACTGGACGACATTGCTTCCCAAGGCACCGGAACGGTAGTTCGTTGGGAATCCGTCGACCGGGTCATACGTGAATATAAAGACCCGACCGGGACGCGGGCTAAGGCGGCCCTTCAGCGGGCAATATCTGGCCTGAATGAACACCTCTCCATGATCTTCCAGCGTTTTCTTGATCCGGAAGATGCACGAGCAGAGAACGTTTCCCTCACGCTCAATGGAAAGGGCATTACGGCATGGAACCCGTTCGGGTTTGGTGCCGAGTGTTTATTGGACAAGGACGTAAAGGTTGAGACCGAGGCCGGAATATCAGTCCTGAAGGTTCGGGCCTTTGTCCTTCCGCGCAAGTCGGACATGCAGGCAACATTGGGTGAAAGCGCTCCTAGTCACGCGCGTTTGGCCAATAAATGGCAGGGCATTTATGTCTATCGTGAAAACCGTCTCATCCACGGCCCGGACTGGCTCAATATGTGGAGTCAAGAACCCCACTTGACCCTTGCGCGCGCGGAGCTGTCCTTTGATCATACCTTGGACGATGCTTTCCAAGTCGACATCAAGAAATCCGCAATAGTGCTCGACAGCGGTTTAAGTGAGTTCGCTGAAAGAGCCCTAACTCCACCTCGTAGGGAAGCCCAGATCCGCTATCGAGACGGGCAGAGGTCCGACGTTGCCAAGATTGATGATGCAGCGACCCATGGTCCGTCCAACGCTGTTATCGGGGACAAAGGTAAGAATCTTCCGAAGCCGTCCGTTACATCAACGGATGAAATCGGTGGTAGTGCACAAATAACCAATCCCAAAGGCACAGTTTCCGTTCCCTACCGTCCGTCGCACGACTCGAAGGTCTTCATCGAGGGCGTGGATGAACTCAACGAGGGTTTGCTCTATAAGCCTTCATACATCGGAAGCAACCCAGGGGTACTCATAAGCAAGAGCCACCCATACTACCGAAAGGTTTATGTTCCGAACCGGAGCACCGGTGTGACGGTCCAAGCACTAGATTCGCTCCTATGGGCGCTAGCTGCTGCTGAATTCCGTGCTACTGAGGACGCTACCAAAGAAATATTTGAAGACATTCGGTTCGATGTCTCGAGAGCCTTGCGGAAACTAGTCGAAGATCTTCCTGAGCCCGATCTTGAGGGGTAAACCTTGTCTGAACTGAATGTTCTGGAAGAGGAGCTTTCTCGCATACTGGGGCTCCCCGTGGTTAGCCAGCCAACGGGAGGAGCAAAGCTCCAGCTTCGTATTGAAGGCTTGAAACGGCCGCACGGGCTCAGTGTGACTCTCCGTCCGATGTTGTCATGGGTGGATGCAACACTGGAATTCGATAACTTGGCTAAGACTTTGCGTGACCATGTGGCCTCATCGTTTGTTGAAAAGCGTAACCAACTACAGGTGCTTATCGATTCTTTCTCGTCTCTGGGTGCCCGGTATTCCGAAGAGACACATTCAGCTATGAAATCTGAAGAGCAGCCCACAACGATTCCCTTGTTTTCGAGCCGGGTTATGTTCGATGACGTCCCCACGACCGGCGACGCGCGACGAGTGGCGGCGGCCAGTGTCTTAGCTCTCATACTGGAGCTCGCAACTATTTCGAATGATCCAGCTATGACGGGACCACCTGAAGTATTTGACGAGGAAGGTGCCGAAAAGCTTGAGCTGTCCCGTCGATATGAGCGCAGCAGAGCTAATCGTGCGGTCGCTATCGAATTACACGGAACGAACTGCACTGTTTGCGGGTTCTCCTTCAGTTCCTTCTACGGAAATCTGGCCAAGGGGTACGTGGAGATTCATCATTTGACCCCGGTCAGCAGTATGGACGGCCCTCGAGTGGTTGATCCACGCACCGAGCTGGTACCCCTATGCGCAAATTGCCACCGTGCCGCGCACAGAAGGTGGCCGCCCTTCTCTCCCGATGAACTTCGAAGAGAGGTGCTGCTAGCACGACAAATTCCTTGATGCGCAACTCGAACAACCTGGGGCTCCGTGCTCGATCACCACCGTAAACAACGGCACCGGTGCATCCCACCTACCTAAGTCGGGGTTTTAGGAGGCTGCAAACTACCCCTCCCCCGACACACATACTTCGCAAGCCGGTCCCCGATCAGCTGGTGCGTGGCACTGTCCGGTTGTACGCATCGGGCAGCGGATGCACCTCAGCATGCGCTGCCCCCGTGTTGCGAAAGCCCGTCCAAATAGAACAGGTTCGGGTCCTCTGCCCTGCGCATGCCAGCGCCTCGTGGATTACCTGCAACGTCAGCTGGCCGACAGCCACACCCTCTGACGAGCCTGGCCACAAACCCAACCTGACCGGTCCCGAAGGACGCCGGATCGAACGCACTAGGGCCGGGAGTGTCCTCGTGGATGCCGCAGAAAATCGGCGAAATGAGCACCAGCGGGGTCTCCAGATCCCCCTCGCGGATGGTGTCCAGGAACCCGTGCGCCGCCGGCACAAACGCGTGCAAACGCATCACGTCCGCGTTGACCACAATTGATGCCCAGCTTCACGCTGATCAGGTCCGCCGGGTATCCCGCATCAGCTGCGCGGTGAACGGGTCAACCAGGGCGCTGCCGCCCAGGCCGAGGTTCGTCAGTTCCACGCCGCCGACCCGTGCGGCCACCGCCGGTCAGATGCCCGACGACCTCGCAGTTTGGAAGCTTGATTGTCTGGCGACCCGGGATAAAACCCCGGCCACGGGACAGGGGAATCCCGTGGCCGGAGGACTGGAAAACCGTTACCGGGAACTGACCTTCCCGAATAGGGAGGCCACCGGTGCCAGAAGGAACGGCCGGCTGGCTGCCCATGCCCCGCCAATGACGGCCAGGGACAGGACGAACATCCAGAAGCCGAACCAGTTGGATGCATAGGCCGAGGGATCGGTGGATCCCTGCGCCGCATACATGTGGTTCAGGTTGCGCAGTGCGCCCGTGGCGAAGACCAGGATGACGTGGACGGCGATGAACGCCACGAAGTACAGCATCACCGGGAAATGCACCCGACGGGCGGCCTCGATGGGGAACAGCTGGCTCACCTTCACGGCCTTCTTCGGCCACACGCCCGACATCCGGAAACCGGTCGCTGCGGCCAGCGGCGCGGCGATAAAGATGGTGACAAAGTAGGCCAGCTGCTGCAGGGCGTTGTAGTTCACCCACCCGTTATCCGTCGGCCAGTCCAGGGACATGTACTGCAGACCGGCGGACACCGCATTGGGGAAGACCTCCCACGAGGTGGGAATGACACGCATCCACTGGCCCGTGGCGAACAGCAGCACTATGAACACCGCCCCGTTCACCAGCCAGAGCAGGTCCAGTGACTGGTGGAACCAGACGGTCAGGCTGACCTTGGATCCGCCCGCCCGCTTCGGCGTCCAGTACGCAGAAGGCCGCGTCTCCCGGCGGATCTGCAAGCCGGAACGGATGATCAGCACCATCAGGAACACGTTCATGAAGTGCTGCCAGCCCAGCCAGGCCGGCAGCCCGACCGGAGCGCCCTCGGGCAGGTGGTACTCCCCCGGATACGCCGCCAAGAAGGAAACGCCGGCGTCGCTGCTGAGGAACCAGCGCGAACACAGCACGGCCACGGCAGCAAGAACCACCAGGGCTGCAGCGGCGGCACCGAGCTTCGCCCAGCGGTTCGACAACCAGGCCCTGCCGGGCTCGGCGGAACCCGCCGAGGTGGATTTGGTCGGGGATGCCGGGGTGCCCAGTTTGGTGGAGGTCGCAGGGGTGGCCGAAGCGACAGCCGGTTTGGCCTGGGCAGCGGGTTCAGCTTGAACTGAAGCCCCGGCGGAAGCGGCCGACATGGCGGGAGCAGCCGGAGCAGCGGGACTCGCCGCATCAGAGGCACCGGCAGCAGCGTTCTCAGCAGGCACCTCAGTTGATGTCCGTGCAGCGTCAGCAGCGGGTGCAGCCGACGCTGCCGTACCCGCAGAGTTGTCAGCTGCAGGGGATGACGGCGGCGCGGCGACGGATGCGACGCCTGCCACCTCGGTTTGGACTTCGGCAACGGTTGGCCAGGCGTCTTCACCGGCTTTCCGGGGCAGTCCCTGCCGCAGCCGGACCGTCTCGGTGCGGCTGCCGACTGCTGGATTGGAGATAGCCGGATTGGAGACAGCTGCAGCGGAGGACGCCGACGCCGGGTCGGCGACGGGTGCGTCCGTCACCGGCGCTGGGTTGGCACTCCCTGAAACGGCGGGTGCCGAACCCTTCGAGGCGCCAGCTGCTGAAGCATCCGGTGCGGAACTGTTCGCCGCGTCCGACGACGTCGGAACGGCGGCTGCCGCCGGCACCGACACGCCACCGGGCGGCCACGGTTCGCCGCCGGGGGTGCGCGGTAGGCCGCGCCGCAGGGAAACGGTCGCCGACGACGGAGCAGGCTCGGTTGCCGGAACAGGCTGGGGAGTCGGTTCAGGGGTTTCAGCCGCAGGAATAGCCTGGGCTGCGGGCTCGGCCGACACCTGCGGCGCCGCCTCGGTGGCACCCTGCGCGTCAGCGGGAGCTGCAACCTGCGCATCAGCGGCCGGCGCATCAGCGGCCGGGGCAACCTCAGCCGCAGCAGCCTCCGCCGCAACCGCCGCCTCAGCACCAGCCCCGCCAACATCCACCGCTCCCCCGTCGACCTCCGGCCACGGTTCCCCGCCCGGCCGGCGGGGCAGCCCGCGGCGCAGGGTCGTGGTTGCGGCAGTCATCAGGACGCCGCCTTCTTCGCCTGAAGCACCTCGATGGCCTGCGGGATCACCGTGAAGAGATCACCCACCACACCGAAGTCCGCCACCTCAAAGATCGGCGCATCCGCATCCTTATTCACCGCCACAATGGTCTTGGCGGTCTGCATGCCGGCCTTGTGCTGGATGGCACCGGAAATACCCAGGGCCAGGTACAGCTGCGGGGACACCGAGACGCCGGTCTGCCCCACCTGATGGGCGTAAGGAATGTACCCGGCGTCGACGGCGGCACGGGAAGCACCCACGGCGGCGCCGAGTTCGTCGGCCAGCTGCTCCACCAGGGCAAACTGCTCCACGGAGCCGAGGCCGCGGCCGCCGGCCACCACCTTGGCGGCACCGCGCAGCTCCGGCCGGGAGGCGTTGACTGCAGCGGCGTCGAAGGAGTTCACCTTGGCGGCGCGGGCAGCGGAGAGTGCAAAGTCCAGGTCCTGCCGCTGCAGCGGCCGGGCCTCGGCCCGTGCCTCCACAGCACCCTGGCGGAGCGTGATCACCGGAGTGCCGAAGGTCAGGGCGGATTCGGCCAGGAACTCGCCGCCGTACACGGAATGCTGGGCCACAATGCCCTCGGCGTCCCGGGCGACGCCCACCGCGTCCACGGCCACGGCGGTGCCGGCGCGTACCGCGTACCGGCCGGCGACGTCGCGGCCCTCCACGGAGTGGGAAATCAGCACGGCGTCGGGCCGGACCAAGGCGGCTGCCGCTTCCAGGGCATCCACGGTGGGCACAGTCAGCTCACCACCGGCGGCGGACGTGTCCGCCACCAGGACCTGTGCGGCACCGAAACCGGCAGCGGCCTCGGCAGCTTCCGCCAGCTCATCCGGCTTTCCGGCCAGCAGCACCACGGGGGTGCCGATGCTGTCCGCAGCCCCCAGCAGTGCCGATGCACTCTTGGCCAGGGCTCCGCCGGGAAGGGTGTCCAGCAGCACGAGAATGGAATCAGTTGCGAATTCAGTCATGATGGTGCCCCTCAGGCCAGTTTGTTTTCGAGTAGGTACTCCGCCAGCTGCCGGCCGCCGTCGCCGTCGTCCACAATCTTCACGCCCGTCCCGCGGGCCGGACGGACGGAGACCTGGGTGAGGATGGAACGCGGAATGTCCAGGCGCTCGGCGTCCAGGCCCAGGTCCGCGGCGCTCAGCACCTCGAACGGCTTCTTCTTGGCGGCCATGATGCCCTTGAAGTTGGGGAAGCGGCAGGGCGGCAGTGCCTCGGTCACGGAAATCACCGCGGGCAGGTCCGCGGAGACCTGTGCCGTGCCGGCGTCCGTCATCCGGGTGCCGGAAACCGCGGTCTCGGAGATCTCCACGGCGGAGAGGAAGGTCAGCTGGGGCAGGCCCAGCCGTTCGGCCAGCATGGCCGCCATCATGCCGCCGGAGCCGTCCGTGGACTGGTTGCCGGCGATCACCAGGTCGGCGTCGATCCGCTGCACCGCGGCCGCCAGCACCTCAGAGGTCAGGTTCATGTCCGCGCCCAGCAGGGCCTCGTCCGCCACCAGCACGGCCGAGGACGCCCCCGCGGCCAGGCCCTTCCGAATGGTTGCAGTCGCGGATTCCGGCGCCATGGACAGCAGCACCACTTCGGTGCCGGCGTTGGCATCGGCATAGGTCAGGGCCGCTTCAATGGCGCGTTCCCCGATTTCGTCCATCACCACGTCCCCGGCCGCGCGGTCGGCAAGCCCGGTCTCCAGGGACAGCTTGCGGTCCCCGTAGGTGTCCGGGACTTCCTTGACCAAGACAACGATTCTCATTACGGCTCCTTAAGTGTGCGGAAGCTACGGCGGCCCGGCCCGCGGGCACCGCCTCAGTTTCATCAGCGCCAGCCTAATGGCGGAGTCGCAGGCTGCGTACCGGTCCTCTCACTGGCTGATAGTGCGGCGGCAACCCATTGACGCAGCTCACATCCCTCCCTATTCTGTTGGAACGAATGAAGTTCCGCTATACAGAATCAGCAAGAACCGCGACGCCGCGGATTCGGCACCGGAGGAGAGCAAGACATGACGCAGGAAATCACGAAGGTCCACACCCTGGTGGTAGGCGGAGGAATTGGCGGCCTGGCCGCCGCTGCCGGCCTCGCCCGTGCCGGCAAGGACGTCCTTGTCCTGGAACGCGCCCCCGAATTCGCCGAGGTGGGCGCCGGCATCCAGCTGGCCCCCAATGCCCTGTCCGCACTGGACCGGCTGGGCGTGCTGGACAAGGTCAAGAAGGACGCGGTGGTCCCGGAGCGGAAAATCTACATTGACGCCGTCACCGGGCAGACCATTGCCACCATTGACCTGGGCGAAGAGTTCCAGGCGCACTACGGCTACCCCTACATCGTCACGCACCGCGCGGACCTGCACTCGGCACTGCTGGAGGCCTGCCAGGAGAGCGGCCGGGTCCAGCTGCAGACCGATGCGGAGGTGCTCAGCGCCACCAACCAGGCCGACGGGACGGTGCTGGTCAAGACCCTCTCCGGCGCCCAGTACCTTGCCGAAGCGGTGATCGGGGCCGACGGCGTGCGCTCCAACCTGCGCGGGGCCATCATCGATGATGATCTGGTGCCGTCCAAGTACGTGGCCTACCGCGGCACGGTCCCCATCGAAGCCGTGGGCGAGGACGTCACCTCCTCCCCCGCCGTGCTGTGCTGGCTGGGCCCGAACATGCACCTGATCCAGTACCCGCTGCGCGGCGGCAAGCTGTACAACAACGTGGCGGTCTTCAAGTCCGACGCGTACTCCCCGGACCACGACAACTGGGGCACCCCGGAGGAACTGGATGCCCGCTTCTCCAAGTGCTGCGACGCCGTGCAGAACGCCGGCCAGTACCTCAGCCGCGACATCCGCTGGCCCATGTATGACCGCGAGCCGGCGGATGTGTGGGTGGATGGCCGGGTGGCCCTGCTGGGCGACGCCGCCCATCCGATGCTCCAGTACCTCGCCCAGGGCGGGGCCCAGTCCATCGATGACGCCATCGCGATCTCCGAGGAACTGACCCGCACGGAGGATGTGGAGGGAGCCTTCGCTGCCTACCAGGACCGGCGGCTGAAGCATGCCGGCAACATCCAGCGCCTGGCCCGCGCGGCCGGAGAGCTGTTCCACACCGAGGGTGTGGGCCGGAACATGCGCAACTTCATCTTCAAGGACCACGATCCGAAGGACTACGCGGATCTGGACTGGATGTTCATGCCGCTGGACCGGGCTCCGCAGGAGCGGAAGTACCCGATCTAAGCCCCGATCCAAGCCTCAAGCTAAGCCCCGGCCCAAGCCGGCCGCCGAACCGAACGCCTGTCAGCGGTGTAAGTCAGCCGTGCAGCTCAGCGGTGCAGCTCCTCCCCGAGCTGCGCCGCTGCTGTTTTGGCGGCCTTCACCAGCTTCGGCAGGTCTGCCTCCCCGATCCGCCCGGTGGGGTAGGTGACACCGATGGCGTAGTCCACCGATTCCCCGTCCCGCCCGTACACCGGGACGGCCAAAGCACTGACGCCGTGCTCCACTTCCCCGTGCTGGAGCAGGAAACCGTTCGCCTCGATCTCTGCCAGGTGGTTTTCGAAGCGTTCCCGGCCGACGCCGGCGGACTTGAGCATGGGCGAGGGCACCGGGGTGTCGACGCCGGAGAGCAGTACCCGGCCCATACCGCTGCTCACCGCGGGCTGGGCGTGGCCCTCGCGGTTGCCGACGCGCAGCAGATGCGGGCTTTCCACGGAGGCAATGGTCAGGGCGTTCCATCCGTCCAGCATGGCCAGGTGCACGGTCTCGCCGAACTCCTCCACCAGGCCGGTCAGGATGGGCCGGGCCAGCTGGCGGACCCGCTCGCGCTGGTCGGAGAGCCGGTCCAGGGTTTCACCGGGATGGTAGGCCTTGGTGTCCGGGTCCTGGCGCGCGAAGCCGCGGTGCACCAGCATCTGCAGCAGCCGGTGGGCCGTGGACGGAGCCACGCCCAGGACGGCAGCAACCTCGCCGATCCGGATACCGCCCGGGTGTTCGGACACCAGGACCACCAGGCGCAGGGCCTTGTCCACCGATCCGATGGGATAGGTGGGCTCGTCCTTCTCGCGCTGCTTAGCTGTCATACGTCAAGACCTTAGCGGGGTCTCGCCCTCCAGAATGCGATTCTGCGCCGGTGTCGCGGAAAAGGGTTGGACTAGTGCGCAGGCTCCGGCGGCACGGCCGACGACGCCGGCAGCGAGTGCCGGGCCAGGTCACCGCTGATGGCCCGGGCGGTGCCCAGCACCTGCGGCAGGATGGTGCGCGGCTCTGGAATCCGGGTTTCCGGGAAGGAGACGGTGAGGCTGGCCACCACCGTGCCGAGTTCGCCAAACACGGGCGCTGCCACGGAGGTCCGGCCGGGCAGCCCGTCATTGAGCATCACACCGTAGCCCTGCCTCCGGATCTCGGCCAGCTCGCGTTCCAGCGCGGCCAGCCCGTACGGAACCGCGGCACCCGCGGCGGAGGCGCCGTCGTCGTACGCTGCGCCGCTGCTGTCCTCCGCTTCCAGGGCGGCGTCCTTCCGCACCTGCGCCCAGGCGTCCTCGCAGTAGGCCAGCAGCACCCGGCCGCCGGCCGTGCTCTGCAGCGGCATCCGCCGGGTGACGAAGGAGGAGGCTGCGGTGGGTTTGACCCGGGTGATCCGGTCACCGAAGACGGCGTCCTGGCCGTCGCGGACGCCCAGGTAGACCGTTCCGCGGGTGGCCATGTGCAGGTTGACCAGGTACGGCTGGGCGAGCTCGCGCAGGCGCCGTACCTGCGGTGCGCTGACACCCAGCCGCCAGATGCGCGCGCCGAGGCGGTAGCGGCCGCGGGCCAGGCGTTCCACGCCTTCCCACTCCACCAGGGCCGCGAGCATCCGGTGCACGGTGGCCGGCGGCAGGCCGGTCCGTTCGCAGATCCCGGCCACCGTCATTTCCTGGCCGCCCTCGAAGCAGTCCAGGATTTCGAAGGCCCTGCCCAGGACGGACCGCTTTGTGTCCTCGTGCGGATCCACCGTGCCGTTGCCTGCCATAAAATCTCCGTCTATCCCGTGGGGCGGGCCCGTTTCCGCCCGCCACCCGGCGATTCTATCCGTTGAGCGGCGCCCGCCCGGACGGCACGGCGTAGGTCTCAATGGTTGGACGTACTGTGACCCATTGTGTCTCAGTGAAGGCCTCAAAGTTCGCCTCCGGGCCGCCGAAGCGAGCACCGTTTCCGGACGTGCCCATCCCGCCGAACGGCGCCGTGGCCTCATCCCCCACGGTCTGTTCGTTGATGTGCACTACCCCGCTGTGGATCCGGTCCGCCACCGCCATGGCCGTGCCGGCATCACCAAGCACCGCCACGGACAGGCCGTAGGGGCTCGCGTTGACCAGCTCCACTGCTTCGTCGAGGGTTTCGTAGGTCAGAACGGGGGCCACGGGTCCGAAGATCTCGTCCTGCCACACGGGCATGCCCGGTTCGACGCCGGAGAGGACGGTGGGCAGGTAAGCCCGGCCCTCCGTCCGTCCGCCGGCGTGTACCCGGGCACCGGTTGCCACGGCGCCGTCCACCAGGGCTTTGACGGCGGCCAGCTGGCGTTCATCGATGACCGGGCCGATCTGCACGCCTTCCTGCCGCCAGGGATCCCCCACCACCAGGGATTTGGCGATCCGGGCCAGCTCCGCAAGGTAGTCCTCCGCCTGGGAGACATGCACCAGGTGCCGGCCGGCGGCCTGGCAGATCTGCCCCTGGTGCAGGAAGGAGGCGAAGGCCCCGGCCGCCGCGGCGGCAGCAATGTCCGCCCCGGGCAGCACCACTACCGCGTTGTTGCCGCCCAGCTCCAGGTGCGCTCGTTTCATCTGCCGTGCTGCGGCCTCGCCCACCTTGATGCCGGCCGCCGTCGAACCGGTGAAGGAAATGATGCGCACCTCGGGGGCACTGACCACGGCCGCGCCGATGTCGGCGCCGCCGGGCAGGACCTGCAGCACACCCGCGGGCAGGCCGGCCTCGTTGAAGATCCGCTGGATCGCGGCCCCGCCGCACACCGTGGTGCGCGGATCGGGCTTCAGCAGCACCGCGTTGCCGGCGGCGAGCGCGGGAGCCACCGAGCGGATGGCCAGGGTGAGCGGATAGTTGAACGGGGCAATCACGGACACCACTCCGGCCGGAACCCGGCGGGAGAAGGACCACCGCTGCTTGTTGGTGGCCAGGGTGTCCCCCTGCGGGAGGGTGGGCAGCGCGGACGCCTCGGCGCATTCGGAGACGGCGGCGAGGATCTCGGTGGAGGCCTTGGCCCAGGTGCCGCCGCTTTCGCGGACAATCCACGGCGTGATCCGGTCCGCGTGCTGGGCGAACAATTCGCTGGCGCGGCGGAGCACGGCGGCGCGGGCCGACGGCGGGAGCGCGGCCCAGTCCCGCTGGGCGCGGGCAGCGGTGCGGGCGGCTTCTTCGGCCTGGGCCACCGAGGCGGTGGCCAGCGTGGTGATCACCTCGCCGGTGGCGGCCTCGCGCACCGGCAGCGGCTCGCCGTCGCCGTCCGTCCAGATCCCGCCCTGCGGGACGGCCCATTCCTCAAGCATGTCCATGGGCGCTTCCTACCTGTTCTTCCACTGCGGGGCGCGCTTCTCCAGGAACGCGCGGACCCCCTCGGCACGGTCCTCGCTGGTGTAGGGATTGGGGCCCACGTTCAGGCGCAGCGCCGAGCTGACGGGCAGGCCCCAGCTCTTGGTGGCCATTTCCTTGTAGCGGCGCAGGGATACCGGGGAGTTGGCCACAATGCCGGCCACGTAATCCTTCACCGCGGTCTCGAACTCCTCGCGCGGCACCACCTTGTTGACCAGGCCCATCTGCAGGGCTTCCTCCACCGGCACCATCCGGGCGGTGTAGAGCATGTCCATGGCCAGCGCGCGCGGGATCAGCCGGGGCAGCACCACGGAGCCGAAGTTGGCGCCCATGCCGCGCTTGGCCTCGGTGAGGCCCACGGTGGCTCCCTCCACGGCAATCCGGATGTCGCAGGCCAGGGCTATTTCGCAGCCCCCGGCCAGGGCGTGCCCGTTGATCGCGGCAATCACGGGTTTGTAGGTCTCCAGCATTACTTCCAGCAGGGCACGGTACTCGCCGGTCATGGGGGTGTGCACCTGACGTCCGGCGCGGGCCACGCTGTCCATTTCCTTCATGTCGCCGCCGGCGCAGAACGCCTTGTCGCCGGTGCCGGTGATGACCACGGCCCAGACATCCGGATCCTCCTCGGCCTCCACAAAGGCCTTTACCAGGAGCTGGACGGTGTGCCGGCTGATGGCGTTGCGCCGTTCGGGCCGGTTGATGGTGATCCACGCTACCGAGTCCCGTACTTCATAGCGGACTTCCTCGGCGCTGCCGCTGATCAGGCCGTCGCTCATGCGTCTGCTCCTTCTGTAGTGCTGTCTGTTGCGGTGCCGGTCTCGATGACGCCGGCGGCCAGCAGTCCGTCAATCTGCTCATCGGTGAGGCCGAGGGCGGTGAGGACGTCGGCGGTGTCCGAACCGAGGGCGGGCGGGGTCCGGCGCTGGGCCAGGTACTCCCCGTTGAAGGTGACCGGGGTGTTCACCACCGTCACGTCTCCCAGGACCGGATGGGAAACGTCTTCGAGCTGGCCCAGGGCCTCCACCTGCGGATCCGCCAGGACCCGGTCCAGGGTGTTCACCGCGGAGTGCGGAACCTTGGCTTTCTCCAGGCGCTGCAGCAGGTCATCCATGGTGAACTTCGCCGTGGCTTCCCCGAGCCGTTCGTTGACCGTGTGCCGGTTCTTCACCCGGGCCAGGTTGTCCTCGAAGCCCGGCTCGTCCCGCAGGTACGGGGCTTCAATGGCGTCCAGCAGGCGGTAGAAGCTCTCGTTGTTGCCCACGGAGAGGAACACGTAGCCGTCCGACGCCGGGAAGGCGCCGTTGGGGACGTTGCCGCGGAACCCGGAGCCGAGCCGTTCGGGGACGGCGCCGCCGGCCGCGACGCTCATCAGCGGGGTGTTCACCCAGGCCAGGGCGGTCTGCAGCAGCGAGACCTCCACATGGGTGCCTTCACCGGTCTGTTCCCGGCGGCGGAGCGCGTCAAAAACGCCCAGCGCCAGCCACATGCCGGTGCCCATGTCCATCATGGACAGCGGCACCCGTGCCGGCGGGCCGTCGTCGGAACCGGTCATGGCCACCACGCCGGCGTAGGCCTGCAGCATCGCGTCATAGGCGGGCTGCTGGCTGCGCGGCCCGGTGCGTCCGTAGCCGGTCATTTCCACATAGACCAGCTTCGGGTTGATCTCGTGGATCCGTTCCCAGGAGAACCCGGCCGCGGCCAGGGCTCCCGGGCGCAGGTTCTGCACCAGGACGTCGGCGGAGCCCAGCAGTTCCTCGAGCAGTTCCGCGCCGCGCTGGTCCTTGTAGTTCAGCACCACGGACTTCTTGTTCCGGTTCAGGGACAGGAAGGTGATGGAGATGCCGCCGCTGAGCGGTGCCCAGGTGCGGGCGTCGTCGCCGCCGCCGAGGCGTTCCACCTTGATGACCTCGGCTCCGAAATCGGCCAGGATCTGGCAGCCGTAGGGAACGGCCACACTGGTCCCGATTTCGATGATCCGGATTCCGGCCAGGGATCCCTGGGTACTCATAGCGCCGGTTCCTTTCCTGCGGCGAGCCGCGCGTCGTAGTTCTTCCGGGCCGGGGACTGCACCGGCTCGCGCCAGGGTGAGAGCGCCCCCTGGTAGACGGAGGGCCCCAGCCGGAAATGCTGGGCTTCCTCGAAGGTTTCAATAAACGGCATGTCCATCGGATACACGTCCTCGCCGGTGGGGCGGGGACCGGCCGCGGTCACCTTCGACCACAGCGGATGGCCCACCACCTCCTCGGCGATCTTCCCGGCCTCGATCAGCAGCGGCAGGTCGATGCCCGTCTCGATTCCTTCGGATTCGAGCAGGTGCACAAAGTCCTCGGTGGGGATCATCCGGGTGGCCCGGCCGTTGCCGCAATAAGGGCAGCCGCCCATGCCGCCGATGGCGGTGTCAATGAGCAGGGTGTGCCGCTCATCCAGTTCCTCCATCGCCACGTAGGCCGAGAGCATCGCCATCCCCCGCGCGTCGTGCAGGTGCAGGTGGTAGTTGCGGACCTCGGGCCAGGTCCGGACGACGCGGCGCATCATGGACCGCACGGCCGCCGGGGTGTTCCAGCTCATCGGGTCGCCGATCTGGATGCGGGTCACCGGGATGCCGGCGGCGGTCCACGCGTCATACTGCAGCTGCAGCAGCCGCATCCGCTCATCCTCGGTGAATTCGCCCAGCCAGTTCGAACCCCAGGCAGCGTTGATGGAGATCTCAGCGTGGGTGATGCCGGCATCGCGGGCGGAGGCCACAGAGCTTTCCAGCGCGTCCAGTTCATCCTGCTGGCTGCGGTTGGTGTTGCGCCGGACAAACACGTCGCACAGATGGACCTTGATGCGGCCCAGCGCGGGATCCGGCAGGGTGAGCTTGTGCGCGTACTCCGCCCGGCGCTCGGCTCCCTTCCGGTTCAGCACGATCGCCGTGTACTCCACGCCCTCGGCCGGGGTGAAGCCGTCAATGACGGCCTCCACCTCGGCCATCTGGGGTGTCCATTTCGGGCTCACGAAAGAGCCCACAATGATTTTCTTCAGTCCGGTCCGGGACAGCGCGTCCAGCAGGCGGATCTTGCCGTCAACGGGGATGTCGCGGCTTTCGATCTGCATGCCTTCGCGCATGCCCTCTTCCTGGATCAGGACGGTGGGCCTGCCGTTGCTCATGGATTCCTCCCGGAAATAACTCGTGTGAAGGCCGGGCCCGGTGCATCCGAGACCGCCTCGATGATCTGGTCTGCCAGCTCAGCGGGATAGCCGCCGGCCCGGACGCACTCTCCGCTTTTCTCGCGCAGCTCGGCGTCCGTCAGCGGATCGGCATACTGTCCGTGCGTGATTTCCACGCGGGCCGCCCGGGTGGACCCGTCCGCGAAGGAGGCCTCCACCACGGTGAACCCGGTGGCATATTCCGCCGGTCCCACCGGCGGTTGATCGCTCTCCCCCACCTGGACCCGGCCCATCAACTCCCGGACCTGCCCGTCCGCGAAGGCCTCTTCGGTGAAGTCCTCCAGCGTGACCCGCCCGCGCAGGTAGGCCACGGCCAGCACGTATTCGAGGCTGAATTTCGCTTCGGTGCCCGACGTCGGGGCGGTCCGGCGCAGCGGCCGGGTTCCGCGGCGGTGCAGCGTCGCCTTGAGAGATACCGGCAGGTCCTGGGGATGCTGCCGGCGCAGTTCCAGGACGGCGTCGATGCCGCGGTGGGTGCCGTAGCAGCTGGCGTAGCGTTTGAGCCCCCAGTCCTGGAGCCACGCGTCCGTCCAATATTCCAGGCGCTCGTCCAGGGTCTGGGCTGCCGATCCCACCGGTGCCAGCTGTGGATCGCCGTAGCGTTCCAGGAACCCGTTGGGTGCTTCCAGTTCCTCCGGGTTGGCGGTAAATCCGGCCCGGGCCAGTTCCACCGCCATCACCGCATCGCGGGCGGCGGCCCCGGCGTGCAGCGGTTTGGTCATGGAGCCGAAGTTCGGCCGCGAGCCGGCGGCCAGCGAGGAGACCAGGCCCAGCGCGTGCCGGGTGGTCTCCACATCCAGGCCGCCCAGCCGGGCCAGTGCGGCGACGGCGGCGAGCCGGCCGACCGTGGAGGTGCTGTGCCAGCCGCGGGCGTAGTGGACGTGCTGGGGCAGCAGGTCCGCCAGCGCGCGGAACGCTGCAGCCCCGACGTCGTACGCGGCAGTGAAGCGTTCCGGCGTGGCCGCCGGGCCGCCCCAGCCTTCGGCGGCGGCCACCAGTGCCGGCATCAGCACGGCACTGGGGTGCAGCGGCATGGACGGGGAGATGTCATCGAAGTCCAGCAGGTGTGCCGCTGTTCCGTTGACCAGCGCCGCAGTGGATGCCGACGTCCGCTCCCCCGAGGTCCAAACCGTGGCGGGTCCCGACGGCGACTGGGCGCGGGCCCAGTCGCGCAGGATCGTCTCCCCGGCGGACCCGGCACTGCCCAGCGCCACGGCCACCGTGTCGATCAGTGCCCGGGCAACCTCGTCCCGGTGGTCCGCCGCCGCGCCGTCGCCTGCAACGGCATAGGTGGCGAGGACCTCCGTGGCGCCCATTTCCGCTGTGTTCCCGGCCAAGGCGTCAGAACGACTTCGGCAGGCCGAGGGTGCCGTGGGCAATACCGGCGAGCACCAGGTTGTTGCTGATGGGGGCGGTACGCGGCAGCCGCGCCTCGCGCCACTTGCGCTCAATGCCGTATTCCTCCGCGGCGGCGTATCCGCCGAACGTGTCGAAGGCGGCGTCGGCGGCAGCCCACAGTGCCTCCGAGGCCAGCAGCTTGGCGCCGTTGACTTCGAAGCGCGGGTTTTCCCCGGCGGCGTACATTTCCGCGGCGCGCCAGCGCATCAGCGAGGCGGCCTGCAGCTGGGCGTAGGCCCGGGCCAGGGGCACCTGAATCGCCTGGTTCTGGCCGATCTTGCGCCCGAACACCTCGCGCTCGTTGGCGTACTGCACGGCACGGTCCAGCAGGTAGAACCCGGCGCCGATGTATTCGCTGGTGACGATCACCCGCTCGGAGTTCATGCCGGAGAGAATCACGCGGAAGCCCTTGCCCTCTTCGCCGATGCGGTTGGCCACCGGCACCCGGAGGTTGCGGATGGCCAGCTCGTTGGTCTCGTGGTTGACCATGGTCTTGATGGGCGTGGCTTCGATCTGCCCGTTGGCCAGAGCCGTCTTCAGGTCCACCAGCAGCACGGTGAAACCGTCCGTGGGCTTGGCCCCGTCCTCGCGCTTGGCCGTGCGGGTCAGCAGCAGCAGCAGGTCCGAGTGCTGGACGCGGGAAATGAAGATCTTGTTGCCGTTGACCACGTATTCATCGCCCTCGCGCACGGCGAAGGTCTTGATGCGGGTGGTGTCGGACCCGGCGTCGGGCTCGGTGACGCCGAAGGACTGCAGCCGCAGCTCACCGGAGGCGATCCTCGGCAGCCACTCGGCCTTCTGTTCCTCGGAGCCGTGCCGCAGGATGGCGCCCATGGTGTACATGCCGGCGCGGGCTGCACCGGCGTGGCCGCCGTTGCGCTCGATCTGCTCCAGCACCACTGCCGCGTCACGGATATCGGCTCCGCCGCCGCCGTATTCCTCCGGGATCAGCATGCTCATCCAGCCCGCTTCGTAGAGTGCGTCGACGAACTCTTCCGGGTAGGTGTGCTCGGCGTCGTGCTTGCGCCAGTACTCGTTGTCGAAGGGGGCGCACAGATCATCAATGGCCTTGCGGATGACGAGCTGGTCCTCAGTGAGGCCGAATGCCGATGACTCAATGAAATCTGCCATGGTTACTCCTTATGTCGTGTTGGACTCCAGTGAAACGAAGCCGGAGCCGGGGCGGTACCGGATGTATCACCGGGTGGAATTAGGGCCGGGAGTTTCCGGTGCGGTGTCTTTTGGGGAGCCGGCAGTGGTGCCGTCCGCGGTGTCGGTGCCGGCTTCGGTCGCTGCGCTGGCGCCCGCTCCGGCCCCGGATCCGGCGCGGTCTAGCAGCGCTGGGGCCCGCGGGATGCAGACCAGGATCAGCACTGACAGCAGCAGCGCGCCGCCCAGGAGCAGGAAGGTGGTTTGGACGCCCAGGGCATCCGTGAGCAGGCCTGCCAGGAGCGCGCCGGCGGCCACCGAGGTGGAGAAGACCATGTGCCGGGCGGCCAGGATGCGTCCGCGCAGCAGATCCGGTGCCAGCAGCTGGATGACGGAGTTGAAGGTGGACATGGCGGCCAGGAACGCCGCGCCGATCAGGACCGCCGCGATGATTCCCCCGACCAGCCCGGATACCACCCCGAGCATGATGTGGCCGATCCCCAGGACGGTGATGCCGACTTGCGTGCGGCGGGCGAAGGAGACCGGCCGGCGGCGGGGCAGCAGCCCGGCCAGGGCGTAGAGCACCGAGCCGGTGCCCAGGGCGGCCGTCAGCAGTCCCAGTCCGATGGTGTCCGTGCGGTAGACCGTTTCGGCGAACACCACGGTCATGCTGAAGACGGGGTTGCTGAGCATGCCCACCACGCAGCACAGGGCCACGGCCAGCAGCAGCGGACGGCTGGACGCCAGGTAGACGCCGGCCTGGCGCCACTGCGCAACAAAGCCCTCCCGGTGTGCCGGCGGATCCATGGTCCGGTAGGCGCGCACAAAGAGCAGGCTCACCACCACTACGGCGAACGAGGCGGCGTTGAAGAAGAACGCCCAGGTGGCGCCCAGCGAGGCCAGCAGGACGCCGGCCAGTGCGGGTCCGACGGCGCGGGCCAGGTTGAACTGCAGGGAGTTCAGGGTGACGGCGGAGAGCACATCGCCCCGTGGCACCAGGTCATTGACCAGTGACTGCCAGGCGGGGTTGTTCAGCCCGTTGAACACTCCGGACAGGGTGAGCAGGGCGATCAGCAGTGCGGGTGAGTGCAGGCCGGAGGACCACTGCAGCCACATGGCCACTGCCACCCCGCCCATGCACATCTGGGTCCAAAGCAGGAGCCGGCGGCGGTCCAGCGAGTCAGCCAGCAGTCCGCCCAGCGGAGAGAGGATGAGGGCCGGGCCGAACTGGGCGGCCGCTGCGAGCCCCACCCAGAAGGCGCTGCCGGTGCTCTGGTACAGCACGTACGGAACGGTCAGGTTTCCCAGCCAGGTGCCGGTATTCGAGAGCAGGGCGCCCGTCCAGAACAGGGCGAACCCGCGGTGGCGGAGGGCGGCGAAGGGATGTCCCTGGACATTCGGGCCGGTGGCAGCCATGTTTCCCCCATCATGAAGTCGGTCGACCCCGTTCAATAACGGGCCCGGACAAAAAGCGAGCCCGGCACGGGGTCCGTGCCGGGCTCTGCGTGGCGTTCGGTGCTGATCCGGACGCCGGCCGTTCGATGCCCTGACGGGCTGCGCGGCGGATCAGCGGCCGAAAGCGCTCCGCCAGAGGGCGGCGTCTTCGGTGGCGTACTTCAGCTCATCCTGGGCCGGCATCAGCCAGACCTGCTCGGAATCCAGGGCGGGCAGTTCACGGCCGGCGGCCACGGGCGGATCCACATCGGCACGCGCCGAGTAGTCTCCCACCTGCCGGACCACGGACTGGCCCCGCTCTGAGAGGGCGTAGTTCAGGTACAGCTCCGCCGCCTCCGGGTTCTTGGTATCCGCAGCCTTGCCCGCGAAGAAGCTGAAGAGCACAATCCCCTCTTCCGGCACCACGTACTGGATGGGGGCGCCGTCCTCCGTGATGGCCACGTTCACGGCAGCGGTGCCGGCGGTGGCAACGTTGAGTTCACCGCGGGCCAGTGCCTCCTGGCGCTGTCCGCCGCTGTCATAGACGGTGGGCTTGAGCGCAGCCATCTTGGTCCAGTAGTCCGGGTCGACTTTTTCCTGGATGAAGCGGTTCAGGGCAATGGAGGAACCGCCCGCGGTGCCCTGGACAATGCCGATCTTGCCCTCGTTGGCCGGATCCAGCAGATCCTTCCAGGAGCTGGGCGCATCCTCTTCGGCAACGTTGTTGGTGTTGTAGGCGAAGGTGACGGGCACATTGGCGAAAGTGACGAACTTGCCGTCGTTGTGCTGCAGCTCGGGCAGGTCCGCCACGGCGTCCGGGACGTAGGAGTCCCAGATTCCGGCCTCGTCAAAGGCGTTGGCGACCTTGTAGTCGGAGGTGATCAGCACGTCGGCGCCCAGCTGGCCGGCACCGGCCTCGGACAGGACGCGTTCGGAGAGCTTGTTGGTTACGTCGCGGACGTACTCCACCTTGATGCCGGTGTCTTCGGTGAACGCCTCGTTGAGGACATGCTGGTTGGCTTCTTGGTAGCCGGTGTAGACCGTGAGGGTCTGCTCCTTGGCCGCCTCGTAGGTCTCCTTGTCGGCAATCTGTTCCCCGTCGATGACCAGGCTGCCGTTGCTGGTGTCCACCTCGGCTTCGTCGGTAACCACGGAGTTGGCCGATGCACCGGAGCAGGCGGAGAGGGCCAGCATGAGGGCGGCAAGCGAGGCGACGCTGCCAATTCGCTTCTTCATGGGTGTGCCTTTCATTTGTTGTGGGGGGGGGTGGCGGGCAGCGCCTGCGCGCTGCCCGGAGAAAACTCAGTGCCCGGGTTCCTTGAACTTCTTTTCCCGGATGCCGATCACCTGGGTGGCAATGGCAACAATGGCGATCAGGAGCACGAACACCAGGCTGATGGCGGCCGAGTAGCTGATGCTGCCGTTCTCGAAGCTGTGGAACACCAGGATGGAGAGCACCCGGGTGTCCGAGGTGTAGACGAAGAGGATGGCGCTCATCTCCCGCAGGCCCAGCATGAGCAGCAGCAGCAGCGTGGAGACCATGCCGGTGCGCATCAGCGGGATGGTGATGTCCCGGACGGCCCGGAGGCGCCCGGCCCCCAGCATGACGGCGCTGTGTTCCAGGTCCCCGTCCATCTGCAGCATGGAGGAGGAAATGCTGCGGTATCCCTGCGGCATGTTGACCGCCACGGTGGCGATGACCAGCAGCAGCAGCGTACCGAAGACGGGCAGCGGCAGGGTCAGCCAGCCCCAGAGGATGCCCATGCCCAGGACCACCTGCGGGATGGCCAGCGGGAGCATGGAAACCTGTTCCAGCAGCTGGCCGGCCTTGGACGTGGTCCGGAACCGGACGTAGGAGGCCATAAAGGCAATCAGGGTGCCCGCCACTGCGGCGGCAAGGGCCATGAGGATGGAGTTCCAGGTGGACTGCTGGAAGTCTGCCTGGCCTATGGCCTGGACCAGCCGGTGGGCGGAGAATCCGCCGAACAGATCCCCGAAGCGGCTGATGTAGGTCTTCTCCCCCATCGCCGTGAACACCAGTGCGCCAACGGGCAGGACCACGGCCAGGGCGAAGTAGACCGCGGCGAAGCCGGTGGCTACCCACCGCAGCCAGCGCAGCGGAATGGTGCGCGGCCGGTTGCCCTTGCCGGTGAGCGTGGTGAACCGCTTCCGGTTCACCACCCGCTGCTGCAGCCAGGTCACAGCCACCACGGCCACCGTGAGGGCGATCGCGATGCCGGCGGCCGCGTTGGGACGGGCGTCCCCGGCCATCAGCCGGTAAATGTAGGTGGGAAGGGTTTCAATGCCGGCGGGGTTGCCCAGGATGGCGTTGACCGGGAAGTTTTCCATGGCCAGGGTGAAGCAGAGGATGGCTGCACCTGCCAGGGCGGGAATGGACAGCGGCAGGGTGACCGTGCGGAACAGCCGGCCCAGGCTGGCGCCGTGCACCGATGCCGCCTCTTCCAGGTCCGCGTTCATCATGGAGAAGGAGCTGTAGGTGAGCATAAAGGCGTACGGGGCGTAGTACAGGCCCAGGACGAAGATGATGCCGCCGTAGGAGTAGATGTTCAGCGTCCCGCCAATGCCGATGGCCTCCAGGAAGAGGTTCAGGTGCCCGGCGTTGGGGCTGGCGAGGATGGACCAGGCCAGGGCGCCCACCAGTGCCGGCAGGAACATCGGGGCAATTCCGGTGATGTAGATGAACCGCTTCCACGGCGCATCGGTCCGGGCCGCGATGAAGGCCAGCAGCGCCCCGATCAGCAACGAGAGCACACCCGCTCCCGCACCGATGATCAGCGAGTTAATGATGCTTTGGATGCCCTCAGGCGTGCCCAGGATTCCGAAGTTGGCCCAGGTGAAGGAGCCCACTTCGGCGTTTCCGGGCCGCGGCACCGCGGTGGAGAACGCCGCAATGACAATGAAGATGATGGGCAGGATGATCAGGAAGAACAACAGCACGCCTAGGATCCCGCTGGGGATCTCGCGGCGGAGGTTCTTCAGCCGAACCAGGCCCCGCCCGCCGCGGGACCGTTTGTGATGCGGCCGGTTGAGCGGGTTTTGGGTGCCGGTGAGGGTCGGGATGGCTTCGGGTTCGACCGGGCGCAGCGTGGACGTCATGCGGCCACCGCCGGCTGCAGCGTCTGCGGTGCGGGGTTCTCCGGGAGGATCTGCACTGCAGCGGGATCAATGGTGACCCAGACATCCTGCCCGGGCTGGAAACGTTCCGCGGCGCTGAGCGGTGCCAGGACATCGAGCTCCATGTGCCCGTCGCCGAGGGCAACGGCATAGCGGATGCTGCTCCCCTGGAAGCTGGACACCTTGACGACGCCGCGCCAGCTGTTGGCCCCGGCCGCGCCGGCGCTGGACAGCCTCAGGTCCTCGCTGCGGAAACAGGCCCGCAGATCCTCGCCGGTCTCCCGGACCGGGGAGGCCGGGGCCAGAAGAAGGTCCGAACCGGGGAAGCTCCACGCGCCACCGGGGGCCGGAACCACGGGATGGACGTTGGAGACGCCGAGGAAGTGCGCAATGGAGGCGCTGGCCGGCTCCAGGTACATGGAGGTGGGATCCTCCATCTGGACAATGATGCCGTCCTTCATCAGCGCAATCCGGTCCGCCAGGGCAAAGGCTTCCTGCTGGTCATGGGTGACGTAGACGGTGGTCAGGCCCAGCTGCAGCTGGATCTCGCGCAGTTCAATCCGCAGCCGGTCCCGCAGCCGCGCATCCAGGTTGGACAGCGGTTCATCCAGGAGCAGCACGTCCGGGCGCATGACCAGGCTGCGGGCCAGGGCAACGCGCTGCATCTGGCCGCCGGAAAGCAGGCTGGCGCCCCGGGAGGCGAAGTCCTCCAGGCCCACCAGTTCCAGGACTTCATGCACGCGCTGCTTGATCTCGCTCTTGCCGACCCCCTGGATCTTGAGGGAATAGGCCACGTTCTCGAAGACGGTCATGTGCGGCCAGACGGCGTAGGACTGGAACACCATGCCGACGTTGCGCTTGTTGGGCGGAAGGTTGATCCCTGCCTCGGCATCGAAGACCACTGTGTCTCCGATGGTGATGCGGCCGGCGGTGGGCTGTTCCAGCCCGGCGATGCAGCGCATGGTGCTGGTTTTTCCGCAGCCGGACTTGCCCAGCAGCACCACTGATTCGCGGTCGCCGATTTCCACATTCATGTTGTCGATTGCGGTGAACTTGCCGTACCGCAGCTGGAGGTTCTCGATAGTAATCTTCATTGTTCCGCCTATTCGAAGTAGGTGAATGCTTCAATCAGGACCGGCTCCTGGGCGCTGAACGCCCGGGCCAGTGCGTCGCGAAGCTCGGCCTCGGTGGTTGCGGACTCCGCCCGCACCCCATAGCCCTTGGCAATGGCCACGAAGTCGATTCCGGGAAGCTCAAAGGAGGGGGTTCCCAGGGTGTCCAGGCGCCGGCCGAAGTTGACCAGGGCGCCGTAGGTTTCATTCCGGAAGATCACGAAGACCACCGGCAGTTGGTGACGGGCCGCGGACCACAGGCCCGTGATGCCGAAGTTCGCCGATCCGTCACCGATTTCAGCGACCACCCGCCGTTCAGGCTGGGCCAGCTGGATGCCGACGGCGGCGGGCAGGCCGAAGCCAAGGCCGCCGGCGGCTGCGGAGTAGAAGGAGCCCTGCGAGCGCAGCTTCACATGGGACCAGAAGGACTCGGCGGTGGAGGTGGATTCGACCACGTGGATCAGGTCCTCCGGGCCCAGGTCCTGGATGGCGCGGAACACCGTATCCGGGTGCATGCGACCCGGCCGGTCGGTGCCCGGTGCGGGGATGGTCCGGGCGGGAACCGCGGTGTCCGTGCGCTTCTGTACCCGTGCGGACAGGGCGGAGAGTGTGTCTGCGACCGGAGCCAGGTAGGCGTCACCGAACGGTGCCCGGGCCAGCTCGTCCGGATCCTGGGACAGGTGGATGAGCCGGGTGCCTTCCCCCAGGTAGGCTCCCGGCTTGTCATGGTGGTACCGGAACACGGGTGCCCCGACCACCAGCACCAGGTCGTGCTTCGACAGCAGTCCGGAGATGTCGCGGACGTTGGCGGGCAGCAGCCCGGCAAAGTGCGGATGGTCGGTGGGGAACGGGCAGCGGGCCGGCGAGGGGGCTATCCAGACCGGAGCGCCCAGCTGCTCGGACAGGACCACCGCGGCGTCGTTGGCGTGGGTGGCATCCACTTCCGGTCCCAGCACCAGTACCGGGGAGGCAGCCGAGTCCAGCAGCGCGGCCAGCTCTTCCAGCTGGGCCGGTGCCAGGGACATGGCGTCCTGCACCGTGCGGCCAATGGTGAGCTGCGTGTTCTCATCCACCGGCCGGTCCCAGTCATCGTGCGGGACCGAGATGTGGGCCGGCCCCTTGGGGTGCATGCCGGCAAGGTGGATGGCGTGCGCCATGGTGCGGACGACGTCGTTCGCGGAGAGGGGTTCGGCGCTGAACTTGGTCAGCGGCTGGGGCAGCTGGGCGGCGTTGGTGCTGCTGACCATGATTTCCTGGCCCACCATGTCCCGCAGCTGCTGCCCGGAGAGCACCACTACCGGGGACTTGGACTGGACGGTATTGGCCAGCACGCCCATGGACGTGCCCGTGCCGGCGGCGGAGTGGAGGCTCACCAGCGGGATTTCGCCGGAGGCTTGGGCATATCCGTCGGCCATGGCCATCACGGCACCCTCGTGCAGGCCCAGGATGTAATGAAAGTCTTCGGGGAAGTCCTTGAGGAACTGCAACTCGTTTGATCCCGGGTTGCCGAAGACCTTGGTCATTCCCTGCCGCCGCAACAATTCATATGTCGCTTCGCGGTTTGTAGTCATGTGGTTGCCTTTGGAATCAGTAAATGTGTTGCATATCACCCTAGGAGAGCCCCGCATAAATTCAAACAATGAATACTTGATGCAGACATAGACGGTCTTTATAGTCAGGGAATGTCTTCCTATGACCTCGGGATGCTCCGCGTTTTTATCCTCGTGTACGAAACCGGCAGCGTCACCCATGCCTCCGAACGGCTTTTCATCAGCCAGCCCTCCGTCAGTTACACGCTGCGGAAGCTGCGCGCACACTTCGGGGATCCCCTTTTCCAGCGCAAGGGCCACCGGCTTGAACCCACCCGCCTGGCGCATGAGCTTTACCCCAAGCTGCGCCACCTGCTGGAGTCACTGGACGACATCATGGAGACCCCGGGGGAATTCTCCCCGGCCGTCTCGAGCCGCCGCTTCCGGCTGCGGATGACCGACGTCGGCGTGAGCGGACTGCTGCCCTCCATCCTCCGTTCCGTGCGCAGCCAGGCGCCGGGGGTGACGCTTGAGGTGGAATCGCTGAACCTGGCCACGGTCCTGCATGACCTGCGGACGGGGGCTGCAGATGCCGCCATCTGCACCACCCGGCTGGACGAGTCGGATATCCGCAGGGACCTGCTCTTCAACCAGGAATATGTCGGGCTGTGCGCCGCGGACCATCCGCGCATTTCCGAGGAACCCGCCCTGGGCGCCTACGAGGATGAAGAACATGTGGCAGTGGCAACCTCCACCGGCCACACCGCCCTGGATGTGCGGGTGCGTGAACTTGGCATCAACCGGCGGGTTTCGGTGGTCATCCCGACCTTCAGCTCGCTGCCGGACCTGCTCGAGGGCAGTGAGCTGGTCTCCTACGCACCCACCGGCGTCGCCAGCCGCCTCATTCGGCGCCATGAGGTCCGCTCCTTCCGGCTGCCGTTCGACGTTCCCCTCACCCAGGTGGCGATGTACACCCTGCGGCGCGATCTGCCGGCCGCGGATCTGGAGTGGCTCCGTTCCACACTGATGTCCTCCGTGCAGACCCGGCACACGCAGGCACCCAATTCCGTACGCGTGGCCGGCGGTTTCACCTGATTCCGCGGGCGGCGAGGGTGCTCCGTACTCTCACCCAGCGAGAGGGGTCTTGACGCGGCGTGACCGGTGACACATTCTTGTAAGCGGAATATGAATCTGTCATGCAGAATGGAGCCATGATGACAACCGAGACAGTCACCGCTGACCAGGCCTTCTACGCCGAGCTGGCCGAGAACCACTACTCCCCGCTGTGGAAGCTCATGGGCGGCATTGGCCCCGAGGCCAAAACCAACCTGGTGCCGCACATCTGGCGCTATGAGCAGGCCCGCGAACTCATGGTGAAGGCCGGCCAGGTGGTTCCCCTCGAGGATGCACTCCGCCGCGTCCTGGGCTTCCGCAACCCGGGGTCACGCCCGGAGCAGCGCACCGGTGCCACCGACTCCCTCTGGGCCGCCCTGCAGCTGGTCATGCCCGGCGAGGTGGCACCCCCTCACCGCCACACCCCCTCCGCCCTGCGGTTCATCGTTGAGGGCGAGGGCGCCTACACCGTGGTGAACGGGCAGCGCGTCCCCATGGAGGTGGGAGATTTCCTGCTGACCCCGTCCCTGCACTGGCACGAACACGGCCACGAGGGCGACGGTCCCATGATCTGGCTGGACGGCCTGGATTCGCCGCTGATCAGCCGGCTGAACCAGTACATCATCGACGAGTCTTCGGACGAGCAGCCGGTGGAGAAGGCCATGCCGGCCGCCTATGTGGAGGGCATGCTGGCCAAGACCTACGGCGAGCCGCACCAGCTGCAGCAGCCGCTGGTCTACAAGCTGGCGGACGCCCTGGCGGCACTGGAGTACCTGCGCGACGGCGAAGGCGACCCCTACGACGACATCATCGTGGAGTACAAGAACCCGGTCACCGGCGGTCCGGTCATGACCACCATTTCCGCCTACCTGCAGCTGATCCGCCCGGGTGTGGACACCCGTTCGCACCGGCACACGCACAGCACGGTCTACCACGTGGTCAGCGGCAGTGGCTACTCCATTGTGGACGGGCAGAAGATCGAATGGACCAAGGGCGATACCCTGGCCGTTCCGCTCTGGTACGAGCACTCCCACCACAACTCCACGTCCGAGGATGCAGTGCTGTTCTCCTACACCGACCGCCCGGCCATTACGGCACTGGGCCTGTGGCGCGAGCAGGTGGGCAAGTAATGCGGCTTTGCGTTTTCAACGATCAGCGTCTCGGCGTCCTGGCCGACGACGGCACGGTGGTGGACCTGACGGATCTGGTGCCCGAGCACACGCCCGCTGAGGACCGGATGAACGCCCTGATTTCGGGGTGGGCTTCGCTGCAGGCCGCCGCGGCCGAGCGCGCCGCGGCCGGCGGCGGCGTCCCGGAGGCCGAGGTGACGCTCCGTGCGCCGCAGCCGCGCCCGCGCAACCTGTTTGCCGCTCCGGTGAATTACCACAAGCACCAGCAGGAAATGGGCGGCGAGAACGGCGTCTACGCGGACCGCAAGATCCTCACCGCCGAGGTGCGGAAGGGATTCCTCAAGGCCGTGACCTCCGTGGTCGGGCCCGACGGCGCCATCGAGCTGCCCTGGGAGGACCGGCGCTTCGACCATGAAGCGGAGATCGGCGTGATCATCGGCAAGACCGCCAGCCGGGTGTCCGCCGAGGACGCCCTGGACTACGTGTTCGGCTACACCCCGCTGCTGGATATCACCCTGCGCGGGGAAGAAGACCGTTCCTTCCGGAAATCCTTTGACACGTTCACGCCGATCGGCCCCTACATCGTCACCGCAGACGAGGTGCCGGACCCCGAGAACCTGGATTTCTGGCTGACCGTGGACGGCGAGGAGCGCCAGCGCTCCAACACCTCCTACCTCATCTACGGGATTGCCAAGCTGATCGAGGTGTACTCCGAGGTGATGACGCTCCAGCCGGGCGACATCATTGCCACGGGTACTCCCGAGGGCGTGGGCCAGATCCTGCCCGGTGAAACCGTGGTGCTGACCATCCCGGAGGTCGGGGAACTGACCATGCCGGTGGTTGCCCGCGCGTAACCCTCAGACCGTTCGGGTCCTGGCAGCCAGTGGTTGCCAGGACCCGAACGCTTTTTTATGCCCACCGGACGCCACCAGGTCCATGTGCATGGCGGTCTGGCGCAGGGCAGAGACAAGGTAATGCCGGGTCAGTGCGTCCCAGCCTCTCCCCCAGCTCAGCCGTTCAGCGGTCTGCCACACCGTGGCATCCGGATCCGCGGCCAGCACCTGCTCCACCTCCGCCGTGCGCGTCAGATGGCGTGTGGCGATGGCGTGCGCCCGGTCCGCGATGCCCCGGTACCGGTACTCGTGGCCGGGCAGGTTCTGGCAGTCGTCATAGGCGCGCAGCCGGTGCAGGCTCTGCAGATACAGCTCCAGGGGATTCTCCGGGAAACCGCCGGACGCGCCGATGCCCGGCGTGACGCGCGGCAGGAGGTGGTCCCCGGAGAACAGCAGCCGCTGGTCCTCCTCCACCAGGCACATATGCCCGGGGGTATGGCCGGGGCTGTGCAGCACCCGCAGCCGGCGTCCGGGCACCGGCAGCAGGTCCCCGTCCGTCACCAGCCGGTCCGCGGGAACCACCACGCGCGGGCTGCCCTTCGCATAACCCAAAACCTCCGTGTGGCGGCTTTGCGGTACGGCCCAGGCGTCCAGATCGGCGCGGATGCGGGAGTCATCGGCCGTCCAGCGGGCATAGTCCTGCTGCGCCTCCTGCTCCCGCCGGTGCATCACGGTCCGGGTTCCGTACTGCTCCCGCAGGCTCCGGGCCAGGCCGGTGTGGTCCGGGTGCAGGTGGGTGAGGATGGCGGAGGCCGGGGCCCTCAGCCCCGGACGGATCCGGTCCAGGGCCGCGGCCAGGATCCCTGTGTTCGGCGGCAGGTCCCACCCCGGGTCCAGCACGTGGATGTCCCCGGCGGAATCCTGGATCAGGTAGGACAGGGTGAACGGCATATGCCCGGCTTTGTTGGGCTGTGGGAGGGTCCAGACGCCGTCCGCCACCTGTTCGGGGGCCGGCAGTTTCCCGGCGGTATGCGCGGAGAATTCCTGGTCGCTGACGGGGATGATGCCGCTCACGTGGCCAACCCGGCCCGGAAGGCGAACGGCAGGATCCCTCCGTGGCGGATGTAGTCCGCTTCAGTGGCCGTGTCCACGCGGATATCGACGTCGAACATCACGCGGGTGCCGTCCTGCCGCCGGGCTTCCACACCCGCGGTGCGCGGCCATCCGCCGTCGGTAAACCCGGACAGACCGGACACACTGTATTCCTCGGTCCCGTCCAGTCCACGGGCCTCGGCACTGTCGCCCGAGCGGAACTGCAGGGGGATGACCCCCATGCCTACGAGGTTGGAGCGGTGGATGCGCTCAAAGGACTCGGCGAGCACGGCCCGAACGCCCAGCAGGTAGGTGCCTTTGGCGGCGTAGTCGCGGGCTGAGCCGCTGCCGTATTCCCTGCCGCCCAGCACCAGCAGCGGAACGCCCTGGCGGCGGTAGCGTTCTGCGGCGTCGAAGACCGTCATTTCCTCCCCCGAAGGCAGGAACTGCGTGAATCCTCCGCTTCGCCCATTGGCCAGCTCGTTGCGCAGGCGCACATTGGCGAAGGTGCCGCGCACCATCACCTCGTGGTTGCCGCGGCGGGAACCGTAGGTGTTGAAGTCCCGGCGCGGCACGCCCTGGGCGAGCAGGTACTGCCCTGCCGGGCTGTCGGCGCGGATGTGTCCCACCGGGCTGATGTGGTCCGTGGTTACCGAGTCGCCCAGTTTCAGCAGCACCCGGGCTCCCGCCAGATCGGCCACCGGCTGCGGCTGCAGGCCGGCACCGTCCAGGAACGGGGAGGGGCGCATGTAGGTGGACTCGCCGAATTCATAGGATGGGCCGGCCGGGATAGCCATACCCTCCCACTGTGCCGTGCCGGCAAAGGCCTCCGCGTAGGTGTCCCGGTACAGGGAGCCGGTGACGGCCCGGGCGAGTTCCTCTTCCACTTCCTGCGGGCTTGGCCAGAGGTCGGCCAGATGGATTGCCCTGCCGTCCCTGTCCTGTCCCAGCGGGTCCCGGTGCAGGTCAATGTCCATGGTTCCGGCCAGCGCGTAGCTGATGACCAGGGGCGGGGAGGCCAGGTAGTTCATGCGGACATCGGGGCTGATGCGTCCCTCAAAGTTCCGGTTTCCGGACAGCACGGAGGTGAGGACCACGTCCTGCGCGGCGTCGGAGACCGGATCCGCCAGGGGGCCGGAGTTTCCCATGCAGGTGGTGCAGCCGTAGCCCACCACGTGGAAGCCCAGCGTTTCCAGATCCGGCATCAGTCCCGCCTGTTCCAGGTAGCGGGTCACCACCTGCGAGCCCGGTGCCAGCGACGTCTTCACCCAGGGCGGGACGCGCAGTCCGTGCCGGACGGCGTTGCGGGCCAGCAGCGCCGCCGTCATCATCACGTGCGGATTGGAGGTGTTGGTGCAGCTGGTGATGGCGGCGATGGCCAGTGCCCCGTGCCGCAGGCGGACATCGGCCCCGTTGACGGTCACGTCCACGCCGGGGGCGCTGGGGCCGCGCTGGCTGTCCGTGCCGCTGCCCGTGTTGGTGCCCCCGTCCCGCCCGTTGTCCCGGCCCGTGTCCCGGTCGAGCAGCGCAGCCAGGTCTTCCCGGAAGCGGGCATGGGCCGAGTCCAGGGATATCCGGTCCTGCGGCCGGTAAGGGCCGGCAATCGAGGGAACCACTTCGGACAGGTCCAGCCGCAGCGACTCGCTGTAGCGCGCCGGTGAGCTCCCGCCGTCGCTCCACATTCCCTGCGCCCGGGCGTAGGCCTCGATCAGTTCCACCTGTTCCCGGGGGCGGCCGGTGAGCGTGTAGTACTCCACGGTCTTGGCATCCACGGGGAACATTGCCGCGGTGGAGCCAAACTCGGGTGACATGTTGGCGATGGTGGCCCGGTCCGCCACCGGGATGCCGGCCAGGCCGGGGCCGTGGAACTCCACGATCTTGCCCACCACCCCGTGCCCGCGCAGCAGTTCGGTGATGCGCAGGACCAGGTCCGTTGCGGTGGTTCCGGGGCGGAGGCTGCCGGTGAATTCCACTCCCACCACCGGGGGAACCAGCATGGACAGCGGGTGGCCCAACAGTGCGGAGACGGCTTCGATGCCGCCTACGCCCCAGCCCAGGACACCGAGGCCGTTGACCATGGTGGTGTGGCTGTCCGTGCCGATGCAGGAGTCCGGGTAGGCGATCCGTTCGCCGTTCGCATCGGTGGTCATCACGCCGCGGGTCAGGTGTTCAATGTTGACCTGGTGAATGATGCCGCGTCCCGGCGGAACCACTTTGAGTCCGTCGAAGGCGTCCTGGGCCCAGCGAAGGAACCGGAAGCGTTCTTCATTGCGCTCAAACTCCCGTTCAGCGTTGCGCCGGAAGGCGCCACGGGTGCCGGAGCTGTCCACGATCACCGAGTGGTCCACCACCAGCTCCGCAGGGATCAGCGGCTTGACCCCGGCCGGGTCCCCGCCGTGCCGGGCAACGGCCTCCCGCAGCGTCACCAGGTCATGGATGACCGGGGCGCCGGCCATGTCCTGCATGACCACCCGGGCCGGATGGAACGGAACCTGCCGGCCCTCTCCCGCTGACGGAGAGTCCACCAACGCCGCCACCGCTTCCGGCCCGGCCCCGTGCCGGAGCACGTTTTCCAGCAGGATTTTCAGGCTGAGCGGCAGGGCCTCCACGCCCGGCACCGTTGTGATATCCACGTAGCGCACGGGGCCGGTGGAGAGCTCCAGGGTTCCGGTTGGGGCGGTGGAGGACGTGGTCAGCATGGGGGCAATCCTTTGTGTGTAACCGGCAGGCGGGATCAGGGGACGTCGCGCGGGGCGGGGCCCACGTAGTCCGGCAGGATCGTTCGGTGTTCGGGCCCCTTGTTGCGTTGTCCGGAGTTGGATTCCTCCCAGGCGTGGGCCAGCGCTCCGATGGAACGGGAGAGAATGAACAGCCCCCGGCCCAGGACCGGCGCAAACCCCAGTTCCGCGTAGATGATGGCGGTGGCGCCGTCGATGTTCATGGGAATGGGACGCTGGCGGCCCTCGTTGATCTGCCGTTCAATCTCCAGCGCAACCTCCAGTACGCGGCCTTCCACCACGCCCTGGTCCCGCGCCTCCTCCACCGCTGCCACCAGCGGTGCCCTGCGCGGGTCCACCGGATGGAAGCGGTGCCCGAAGCCGGGAACGTATTTGTTCTCCGCCCGCAGCCGGGCAATTTCGGCGGCCACCGCGTCCGGCACCGGACGCGGATCCTGCAGGATCCTTTCGAAGATCTCCATCAGTTCCTGGCCGGCTCCGCCGTGCACGTCCCCGAGCACGTTGGTGGCCGAGGCCATCGCGTTGTTGATGCCGACGCCGCAGGTCATGGCCATGCGGGCAATGCCGATGGAGGGCGCCTGGGGTCCGTGGTCCACACCGGCCACCAGAGCCCGTTCCAGCAGCCGCGCCTGCGGCACGCCGGGCAGCTCACCCCGGGTCATCAGCCACGCCATGGTGGCCATGCCGACGTCGGCGGAGGCGATCAGCTGTTCCACCGGGTAGCCGTGGAAGCGGATCACCCCGGGTGAGATGTCCGAGATGGAGGTCTTCCACCAGGTTGAGCTTTCCATTAGATGACTCCCTCGTTGCGCATTGCAGCTATGTCCTCCGGGCTGTACCCGAGGCCCGCCAGCACCTGCTCGGTGTGTTCACCGAGCAGCGGCGGCGGCGCATCCGGACCCACCGGTGCGCCGTCCACGTGTGTGGGGGCGCCCAGCAGCCGGATGTCCCCCTCGGGCCCCACCCCGGTGCCGGTGACGCCGGCTGCGGCATCGATCCTCAAGGTCGAGACCAGACTCCGTTCCACAATCTGTTCGGAGGCCAGGACGGTTGCCACGTCCATGACGGGGGCACCGGGGATGCCGGAAGCAGCGAATTCCTTGTCCCAGTGGGCGCTGGGGCGCGTGGTGAGGACGGATTCGATTTCCGCCTTCAGTGCCAGGCGGTTGGTTTTGCGGGTTTCCCGTTCAGCGAAGCGCGGGTCCCCGATGAGCTCGGGGCGGCCGATCACCCGGCACAGTTCTTCGAACTGTTCCTGCTTGTTGGCCGCGATGTTGAAATCGCCGTCGGCCGTGGCAAAGGTGCCCGACGGCGCGGCCGTCCGGTTTTCGTTGCCCATCGGCACCGGTTCGCTGCCGCCCACCAGGTAGTCCGAGGCCACCCAGCCCATGGCGGTGAGCGTGGCTTCCAGCATGGACACGTCCAGCAAAGCGCCCTGCCCGGTTCGTCCGCGACGCACCAGGGCCGAGGCGATGGCGAAGGCCGCGGCAAAACCGCCCACGGTGTCAGCGATGGGAGCTCCCACCCGCAGGGGCGCGGTTTCCCGGTCACCGGTCACGGACATCAGACCGGACATCCCCTGGATGATCTGGTCATAGGCCGGCCGGTCCCGCAGCGGTCCGCTCTGCCCGAATCCCGAAATGGCGCAGTAGACAATGCCCGGATTGATCTCCTGCAGGGCCTCCCAGCCAAAGCCCAGGCGGTCCATCACCCCGGGACGGAAGTTTTCCAGCACCACATCGTGGGTCTCAACAAGCTGCCGGAAGACCTGCCGGCCCTGCTCGGACTTGAGGTTTAGGGTCAGCGATTGCTTGGAGCTGTTCTGCGCCAGGAAGGAGATTCCCAGATGACGGGCGCTGAGATCAGCGGATGCTCCCAGCTTCCGGGCAAGGTCTCCCCCGCGGGTTGCCTCGACCTTGAGGACTTCGGCGCCCATGAGCGCCAGCTGGTAGCCGGCGAACGGCCCGGACAGCACATTGGTCAGGTCCAAAACCCTGACACCGTCTAGCAAATTTGTTCTCATCCCAGTCCTCCTCCGGAGCGCGGCCGCGCTTATCAGCCGGCCTTCCGGACTCTATTTCCGTAGGGCGTTCCCCTGAACCGCTTCGATCATTCAGCGGAACGGCGGCGGGGTGCCGGACGGCACGGTCCCCATTGGCGTCCGGCAGCCGGTCATGGAGTTCCTGCATTTGCTGGCCGCTAATTTGACCTGACGGAACGGCAGAAGGCACGGCAGCGCCGCGAGATCGGCACGGTGGACCGTCACCCCGTCCAGCTTTCGGGCAGGCAGCAACAGCGTGTGGCCATTGCCCGTGCCCTGGCGATGAATCCGGAGCTGATGCTCTTCGATGAGCCCACCTCGGCACTGGACCCTGAACTGGTGGGCGAAGTGCTGGACGACATGAGGGAGCTCGCGAAGTCCGGCCGCACCATGATGGTGGTTACCCACGAAATCGGCTTTGCCCGGGAAGTGGCGGACCGGATCATCTTTATGGCGGACGGCGCCGTCGTGGAGGAAGTCCCGCCGCCTCTGTGGTCGGGTCACCGCAGATGGAACGGACCCAGCAGTTCCTCTCCGCCGTCATCCACTAGCCGGGCAGCGGCGGCCGGATCACCCGTTACAACAGGTGCCGGCCGCCCGCGAACGGCCCCTCTCCCGCAAACGCATACTTCGCAAACCGTTCCCCGATGATCTGGTGCGTGGCGCTGTCCGGATGCAGCGCATCGGGCAGCGGATGCTCCTGGGCGTCCGCCGCCCCGTACAGCTCCAGTCCGTCCAGGTAGTACAGGTTCGGATCCTCCGCACGGCGTTCCACCAGCGATGCCAGCGCCTCGCGGATTACCCGCAGTGTCAGCTGTCCCGCCGCCACCCCGGCCGGATCACCGGTGGCCTGGAACTTCACCTGCCCCGTCCCGAAGGACGCCGGATCAAAGGCGCCGGGACCGGGCGTGTCCTCGTGGATCCCGCAGAAAATCGGGGAGATCAGCACCAGCGGGGTCTCCGGATGTCCCTCACGGATGATGTCCAGGAAGCCGTGCACCGCCGGCACGAAGGTCCGCAGCCGCATCCCGTCGAGGTTCACCATGTTGATGCCGAGCTTCACGCTGATCAGGTCCGCCGGCGAATCCCGCATCACCTGCGCCGTGAACGGGTCAACCAGGGCGCTGCCGCCCAGGCCGAGGTTCGTCAGTTCCACGCCGCCGATCCGTGCGGCCACCGCGGGCCAGACGCCCGACGGCGTTGCCGCGTTGGAGCCGTGGCTCACCGAACTGCCGTGGTGCAGCCACACCGGCCGGTCCGCGGCGGCCGGCTCCAGCGGCGCATCCGAGTGCAGCTCGACCAGTTCCACTGCTTCGTTGTGCGGCAGCCAGATTTCCACCCGCTTGCTGCCCGCGGGCAGCCCGGAGAACACGCTCACGTGCGACTCCCCGTCCACCTGCCGGGCGGCACCTGTGGACATGTTCACCTCGGTGTAGGAACCTCCGGTGAGTTCGTCGCTGTGCTGCAGCTCGCCGTCGACCAGCAGGTCCACATGGCCGCGCGGCCGGTCCGCCCCGAGGTAGACCACCCGGGTGGAGTGCAGGACCAGTTCCAGCTGCTGCGCCGTCGTCCTAAAGACCAGCCGGACGCCGGAGGGCTGGGCCTCGGCCATGAGCAGCTGCGGATCCGGGAAGCGCGTGCGCACGTTCGCCGGCAGCCGGTGCGGGCGCAGTCCCCGGGGTGTGGTTTCGTATTCCGCGGCACCGCGGACCAGGGATTCGGTGACGGGCGTGCTGATCATGCGGGGAGGTCTCCCAAGGTGTCTTGAGTAAAAGTTAGGCACCCTCAGTGTATGCCGCCTGCATTTGGTAGGCCTGCCCCGGCTAGGCTCCGGCCAAGGATGAATCTCAGGCACCTGTGGCCGGGAACGGCGAACCGCCTCCCGGCCACAGAGTGGAACATGCTCCTAGTTGCCGGAGCGCTTGACGTACTTGCCGCGCGGCTCGCCCACCACGGCGCCGTCGCCAAAGACCTTGCTGCCGCGCAGGTAGGTGTCCGTTACCGCGGCGGTGAGCTCGAAGCCCTCGAACGGCGTGTAATCCTGCGTGGACAGGGAGTCCTCTGCGCGCACGGTGTACTGCACGCCGTCGTCCACCAGGCAGAAGTCGGCGTCGAAGCCCACGGCCAGGTCGCCCTTGCCGGGCATGCCGTAGCGCTCGGCGGGGTTCTTGGAGACCAGCTCCGCGATCCGGTTGTAGGACAGTCCGCGCTTGCGCCCCTCGGAAATCATGCCCGGCAGCAGGTATTCCGCGCCGCCAAACCCGGACTTGGCCAGGAACACGTCATCCCGAGGATCGCCGAACTTGGTTTCGTCCTTGCAGCAGGCGTGGTCGGAGGTGACCCAGGAGAAGTGCCCGGCGAGCAGGTGTTCCCAAAGCGCTTCCACGTCTTCCGGGGAGCGCAGCGGCGGGTTGACCTTGCCGCCCATATTGGCGGTGTTGAAGTCCGCCAGCAGGTGTCCCACGGTGACCTCGCGGCGGAAGTTGATGTGCGGGAAGGTCTCCTGCATCATCATGGCCGCCTCGATGGCCTTGCGGGAGGACAGATGCAGCAGGTTGATGTTCGGCAGCTCGGTCTCGTACGCCAGGTAGGAGGCGATGGTGATGGCCAGGCCCTCGGAGTGCGGCGGCCGGGACGCGCTGTAGGCTTCCAGGCCCTTGAGCTGGCCTTCCTCCTCCACCATCTTGGTGTAGGCGCGCATGATTTCCGCGGTCTCGCAGTGCAGGGACAGCGAGATCTGGTCCGCGATGTCCGCGTACTTCGGGTCCCGGCGCGCCTTTTCAATGGCGCGCATGATGAATTCGAAGTGCGCGTAGTCGTAGGAGTCCTCCGGCGGGATCATCAGGAACTTGCCCTGGTCGCTGGATTTGCCGTGCAGTCCGTGGATTCCGTAGAACATAAAGATCTTGAAGGACGGCACGCCCATGTCCAGCAGGTCCGGGATCTCCTCGATGTGTTCCTTGAGGATGGGGGCCACGTGGAAGCCGTAGTCGATGTAGGCGCGGCCGTCCGCGGCTTCGAGGATCTCGGGGAAGATCTCTTTGTAGGGGCCTGATTTGTTCAGGTAGTAGGCCCCGGTGCGGATGTAGGTGATGCCGCTGGTGACGCCGCCCTGGGCGCTGGCGCGGCTCTCGGACTCGGTGTCCTCGCCCAGTTCGTTGTAGATGCCCCAGTGCTGGTGCACGTCCACCACGCCGGGGAACAGGTGCTTGCCGCCGCCGTCGACCACTTCGGCGGCGGTGCCGGGATCGATGCCGGGCTCGATGGCGGCGAACTTGCCGTCCTTGATGGCCAGGTCGAGGGCTTCGGCGCCGTCGCCGCCGGGACGGACAACCTGGACGTTCTTTACCAGCAGGTCATAGGTGCTCATTTGTTTCCTCTTTCTACTGTGGGGAGGTTCGTGGGGGTGCCGGGCACGGGGGCGTCGGCTGTGGAGAGGTCGGTGAACAGGACGGACAGGTCGGTGCAGTTCTGCAGGGTGCGGCAGGTTTCGCGGAGGCGCTCGCGTGCCGCCGGGGCGAGGGTGCGGCGGGCGTTGTCCTCGAATTTGGCGGCCAGGTCCTCAAAGCCCAGCGGACGCTGCGGCCCGCCGCGGGTGGTGAGGACCTTCTCGGTGACGGTGCGTCCGTCGGTGAGCCGGGCGGTCAGCACGGCCGGGAACTGCATCGGGAAAATGGCGGTGCATTCCTCGTCGGGCACCACGTCCACGCGGGCCATGATCGCCCGGCGGACGGGGTCCTTGGCCAGCTCGTCGGTGTAGTCATCCAGGCCCACTTCCAGCCCGCCGCCGCCCAGCAGCCCGGCGGCCACCGCGTAGGGTCCGGAGAACTGCGCCATGTAGCCGGTCTGCGGCTGCTGCTTGACGGCCAGCGGTTCACCGACGGTGCGCAGGTTCGGCGCCGGCACGCCCAGGGTGAAGGATTCCACGTCCTCGGGCCTGATGCCGGCGCGGCGCAGGGCGGCAGCCGCGTCCACCGCGGCGTGGGTGAAGTGGTTGGCCGGGTACGGCTTGAAGAAGATGTCCGGCACCTGCCACTGCTCCCCCAGCCCGTCGGTGATGGCCGCCGGATTGAACCGGCCCTGCAGCCAGGCCTGGAAGAACCCGAACCTGCCCTCCAGCACGGTGGGCGGGCCGGTGAGGCCATAGCGGACCAGTTCCACCGCGCTGACGGCGGCGTGCGCGGCCCAGCCGCAGTGGATGCGTTTGACCGTGCCGCCGGTGCGGTTGGATTCGATAATGCCCGAGGCCATCGACGCGGTGACGCCCAGCGCGTCGGTCACCAGCTGCCCGTCGCCCAGCAGCACGGCCACCCCGGCGGCGGCCCCCATGGCCCCGCAGATGGAGGTGGCGTGCTGGCCGTGCTCAAAGAAGGTGGAGTTCTTCGCCTCGGTGTCATACCCGGCCATGCCCAGCCGGACGCAGATTTCCAGCCCGACGGCGATGGCCCGGATCGCGTCCCGGCCATCCTTCCCGGCGGCCTGCGCAGCGGCGAGCACCGCCGGGACCACGCTGGCGCTGGGATGCAGCACGGAGGGCAGATGCGTGTCGTCATAGTCCAGCGAGTGCGCCAGCACGCCGTTGACGAATGCCGCCTGGCTGGCCGGCAGCAGCGCGGAGACACCTACGGCGGAGGCCGACGGCGTGCCGCCCTGGTCCGCGGCCCAGCGGCGTGCAGCCCGGCTGGTGTCCAGCGGCGCCGCGGCGGCGGCGATGCCGAGAATGTCCAGCACCCGGGCTTTGACGCTCTCCACCACTTCTTCCGGCAGATCCTCATAGCGGGTTCCGGCGGCGAAGTCCCCCAGCTGCTGGGCGAGCGTGCGCTCGCCGGCGTGGACGGCGCTCATGCCGCCACCACGGCCAGCGGGCGGACGGGGGAACCGGTGGCGCCGAAGATGTTCAGCGGCACCAGCACGAACGTGAACTCGTAGATCCGGCGTTGGGCCAGCTCTTCCAGGTCCAGCGCCTCGATGATGTAGATGCCGTTTTCCACCAGGAACACCCGGTGCGCCGGCAGCGCGGCGTGCCCGCCGCCGGGGGCGAGGCGTTCAAAGGCGATGCTGTCCGCGCCGGCGGCGTGGATACCCTGCGCGGCCAGCCATTCGGCGCCGTCTTCGCTAATGCCGGGCACTCCGGAGTCCTTGCCCACATAGGCGGCGCCCTCGGCGAACCGTTGGCCCCAGCCGGAGCGGATCAGCACCACGTCCCCCTCGCGCAGTTCCACCTGCTGCGCGGCCAGGCAGCCCTGCAGGTCCGCCACGGTGATTTCGTAACCGCCTTCCAGCACGTCGGCGCCCAGGTGACCGGCGGCGTCCAGGAGGATCCCGCGGCGGACCATGGGGTCGATGGTGTGCACTCCGTGTTCCACGTATTTGCCGCCCAGGCAGGACTGGCCGGCGTCCGCGCCGCCGTACAGCTTGCCGTCCTGGCTGACGTGCGCCAGTGCGTCGATGTGGGTGCCCACATGCGTGCCGGTGGTGATCATGTCATTCGCGGCGCTGCCGCCGTCGGCCCGGACCATGTCCCCGTGCCGGCGCGGCAGAGTGTGCCAGAACTGGGGATGGTTGGGCGACTGCGGCATGCCCACGGTCAGCTGCCGGCCCAGATCCACGTAGGTGATGCCGTTGGTGACTGCTTCCAGCAGTGCATCGCTCATTTGATGACGTCGCTTTCCCTGAGACTGGTGACTTCTGAGTCCGAATAACCGATTTCGTGCAAGATGTCTGCGGTGTCCGCACCGAGGCTGCGGCCGGTGAAGCGGATCTGCCCCGGGCTCTTGCTCAGCCGGAACATCACGTTGTGCTGCAGCACCGGTCCCAGATCCGGGTCCTCAACCTCCAGCAGCATCCGGGTTTCCCGAATGTGCGGATCCTCCACCACGTCCCGGGCGTCATAGACGGCGGCGACGGCGGCTCCGGCATCGGAGAACGCAGCCACCACGTCTTCGCGGCTGCGGTCGGCGATCCAGCTGCCCACATAGCCGTCCAGCTCCTCGGCATGCTCCACCCTGGTGCTGCCGGCGGCGAACCACGGTTCGGTGATGACTTCGGGATGGCCCACCAGTTCCATCACCCGTTCGGCAATGCGCTGGGCGCTGGTGGAGACCGCCACCCATTTGCCGTCCTTGGTGAGGTAGGTGTTGCGCGGGGCGTTGTTGGTGGACTGGTTGCCGTGCCGCTGTCCGATCACGCCAAGCTGCTGGTAGACGGTAGGGCTGGGCCCGACGGCGGTCATGATCGGTTCCAGGATGCTCAGGTCCACGGTCTGCCCTTCGCCGGTGGCGTCCCGGTGGCGCAGCGCCATCAGCACGGCGGAGGACGCGGCGATGCCGCAGATGCTGTCCGCCAGGCCGAAGGCCGGCAGGGTGGGCGGGCCGTCCGCGGGCCCGGTGAGGTGCGCGAAGCCGCTCATCGCCTCCGCGAGGGTGCCGAATCCGGCACGGGATGAGTACGGCCCGGTCTGGCCGAAGCCGGTGAGCCGGACCAGCACCAGGCCGGGGTTTAGTTCCGCCAGCACGTCCGGGCCCAGCCCCCAGCGCTCCAGGGTGCCGGGGCGGAAGTTCTCCACCACGACGTCGGCGGTCGCGGCCAGGCGCCGGAAGACGTCGGCGCCCTCGGGGCTGCTCAGGCTCAGGCCGAGGGTGCGCTTGTTGCGGGAGACTTCCTTCCACCAAAGCGGGATGCCGTTTTTGCTTTCCCCGTGGCCGCGCATGCTGTCCCCGTGCTGGGGGTGTTCAATCTTGATGACTTCGGCGCCGAAGTCCCCCAGCAGCTGGCAGCACAGCGGTCCGGCGAGGATGGTAGAGGCGTCCAGGACCCGCAGGCCGGCCAGGGGTCCGGTAACCGCTGTGTCACTGTTTCGGGCGTTGCCGTCCGGAGATGGCGTCGGGGGTGGTGCTTTCTCGCTCACGTGGATCTCGTTCCGTTCTCGATGGTGCGGATGCGCCGGCCGTGCTGCCGGGGGCCGGGCTGGACTGTGTCTGCGGGAAACCTGTCCGGTCAGGCAGGCGTGCCGGGGGCGGGCAGGTCCGGGGCCACCGGAGCTGCTGCTGCCGGGGCCGGCTGCGCCGAGGCTTCAAGGGCCGGCTGCGCCGAGGCTTCAAGGGCCGGCTGCGCCGAGGCTTCCGGAGCCCCGCCTGCGCCGGCGTGCTCGGCGGCCAGCAGGGCCAGCCCGAGCGCGGGGAGCAGCCCGTTGCCGGCCAGGTAGCCGCCGGCCCCGTGGCCGGAGATGCCGTTGGCCGCGCCGCCGGAGGCATAGAGTCCCGGAATGGGGTCACCGTCGGTACGCAGCACCCGGGCATTGGCGTCCACGCGCAGCCCGCCCTGGGTGTGGAACAGGGCTGGCTGGACGGCAATGGCACCGAGCCGGCCGGCCAGCGGGGCTTCCCAGGCGGTGCGGCCGAAACTGTCCTCGGCGTCCCCGGCGGCAATCCGCCGGGTCTGCGCCAGCGTTTCCCGCAACCCGTCGGCGTCGATTCCGGTGGCGGCGGCCAGCCCGTCCACGTCCGCCGCCCATTTCAGGCCGCCGGATTCCACCGTGTTGCGGAAGTCCTGGAAACTGCCGCAGGCGTCGTGGATCCGCTCGTCCAGCACAATCCAGGCCTGCCCGTCAGCGTGTTGCAGGGATTCCACCGCGTATTCGGAGTAGCCCACGGTCTCGTTGCCGAACCGCTCTCCTGCCCGGTTGACCAGGAACCCTCCGTGCATCACCGTGGCCCAGCCGGCCAGGGTGGCCGAGGGCATGGCCAGCGCGGCGTGGCCCTGGTAGGCGTCCAGATAGGCGCTGTCCGCCCCCAGGCCGGCACCGATCCGCAGGGCATCTCCCCGGGATTCCTCGCTGCCGTAGTACTGGGCGCCGGCAATCTCGGGCAGGTGCTGTGCGACGAGCTCGGGATTGTTGCCGAAACCGTTGGTGGCCAGCAGCACGGCGCGGGCCGGGATTTCCTCGGGACCGGCCGGGGTGTCAACCACCACGCCGGCCACCGCACCGTCCTCCATCAGCACGTCCACCAGCCGGGCAGGGGCGTAGACATCGATCAGCGGTTCGGCCTCGACCCGTGCCAGGATCAGGTCCAGCAGCGCGGTGCCGATCCGGCCGGGAACAGTGTGGCAGCGGTGGAAGCTGTGCCCGGGGTATTGGAAGTCGGTGACCAGGGTGAGCGGCAGGGAAAGGTCATCGGCCATCCACTCCACCAGCCGGGCGCTGACACCGGCGAGCGCCTCGGCGAGCACCGGATCGGCGGTGTTCTTGGTTTTGGCCATGATGTCGGCGACGAAGGCTTCCGGGGAGTCCTGTACGCCGGCATCGGCTTGGAAGCGGGAACCGGCCCCGGGAATCATGGCGGTGGACATGGCGGTGTTATTGCCGCGGCGGAAGTGCTCATTGGCTTCCACCACCAGGACGGACTGTCCCAGCTGGGCGGCGCGCAGAGCAGCGATCAGCCCTCCGCCTGCACCGGCAACCACCAGATCGGGTCCGGCGAACTCGTCTTCGCTCATTGGGCATCTCCTTCCGGGGAGGTCATCAGGGTTTCCAGCGTGTTCAGCATGGCCTTGGCGTCGGCCGTGTCCGGCAGGCCGCGGACTGCCGTGTCCAGCCGGGCGGCGGGGCCTGTGCCGATCAGGGCGGCCAGTTTGGTGCCGACGCCGGTGCGGTCCAGCGGGAAATGGTCGACGTCGCCGCGCGGGTTGGGTGACTCCGCGGCGGTTACGCGGCCGTCGGTGAACCGGATCTCCATCCGGGTGCGCCGCTGGGCCGGCAGCAGCCGGTCATAGCCCGGATCCGCGGCCACGCTGACCCGGGCTGCCAGACGCCCAGCGGCGTCGAACCCCGGGGCGTCCGGGGCCATGCTGGCCGGGGAGATTTCCCCCGCCGTCAGCGCGTTGGCCACTACAAAGGGGAAGTCGAACATCGCCGCGAGCCGGTTGCGGGGCGCCCCCGTGCCGCCGCCGGGGAACAACGGGGCGGCCAGGGAGTGGGTATGGACCTGCACGGCGGCAATCTCCTCCGGCTCAACGTGTTCGGGCCGCAGCTCCAGGGCCAGGTCCACCGCTCCGTGGGTGTAGGAACAGGAGGAATGCAGTTTCGCGTAGCCCTGCGTGAGCAGCCAGTCCCGGCCGAGGCCTTCGACCAGCCGGTCCGGGTCCAGGGTGCCCGCCAGCGTGCCCAGGCCCATGGCGGCCGCGCCGTCGTTGCCCGCCAGCCCGGCGGCGGCCAGACGGGCGGCGTTCAGCCCGGCCAGGTTGGCGCCGGCGGCCCAGAGGTTTCGGGTGTACTGCCCGCCCAGCACCATGTCCCAGGCGGCTGCGTGCACCAGCCCGGCAGCGGCATCGATGGCCGCCGCAATTTTCCCGGCGGGTAGCCGGCGGATCAGGGCGGCAGCGCAGGCGGCGCCCGTGGCGCCCCAGTGGCCGTGCGTGTGCCAGCCCGGATGGCGCGTCAGGGCGCGGCCGAACCGGGCGGCTACTTCATAGCCGGCGGCCACTGCGGTGAGGAACTCGGTGCCGGTGACGGGCCGGGTTTCTCCTTGGACGGCGGCCATCGCAGCGAAGACCACGTGCACGGCGGGGTGGCCCTGGGCGTGTTTGTTGCCCTCGTCCAGTTCCAGTTGGCACGCGGCCACGGCATTCAGGAACGCCGCGGTTTCCGGTGTGGAGCTGAACCCGGCGCCGAGCACCGGACTATCCCCGGGTCCGGCCTGCCATGCGGTGCACAGCGCCTGCTGCTCCGGGGTTCGTCCGCCGGCTGCGGTCACGCCCCACAGATCGGTGAGCATCAGGGCCAGGCGTTCCCGGACCGGTTCCGGCAGGGCGGCATAGTCCAGGTCCGCGGCGAAGCGGGCCAGTTCATCAATGGCCCCCACGACGGCGGCGGAGGTTCCGGGCTGGTCCGGCCGGGCGGTCAGGCTCATGCCGGCACCTGTCCCGGGCGGTCCGTGCCCGGCCCGGTTTCCGCACTCTTTCGGGCAGTCTCTCCACTACTCGTTCCGGCACCGCTTCCCATACCGGCGAGGAGGCCAGCCAGCTGCAGGGCCAGCGCGGTGGGATCAACCAGTACCGGACCGCCCGCCTCCCGCCGAGCCAGGTTCACTGCGGAGCAGGCGTTGAGCACGTAATCGCTGGAGAGGCGGGTCAGTGCGGTGTCCACGGCGCGGCTCCAACCGGCGTCGTCGGCAATGTCCGCCAGCGTCAGTCCCAGCACGGACACGGGTTCGTGCAGGCCCAGCCCGTAGGAGGCGATCTTGCGGTCGAGTTCGCGGGCAATGGCCTCGTTCCGGGCCACCGCGCCGAGGGTGGCGCCGGTTCCGCCCAGGAATCCGGTGCCAAGCCGGGTCAGGCCCAGCATTGGGCGGAGCTGCTCGCGGGCGTCCGGTCCCACGCCGGGATCCAGCACGCAGTCGGGAAGGAAGGCATCCACACCTTCGGGGTCCGCCGCGGCGAACCATTCGGTGACCGCCGCCTCGGAGGCGGTGACGTCGTCGTCGGTCTCCAGAGCCCGCGGCACCGAGGAGCCGGTGCCCAGATTGTGCAGGCGGACGGTGAGCCCGGGCGGGGCCAGCCGGGTGTAGCGTGCCTGCCGGCGCCTCAGTTCCTCCGGGGGGACAGCGATGGGGGTCACTGCGAGGATCTGCATGGGGTTCCTTTCACTTGCCGGATGTGCAACGGGGGCGTGCGGACCGGTTACATGCCCAGGTAGGCCTTGCGCACCTCGGCACTGTCGGCCAGTTCGCTGCCGGTGCCCTCCAGGACAATGGCGCCGCTTTCCATCACGTAGGCCCGGTCCGAGATGGCCAGGGCCTGGGAGGCGTTCTGTTCCACGATCAGCACGGTGACGCCGGTGTCCCGGATCCGGGTGATGGCGTCCAGCACCTGGGCCACCAGGTTGGGCGCCAGGCCGATGGACGGTTCGTCCAAGGTCAGGCAGGCCGGCCGGGCCATCAGGGCCCGGCCAATGGCCAGCATCTGCTGCTGCCCGCCGGACATGGTGTCCGCCCGCTGGGTGCGGCGTTCCTTGAGGATGGGAAACAGTTCAAAGACCTGTTCCAGAGAGGCGGCGATGGTGTTCCGGGGCTGGGTGTAGGCACCCATGGTCAGGTTTTCGAGCACCTGCAGGTTGCCGAACAGCGCCCGGTCCTGGGACACATGCACCAGCCCGGAGCGGACCAGCTTGTCTGGGCGGGTGTTGTGCACGGGTTCGCCCTTGAATTTGATGCTGCCCTTGGAGGTGGAGATCAGCCCGGCCACGGCCCGCAGCGTGGTGGTTTTCCCGGCGCCGTTGGCGCCGATGACGGAGACGATTTCGCCTTCCTCCACCCCTAGTGTCAGATCGTGCAGGATTTCCAGCCGCCGGTAGCCGGCGGAAACGGCATCCAGTTCCAGGATCATGAGTAGTCCTCTCCGAGGTAGGCGTCGATGACCAGCTGGTTGGCGATGACTTCCTCGGGCAGGCCCAGGGCCAGTTCCTTGCCCTCATGCATCACCAGCAGGCGTTCGGACAGTGCCATCACGGCGGCCATGATGTGTTCAACAAACATCACGGTGACGCCCTCGGCGTGGATGCTGCGCAGCAGATCGATGATCGGTGCGCGTTCGGTGGGCACCAGTCCGGCGAGCACCTCGTCAAGCAGGATCATGCGCGGTTCCAGGGCCAGCGCCCGTGCCAGCTCCAGCCGTTTCAGGCCGGCCGTGGGCAGGGTGCCGGACATCGCGTACATATAGGAGTCCAGGCCCACCCGCTCCACCACCGCGGCCGCGTGCTCGCGTGCCTTGTGCGGGGAACGGAACTTGTTGTGCGAGGCGATGGTGACGTTTTCCAGCACGGTCATGCTTTCGAACGGACGCATCAGCTGGAACGTCCGGACCAGGCCCTGCGCCGCGGTTTTGTCCGCGGACCAGCCGGTGATGTCCACGCCGTCGAACATCATCTGTCCGGAGGTCGGGGCCAGCTGGCCGGCGAGGACCGAGAACAGGGTGGTCTTCCCCGCGCCGTTGGGGCCGATGATCCCGAAGAATTCGTGTTCGGGGATCTCCAGCGTGGTCTCCCCCAGTGCTTTGAGGCCGCCGAAGGATTTGGAGACGCCGTCCAGGGTCAGCAGGCTCATTTGCGCATCCTTTCGCGGATGGTTCCGTAGATGCCCTTGGGCAGGAAGATGACAATTACGATCAGCAGGGCCGCGTACACGGCGACGTCCAAGCCGCTGGTGCCCTGCAGGAACTCCAGGAACTCCGGCGGGTTGCGCAGCAGGTGGGCGATCACTTCGGAGAGCGGGCCGACGACGGCGGCACCGATCAGCGGCCCCCAAATGGTTCCGACGCCGCCAATCACCGCGGGGATGATGGCGTCGGTGGAAACGTGGATGCCGAAGGCCTGGTCCGGGCCGACGAAGAGGTAGTACTGGCTGTAGTAGGCACCGGCCACGGCGGTGATGGCGCAGCTCATGGCCACCGTGATCAGCCGGTATTTCATCACCTTGATGCCCAGCGATTCCGCCGCCGTCGCGTCGTCGCGGATGGCCTGGGCAAACTGCCCGGCCCGGGAGTGGGCAAAGTAAATGGTCACGGCCATGGCCAGGCCCAGGATGGCCAGCGGAATCCAGAAGTAGAACTTGGAGTCCTGGTCAAACTGCAGCATCGCCCAGGATTCCTCCGGCAGCAGCGGAACATTGATGCCGTCGGTCTTATTCAGGAAGCCCAGGTTCTGGCTGAGCAGATAAAACATCTGCGCAAAGGCGAACGTGGCCAGGGCAAAGTAGGAGCCGGCCAGTTTATAGCGCAGGCAGAAGTAGGCGATGGTGAGGCCGACGCCGGCGGCGAGGACCGCGCCGATGATCATGGACAGCCATGGGGAGACGCCGAACGAGGTGAGCAGGTACGCGTCCGTGTACGCCCCGACGCCGAAGAACACGGCGTGGCCGAAGCTGAACATGCCGCCGAAGCCGCTCATCAGGTTCCAGCCCACCGCCATGATGGCGAAGATCAGGGTCCGCACCGCTACCGGCTGCGCGGAGTCGGGCAGGATGTAGGGCACAAAGAACAGTGCTGCGAGGACAATCAGCAGGAAGGTGTACTGGCGTTTGGCTCCGTTGGCCGGGCGCAGTTTGGGTGCCTGCGGGGCGGCCGGGGCGTCGGTGGCCGTCATTGTTTTGCTCCGAACAGTCCCTGGGGACGCAGAAAGAGAATAAGGACGAAGATCCCGAAGACCAGGATCAGGGAGCCGCTGCCGGGCAGGTACAGGGACCCGACGGTCTGCAGCACGCCGATGAACAGGCCGCCCACCAGGGCGCCGGGGATGCTCCCCAGCCCGCCGAGGACCACAATCACGAAGGCGAGGGTGGTGAACTGTTCTCCGGCCGAGGGCACCAGCGTGGTGAACGGGGTGATCAGACCGCCGGCCACGGCCACGGAGGCTGCGCCGAGTCCGAAGGTCAGGGCATAAACCCTGCGGACGTTCACGCCCACCAGCGAGGCACCGGTGCCGTTGGCAGCCACCGCACGGATGGCCAGGCCCATGGAGGTCCTGCGGAGCACCAAGGTCAGGGCTGCAGCTACCAGCACCGCTCCGGCGAAGGCGATGATCCGCTGGATGTCCGCCAGCGCCCCGAGGATCTCGATACTGCCGCTGATCGGGGCGTCCACGCTCTTGGGCCGGCCGCCGAAGATCATCAGCAGCACGTTCACGATCAGCAGGGACAGGCCCAGGGTGACCAGCAGCGGCCGGTCATGGCTGGCATCCTCGGTGAGCCGGTTCAGCAGCAAGGACTGCACCAGCCAGCCGAAGCCGAACAGCAGCGGAATGGTCAGCACCACCGCCACGTACAGGTTCAGTCCGAGGCTGCCCTGCAGGACGTAGACCAGGTACATCGACAGGGTCAGCATGGCGCCCTGGGCAAAGTTGACGATGCCCAGGACACCGAAGATCAGGGTCAGGCCCAGCGAGACCAGCGCATATACCCCGCCCAGCAGCAGGCCCGAGACCAGATACTGGGTGACCAGGGAGGGATCCCGGTCCCCCACCAGGTACACCAGGGCCAGGCCAACCGCCGCGATGCCACCGATGGTCAGGGTGATACGGGTCCCCCCGGCGGTCAGCGGATTGCGTTTGTCGGCGGCCGGAGCCGCCGGAGTTTCTGTAATAGCCATGGATTCCCTGCTTTAGTTACCCGAGCCGGTCGGGAAGACCAGCTCCGCGGTGGCGAATTCCTGCGGGAAGACCTGCTCCACCTTGCCGTCCAGGACCTGCATCACAATGACCGTCGCGTTCTCGTTCTGGCCGTTCTCACCGAATTCAATGGGACCGTCGAAGGCCAGCAGCGGGTCCTCCAGGCTGAGTCCGGCAATCGCGTCGCGCAGTTCCTCCGGGTCATCGGACCCGCTCTGCTCCAGGCCTTCGGCAATGACTTCCACGGCCTGATAGGAGAGCATGGACGCGGTTTCCATGGGCTTGCCGTACTTCTCCTCGAAGCGCTCGCGGATGTCCGCGGCCCGGTCGCTGGTGGCGCTGTAGTGGTAGTTCGCGCTGAGCACTTCGGTGCCGGCGTCGCCCGCCGCGGCCGGGAAGGACGTGTCATCGAAGGCACCGCTGGCGATGCCGAAGACGGCCTTGGTGTCGTTAGCCATCGAGCCCAGGGCCTTGGCCACCAGCAGGTTGTCCGGGTAGTAGCCGGTGACGGCAATGACGTCCGGATTACCGGCCAGGGCTTCGCTGACCTGGGTGGTGGCATCGGAGAAGTTGCTGCCGGAGTAGGTGACTTCCTTGGTGATGGTGATTCCCTGCTTCTCCGCTTCCTCCTTGAACGCGGCGAAGACGGAGTCGCCGAAGGCGCCCTCAATGTGGATGTAGGCTGCCGAGTCGATGGGCTCACCGGTCTCCTCGCCCATGGCCACCAATGCCTGCGCCCCGGCCTGGCCCATGCTGCTGGCATCGGGCTGGATGCGGAACGTGTTTTTGTAGCCCTGCTCCAGGATCTTGTCATCCACGGCAACGTCAATGACGAGGGGGACCTTGGAGCGTTCCGCCACGGAGGCAACGTTCTGCGTCACATCGGACTGGTAAGTCCCCACCAAGGCGACGGCGCCTTCACTGATCAGCCGCTGCGCCTCGCTCTGGCCTACCTGTGCCTCACCCTGGCTGTCACCGTCCATCAGTTCCAGCTGGGCGCCGCCGAGGGACTCGATGCCGCCGGCGGCGTTGATGTCCTCCACCGCCATCTTGGCGCCGTCGTTCATCAGCCCGCCGACGCCGGCGAGGCTTCCGCTCAGCGGGTGGACGGAGCCGATGGTCACGGTCTCCACGGAGTCCGAGCCGGAATCAGCCGATTCGGACGAACATGCTGAGAGGCCAACAAGGCTGGCGGCCAGCACCGCTGCGGATAGGGCATTTCTTTTCATGACGGTATTTCCCTTCATATGCCTGACGTCGATCCGCTGAGCGGAACAGAAACAGTGAACTACGTTCCGTTCAGCGGACTGCGAATGGGGGGAGCAGCAAGGCTTTCGACTCATTGTGCACGAGTGTGACTTGGATTACTAGCCGTTAATCCAGAGTTTACGTGCCGGAATCATTCCGCTGACCGGAACGCTAGGATAGAGTTACGTTCCGGAAAGGACTCAACATGGCGCCGACGACAGATCTACAACCCACAGCCGGGGGAACCGAAGCAGCGGACAGGGTGGCCGACGTCCTGCTGCTGTTCAGCCGGGCTGACGGCGCACTCGGGGTTTCCGAAATAGCCCGCAGCCTGAAACTGAGCAAGGCAGTGGTGCACCGGATCCTGCAGTCCCTGGGTTCCCGCGGGCTGCTTTCCACCGTGGATGCCTCGGGCAGCTATGTCCTGGGCCCGGCGGCCATCGGCATGGGCAACAAGGCCTGGGGCCAGCTGGACTTCCGCAGCATCGCGGCTCCGGTATTGCGCCAACTGCGCGACGACACCCGGGAAACCACTACCCTCTCGGTGCTCATGAACCATTCCCGGCTCTATGTGGATCAGTTCGAGAGTCCGCAGGAAATCAAGATGGTGGTGGACATCGGTGCCCGGCATCCGCTGCATTCCGGCGCCTCCAGCCGGGCGATGATCGCCTTCCTGCCCGAGTCCTATGTGGAGGAAGCTGTTTCTGCGCTGGCCCAGTCCAAACCGGATTTTAACGAGACGGAGTACCGGCAGCTGTTGGAAACGGTCCGCCGGGACGGCTACGCAACCTCCTATAACGAACGCAACATCGGTGCGGCGTCCATTGCGGCACCGTTTTTCGACAAGACCGGCAATGTGCTCGGTGCCATCAGCTCCTGCGGCCCGATTTTCAGATTCACCTCCGCGGACACCGCCGGGCATGCCGCCAAAGTAACCGCAGCCGCACGTGAAATCACGCGGCTGCTGGCCAGATAGGAATCCCATGTCCCCCGATCCGGCGGTTCTGCCGCGCTCCTTCCTTTACGTTCCGGGCAACAAGCCGGAGCTGTTTGCCAAGGCGGCCGCCGGTGCCGCGGACGCGCTGATCCTCGATCTGGAGGACGCCGTCCCCCTGGACCGGAAGGCCGAGGCCCGCGCCGCCGTCGGCCGCTGGCTTTCCGCAGGCGCCGGAACCGCTGCGAACGCGGGCGGAACACCGCCCCGCCGGGAACCGCGTCAGCAGCAGTGGGTGCGCCTGAATCCGGACAGTTTCGACACCGATCTGCACGCCGTGACGGGCCCCGCCCTGGACGGGGTGTTTCTGGCCAAGTGCAGCAAGGCGGTCCTGGAAGGGGCGGCCGGAGTGCTTGCCGAATTGGAAATCGAGCGGGGACTGCCGGCGGGCAGCATCGGCATCATCGGGCTGATCGAGGATGCCGATGCCTTGGCCGGCCTGGACGATATTGTCCGGTCCCGCCGGCTCGTCACGTTGGCATTGGGCGAGGTGGATCTGCTCGCTGATCTGCGGATGGCCCGCACCGCGGGCACCGAGGCGGCCCTTGATTCACTCCGTACCCGCCTGGTGGTGGCCTGCGCGGCGGCCGGACTGAGCGCACCGGTGGCACCGACCTCCACGGCCATCCGGGACACGGAGCTTTTTGAGCGTACCGGCCGTCACCTGCATGATCTGGGTTTCCGCTCCCGCACCGCCATCCATCCCTCCCAGGTGGAGCTGATCCACAGGACCTTCACTCCGGATGCGGCCGCGCTTGCCGCTGCGCGTGAACTGGTGGACCGCTTCGACGGGCAGGGCGGAGGCGTGCTCGTGGACGGCGAGGGCCGGATGATCGACGCCGCCGTCATCCGCTCGGCCCGGGAAACCCTCGGGCGCGTTCCCGCCGGGTCCCGGGAATGACCGCTACGGTGTCCCGGTAAACAGCCGCGTAACACTTCAACCCCTGTGAAAGGATTTCTTCCGGCCGGTAACCGCTGCTGGCCAGGTGGGACGGGGGCCGGGGAACGTGCTGGGAATAGGTTTTTGGACCGTGCTGCAGGCGGCAGCACTGGTAACCGCCGGTTTCGGGATTTGGATCCTGGCCAGGGCCTGCTGGGACTACGCCGGGCTGCCCGAGTTCAAGGACCGCTACCTGCAGCTGGTGGAAGACCGGCTGCGGGACCCGGATGTGGAATTCGCTGCCAACCGGCAGGACGCAGGCTACCTCCGCCGCCTGCGCCGTTCCCTGCAGGCTCTCCCCTCGGATGCCGAACGTGCCGCCTCCCAGGAAGCACTGCTGCAGCTGCTGGACCGGCCCTCGCTGGCACCGGGTCTGCCGCCGTCCACCCGGGACGAGCTCACCGGGCTGGCCGGTGCCGTTGCCGCCGCGTGCACACCCGCGGAGCTCGCCGCAACTGAGAAGCTGCACCGGGCCGCCGGACTGCGCCTGCTGCGCGGAGATGTTCCGCGCCGCTTCCGGGACGCCTTCCTGCCCGGCATGGCACGCTACCTGGATTTCGTGGGCCGCGGCAGCTCGCTGGGTCTGGCGGTGGGTGTGCTGTTGGCGGGCGGGCTGAGCGCCAACGCGGACCTGGTGGGCGCCCTGACCACTCTGTGCGGTGTGGGCGGAGCCGTCATTTTCACGCTGACCGTGATCCGCTGCGAATCCCGGTCCTGGCCTGCCGGCCAGCCCGGGGTGTGGCTGCGCCTGGCCCGCGGCTATCCGCAGGCCTACTTCCTGCTCCGGCTCGCCCTGACGACGGCGGCCGCCCTCCTCGCGGTGTACCTGCTGCGGACCTAGCTCCCGGCGCCCGGGTTAAACAAATAGCGGCACCCCGGTGTCCCGGGGTGCCGCTGCTGTTCTCAAACCGAACCTACGGCGTCTTCTCCGAGAACGAGGCGTCAATGTAGGAATCCTGGTCAATGGCTTCCTTGTACTCAATGGCACCGGATTCCATCCAGACCGCTTCCATGCCCTTGAGCTGTTCCGGGAGCGGTTCGATATTCGGCAGCCAGGTGTAGAGCGGAACCGACTTGAGTTCCTCCACGCTCTGGCCGGTGGCCTCGCCGATGATCTTCAGGTTCTCCTCCGAGTAGCGTTCCTCGCCCTGCAGGTCCTGTGCGGCACGGGCCACGGCGTCGAAGAACTTCTGCGCGTTCTCGCTGCCGGCGAACTGGCCGCCGTAGAGCATGCCGGTGCCGGAGGTGCCTTCCGGCGGGACGGCCATGGACACACCGGTGCCGTCCTCGATGGCCATGGTGGAGAACGGTGCGGAGATCAGGCCGGCGTCCAGGCTGCCGTTGGCCAGCGCCGTCGGCATGTCCGGGTTGCCCAGGTTCACAATCTCCACGTCGTTGATGCTCAGGCCTGCTTCTTCGAGCGCCAGGCTCAGCAGGAAGGCGCCGGTACCGCCGGCTCCGCCTGCGGCGCCGATCTTTTTGCCCTTCAGCCCGGCGATGTCGGTGATCTCACCGGAATCGACCTTGGCCTTGGAAACCACCAGGTCCGTGGGGCTCTTCTCGGTGTCGCCGTCGCTGACACCCATGGACGCGACCACCTTGATGTCCAAACCGGTTTCGATGGCGCTGAACATACCGGCGGAGAACCCGGCGGCGACGACGTCGAGCTTGCCGCTGGAGGCCAGCGGCACCGCGTCCTGGCCGGACTTCACGGTTTCCAGCTGTACGTCCAGGCCGGCTTCGTCGAAGTAACCCTTCGCGTCAGCCACGTAGATAGGGGCGAAGATGGGCAGCTGCACAATGCCGACCTTCACGGTGGCGTTTTCCTGCGAGTCGCCCTCGGAGGAGGCAGTGGTGTCTCCCCCGCAGGCGGAGAGGGCAAGTCCGGCCAGCACCGTTGCTGCCAGGACCTTCAGGTGTTTTTTCATTTTCGATCCTTCTTCTTGGATCCGGATTTGTATTTCCAGGGCAGGGCAGCCCGTTCGAGAAGGATGATGAGGGCGGTGACGCCGGCGCCCACCAGGGACACCACAATCAGGCCGACGTACATTTTGCTGGGCTGGAACAGCTGCCAGGAGTTCCAGATCAGGTAGCCGAGGCCGTTGTTGGATGCGACAAATTCGACGGCGGTAATCACGATCACCGACATGCCCGCGGCAACCCGCAGGCCGGTCATGATGGCCGGGGTGGCGCCGGGCAGCAGCACGTAGCGGAAGAGTTTCAACCCGCTGGCCTTGTACGCCCGGGCCGCTTCCAGCACGCGGCTGTCAATCTGGACAATGCCGGCCAGGGTGTTGATCTGCATCACGAAGAACACGGAGATGGCCACGGAGAGGACCTTGGGGGTTTCGGTCAGCCCGAAGATCAGCAGCAGCAGCGGGACAATGGCGATTTTCGGCAGTGCGTACAGGGCCGTGAAGGTGGGCCCGAGTGCTGCGCGCAGCGGCCGCCAGACACCCATCAGCAGCCCGGCCAGGATCCCGGCGACGGCGCCGAGCAGGAAGCCGGCCATCAGCCGGGCAATGGTGGCTGAGGTATGGGTCCACAGTTCCCCGCTGAGCAGCATGTTCCACGCCTGCTGGGCGATCAGGCTTGGCGGGGTGAACAGCCGGGCGTCCAGGGCACCGGTCCGGGCGGCAACTTCCCAGAGGGCCAGGAGCAGGACCGGCGTGAGGGTGGAGAGCAGGACGTCGCGGTAGCGCAGCCGGACGGTCTGGCGGTATTCGCGGCGGATGGCGGCGTCCAGCTCGGGCTGGTTGGCCTTCGCGGCAGTGCGGTCGGCAGTGGTGTTAGTCATTAGGAGAACCTCAAAGATGCTTGTACCTCGTCGCGGAGGGAATCCCAGATCCCCTGCTTCATGGAGCCGAACTCGCTGGTGCCTTCGATTTCCATGCTGCGGGGACGGCCGAAGGGCACGTCGATGATTTCCTTGATGCGGCCCGGGCGGGCGGACATCATCACAATCTGGTCCCCGAGCAGCAGCGCCTCCTCAATGGAGTGGGTTACCAGGACCACCGTCTTGCGCTCGAGTTCCCAGAGCCGGACCAGCTGTTCCTGCATCAGCATGCGGGTCTGTGCGTCCAGGGCGCCCAGCGGCTCGTCCATCAGCAGGGCCGGGGAGCCGGTGGCGAAGGCCCGGGCAATGGCGATGCGCTGCCGCATGCCGCCGGAGAGCTGGTGCGGGTAGCTGTCCTCGAAGCCGGACAGGCCCGCTTCGGCAATCCAGTGCCGGGCGTGTTCGAGCCGCTCACGTTTGCCCACACCGGCCATGTGCTCGCCGAAGGCCACGTTCTGCAGCACGGTGAACCAGGGGAACACACCGTGTTCCTGGAACACGAAGGCGGAGGCGGGCACCTTGTCTGCGGTGACGTTGCGGGTAACCGTGCCGGCAGTGGCGGTTTCGAGTTCGCCCAGGATCCGCAGCAGGGTGGACTTGCCGCAGCCGGAGGGTCCGACGATGCAGGTGAAGGAGCCCTCCTTCAGCTTGAGGTTGATGTCTTCGAGGGCATACACGTTCTGCGATCCGGAGAAGACTTTGTGGACCGCGTCGACCTCGAACGCGTAATTCACCGCGGGTGGGGCTGGTGTCATGTTCTGATTCCTGGTCATTTGGAGGGGTGCATATCGGTATGGCGCGGAGGCCGGGGTGAGCAGAAAACGCCGCCGATGAATTGTCTGTCCCAGTCGGTTTCCGCGGCGGCGCTGGGCGCGGCCGGGCCGATCAGGTCCTTGGCGTAGCTCTCGGCGTCGTCCTGTGGGACATAGCCGATTGCCCTGCCGGCATCCGGGGAGAGGTAGCTTCTGGTGTTCGCGGACACCCCCCAGACAATACGGAAGCCGTGCCCGGAGTCGGTGAGGGCCGCGCGGAACAACCGTGCGGCGTCGTCGGGCGAGAGCCAGGTGCTCAGCATTCGGACATCGCGGGGGCGGTCGAACCGGGAGGCGATGCGAAGGCAGATAACATCCATGCCGTATCGATCCGAATAGTAACTGCCAAGGGCCTCAACCGCCGCCTTTGAGACGCCGTATAAAGTGTTGGGCCGCACCGCGGTGTCATCCGGAACCTGCTCCCCGGGACGGGGCACGGCAGTGAATCCGGTGGCGTGGATGGAACTGGCCAGCACCGCCCGCGTCACCCCGGCCCGGTGCGCGGCGTCCAGGACGGAGTGGGTGCCGTCGATATTGGCGGAGAGGATGCGGTCCCAGTCGGCTTCCAGCGGGATCCCGGCCAAGTGGATGACGGCGTCGCAGCCCCGGAAGGCGGCGGTGAGTGCATCCGTGTCGGAGACCTCGGTGATGACCCATTCCTGGCCGAAGGACTCGACCGGAGGTGTCCGGTCCACGCACACCATGGTGTAGCCGGCGTCGGCCAGCTGCGGAATGATGTCCCGGGCCAGGCTGCCGGAGGCGCCGGTGACGGCTATCCGCCGTCCCTTCTCCTGCGCCGGGTTCACAGCAGTGCTCCCTGGTCCTCGAGCATGCCGCGCAGCTTGGCCACGTCCACGCTTCCGGAGGAGCTGTGCAGGGCGGCGGCCAGGCCGGCGGCATGGCCGGTGGCGAAGGAGGTGCCCATCACCCGCAGCGAGGCAAAGGCCCGGCTGTCGCAGCTGGTCAGCCGCCCGGCACCCCAGAGGTTGCGGATGGTTGCGCTGGTGACCGCGCCGTAGGGAATGTCGTACCACTTGCGGTCCCGGATGGAGCTGTAGGTGGTGGCGCCGGGGGTCGCGTGGTCCTCCATCGGCCAGCCGCAGCGGGCTATTCCGTCGGCCGGACGACGCCGCGCGGTCAGGACATCCTCGGCCGCCACGCTTTCCACGCCCTGCATCCGCCGGGCTTCCCGGATGCCGATTTGCGGTCCGGTGGAGGCCAGGTAGGCGCCGGACCAGCCGCGGGCGCCGGTCTTCAGCGCGGTGAGATAGTGCCGGGCCCGTTCCCGTCCCTCCAGTTCCGCGCGGGAGAGTTCGCGGACGTCCAGCACGTCCACGTGCTCGTCGGCCAGCAGCAGCATCAGTTCCCGGGAGCGGGGCATCCGCACACAGGTGCCGTTGCTGCGGGTCAGGGTTTCCCCGGTGGCCTTGCCGTACGCGGCGAAGGCAGCGTCCATGCCCTCGCCGGAGACGTCAGCATCCTCCTCCACGCCGCCGATCCGCATCACCAGGGTGCTGGCCTGCCGGCGTTCCGTGGGTGCCAGCTGGAACCCGGCCCCGGCGGCCTGCAGCAGGGCACCGTCTCCGCTGCAGTCCACAAAGGACGCCGCTGTGATGCGCAGGGTTCCGCCGCGGTGCACAATCCGGACGGCCGTAATGCCGGTGGAATCGGTTTCCGCTGCCACCAGCGTGCTGTGGAACAGCACCTCGACGCCGGCGGACCGGACCAGGTTGTCCAGGACCGACTTGGTGGTCTCCAGGTCCAGGACCACGATGGTGTTGCCGGTCGCGGGCGAGGTCTCCACGTTCAGCAGTTCCTGGCGTTCAAGTTCATCCAGGAAGTCCTGGCCGATGCCGCGGACCACCTGTTCCTTGGTCTGGTCGAAGAAGCCGCAGTAGGCCAGGACCGAGCTGTTGGTGGCGGCTCCGCCGAGGAAACCGTACTGCTCGATCAGGCAAACGCTGGCTCCGGTCCGGGCGGCGCTGACCGCGGCGGCCACGCCTGCCGCGCCGCCGCCCACCACAACGACGTCGAAGGTGGCGCTGGGAGATGGGGAGGTCATAGAGGGTGGTTCCTTAGCTGGTTCTTACGGGTGACCTAAGTCACATAGTTCACTTGCGAACCATCGTCCACTCCGACCACCTATAAATCAAATGCCTAAAGCTACGTGACGCCATGCCTTTTGGGCATAGGGTGTCGGCATGGAGATCAGGCACCTGAAGTACTTTGTGCGCACGGCGACCACGGGCAGCATCAGTGGCGCCGCGGCGGAACTGCACATGACGCAGCCTGCCCTGAGCCGCCAGCTCGCGGAACTGGAGAAGGAACTGGGCGGGGCACTGCTGCAGCGCAATCCCCGCGGGGTGACCCTGACGCCGCTGGGCCAGGTGATCAAGACCCATGCCGACACCATCCTGGCCCAGGTGGACCGCACCCCCGAGCTGGTGCGCCTGGCCGCCAGCGGCAGCTCGCTGATCCGGGTGGGCGCTCCTCCCGGCCTTCCGCACGACTGGTTCCGGGCCGCCGTCCGCCGGGTGGAGTCCGCCGGACTGGCGGTGCGGTTTTCCCTCTACGAAGCCAGCAGCGATGAACAGCACCGGCTGCTGCGCGCCGGCCAGATCGACATGGCCCTGCTGCACACGGAACCCGGCGAGGGCATTCAGCGCCGGCACCTGCTGACCCAGCCGCTGGGCGCTGCCGTCCGGCCTTCCTCAGCGCTGAATGACCGGGATGTCCTGAGCCTGTTCGATCTGGACGGACTCACGGTGATGGCCCACGCAGCGGGGGAAATCCGCATCCAGGAAGTGAAGCTGCGCAGCGCCGCGGAGGCGGAGGGGGTCCGCACCCACTGGGTCTTCCGGAAGTTCAGCCACCACAGCCTGCTGATTGCGGATCTGGCGGACGCCGACGCCGCCCTCACCACCGAATCCTCGGCCGGCATCAACTTTCCCGGCTGGAAATGGGTACCCCTCTCTGCCCGGGATGCCGGTGGAGAATCCCTTCAGGTCCAGACCTGGGCCGCCTGGAATGCCGCTGCTCCCCCGGAGCTGGCGCAGGTGGCCGGGCTGTTCAGCTCAGCGTCCGGTCCTTCTACGGTTCCGCCGCCGAACGCCGGTAACCGCTGGGCGTGAAGCCCAGGACGGTACGAAAATCCGTCGTCAGGTGGGCATGGTCGGCGTAGCCCAGCTCGGCGGCAATGTCTGCGACGGGCAGACCGGGTTGCAGGCGCAGGCGTTCGGCGGCTTCCTGCAGCCGGTAGCGCCGGATCATGGCCAGCGGCGGCAGGCCCACGTGGCGCCGGGCCAGCCGCTGCAGCGTCCGTACCGACACCCCCAGCCGGTCAGCTGCCTGCCCTACCCGCGTCAGCGACGCATCGGCGGCGATGAGGTCCTCCAACCGGTTGGCCACCAACCCGTCGGCCTCGGGAACCGGCACCCTGCGCTCCAGCCAGGTCCCCGCCGCACCCGCCGCGTCCTCGCGCCGGCCGTCACCGTCGCGCGTCCCGCTCTCCCCGGCCATGGCGGAAACGACGGCAGCATGGAGGTCAGGCATGTCCACGGGGATTTCGGAGTTCCGCAGGCTGCCCGGATCGCTGGTAAAGGCGGGCACCGAGCAGCATCCCCACCGCCCACCCGTGCCCCTCCAGATCACGGAAGGACCGCCGGGTGGCCGGTCCGGAGAGGGTAACCCCGGTTGGCTGCACCACCAGGTTCAGGGCGGGAAAGGGCAGCACCTCCTGCCGGCTGACCCGGCCGGGGGCGAGCTGCCATTCCGGGATCCAGAACCAGCGCACCCGGTCCGCGAGCGCCACCGGAGCCGGGAGCCGGTGGAAGGAGGGCAGCCGGGCGGGATACAGCGTTCCGCGCCACTGCTCCTCCACGTTGCCTCCCCCGCCCTGGCATCTGGACTGCCTTCCGGCCTGTCTTCCGGAGTGCCTTCCCGGCCTGCTTCCCGAACTGTCGCAAATCTTCAAGCCGGAGCCCTGCCTGCACCCCTACCGTCGAAACATGACTACTTCACCCAACACCAATCCTTCAACCACTGCGCAGGGCACCGCAGGCGTGACCGGCCGGCACACCACCGGCGGCGTCCCGCATGGCGTCACCACGCTGACCCCGTTCCTGGCCGTTCCGGACGCCCGCGAGGCCATCAACTTCTACCGGGATGTCTTCGGCGCCCGGCTGATCGATGCCACCGAGATGGGCGGCATCGTGGTCCACGCGGACCTGGACTTCGGCACCGGCCGGCTGCAACTGGGCGAACCCAACCCCGACTACGGCCTGGTCTCCGCCCCGGACGGCGATGCCGACTGCTATTCGATGGGCCTGTACTGCGAAAACGCGGATGAGACCGTGGCCAGGGCGGAAGCAGCCGGGGCCAGTATCCGTGAACCACTGACGACCTTCGTCAGCGGGGACCGGTTCGCCAGCATCCGTGACCCGTTCGGGGTCCGCTGGTCCGTGATGTCCCGGGTGGAGGACCTGTCCGAGGAGGAAAGCGCCGCCCGGGTTGCCGAATGGGCAGCCGGGCAGGGCATGACCTCCGGCTCGGGCGAGGACGCTTAGGAGTCCTCGCCCTCGATGCTGATCATCCAGCTGGTGCCGAACTTGTCCGTCAGCATGCCGAAGAGGTCGCCCCAGGGGGCCTTTTCCAGCGGCAGGTCCATCTGCCCGCCGTCGAGCAGGCGGTCCCAGTAGCGGCGCAGTTCTTCGCCGTTGTCGCCGCTCAGCGAGATGGAATAGCTGCTGCCTTCGTCGAGATTCATGCTCGACGGCGTGTCCGAGGCCATCAGGACGAATCCGTTGTCGGTGGTCAGTGAGGAATGCATGATCTTGTTCGCCTCGGCCGGATCATCGGCCATGTTCATTTCACCGAACGTGGAGCGTTCCAGCGTGCCGCCAAAGACACTCTGGTAGAAGTCCATGGCTTCCCGGGCGTTGTCCCGAAAGCTGAGGTAGGGGTTCATCTGGCTGGGCATAATTCTCTCCTTACGCATGGCGGATCGGATGCCACCGAGTATGCTCCGGCGTCAGTCCCGGCGGTAGCGGTCCGGCTAAAAATCTCAGCCCTAACGGGCACCCTTCCGCCGACTGAACCCGAAGGCGACCGCAGCCAGCAGCACCAGGCCCTTGATGACCTGCTGCCAGGCGGCATCCACGGACAGGATGGACAGGCCCTGATTCAGCACGCCCATCACGAGCGCCCCGATCACGGCCCCCACCACAGTGCCTACACCGCCCTGCACGGAAGCTCCGCCGATGAACACCGCGGCAATCGCGTCCAGCTCGAACCCGCCGCCGGCCGACGCCACGGCTCCGCCGGCCCGGGCGGTGCTCACCACCGCAGCCAGTCCGGCCAGGAAGCCCATGTTCACAAACACGAGGAAGTTCACCCACCGGGTTTTGACGCCGGACATCATCGCGGCGTTAAGGTTCCCGCCCATGGCGTAGATGTGCCGGCCAAACACCGTGCGGTTCAGCAGGAAGGAGTAAGCGAGCACCAGGACCGCGAGGATGACCACGATGATCGGCATGCCGCGGCTGTAGGCCAGCAGGTAGCAGAGGTACATGATGGCGATGACGGCCAGCGCGATCTTGAAGATGAAGGAGCCGCTCCGCTCCCGGGGCAGGTCCAGCCGGCGCAGGTCCGCCCGCCCCTTGAGCTGCTGCACCACCAGGGCCACGCAGGCAAGCGCGCCGATGCCCAGCGTCACCAGGTCCGGTGTGCCCGTGGACGGCAGGGTGCCGGAGCTGATCGCACTGTACGGGCGCGGCAGTCCGCTGATGGTTCCGCCGGTGAGCAGGATCAGCGCGGTGCCGCGGAACACCAGCATCCCGGCCAGCGTGACAATAAACGCCGGGATCCCCACAAATGCCACCCAGAACCCCTGCCAGGCACCGATCAGGGCTCCGACCACGAGGGAGATGGCGACGGCGGCCCACCAGGGCAGGCCCCACTCGTTCATTGACAGGGCGGCAATGGCGCCGACCGTGGCCACCACGGATCCTACGGACAGGTCGATGTGCCCGGCAATGATCACCATGACCATGCCGATGGCCAGGATCACCACGTAGGCGTTCTGCTGGAAGAGGTTGCTGACGTTGCCCGGATACAGCAGCCGGCCGCCGGTGAGGATCTGGAACAGCAGGATGATGACGGCCAGCGCCCCCAGGATGCCGTACTGCCGCAGGTCCACCCGGCGGCGCTTTTTGCCGTTCTTGCCCGGTTGCGGCAGCGGCGCCCGGGCCTGTTCGGGAGTAGTAGTGGTCACGGGGTTTCTGCTCCTTGGGTCCGGTCCGCGGTCATATGGCGCATCAGTTCCTCCTGGGTGGCGTCCGCACGGGGAATTTCAGCCGTCAGCCTGCCCTCGGAGATGGTGTAGATCCGGTCCGCCAGCCCGATCAGCTCGGGCAGTTCGCTGGATATGAGGATGACGGCCTTGCCCTGCGCCGCCAGCTCGTTGATGACTCCGTAGATTTCGAATTTCGCCCCGACATCAATGCCCCGGGTCGGCTCGTCCAGGATCAGCACCTCGGGACCGGAGTACAGCCATTTGCTCAGCACCACCTTCTGCTGGTTGCCGCCGGAGAGGTTTTCCACCAGGGAAGAGACGCTGGGCGTGCGGATGTTCATGCGTTGGCGGTACTCATCCGCCACCCGGTATTCCCGGTTCCGGTCGATGATGCCCAGCCGTGCCAGCTTGCCCAGCGCCGCAGCGGAGACATTCACGGTGACGCTGCCAATCAGGTTCAGCCCGTACCGCTTGCGGTCCTCACTGAGGTAGGCGATCCCGTGCCCGATCGCTTCATCAACGGTCCGGGTGCGGATTTCGACGCCGTCCTTGTACACCCGGCCGGAGATGCCGGAACCGTAGGACCGGCCGAAAATGCTCATGGCCAGCTCCGTCCGGCCGGCCCCCATCAGCCCGGCGAAGCCGATGATTTCCCCCGCCCGCACCGAGAAGGACGCGCGGTCCACCACCACCCGGTCCAGATCGATGGGGTGATGCACGGTCCAGTCCTCCACCCGGAATTTCTCCTCACCGATCTGCGGCTCGCGTGGCGGGAACTGGTGGTCCAGCGGGCGGCCGACCATCGCGCGGATGATGCGCGTTTCAATTTCCTCGGTGTCCTGGACCTCGAAAGTGTCGATGGTCCGTCCGTCCCGGATCACCGTGACCGTATCCGCAATGGAGCGGATCTCCTTGAGCTTGTGCGAAATGATGATCGAGGTGATGCCGGTTTCATTCAGCTGGCGGATCAGCCCCAGCAGGTGCGCGGAGTCGTCGTCGTTCAGCGCCGCGGTGGGTTCGTCCAGAATCAGGATTTTCACCTCCTTGGACAGCGCCTTGGCAATCTCCACCAGCTGCTGTTTGCCGACCCCCAGCTCGACGATCTTGGTGGCTGGATTCTCCACCAGGCCCACCCGCTGCAGCAGCCGGGCCGCCTCCAGATTGGTTTTGTTCCAGTCGATCACCCCGCCCCTGGACACCTCGTTGCCCAGGAAAATGTTCTCCGCAATGGACAGGAACGGGCTCAATGCCAGTTCCTGGTGGATGATGACAACGCCGTCGCGCTCGGAATCGTTGATCGATCCGTAGCTGACCGGGGTGCCTTCCAGGGTGATGGTCCCGTCGAAGCTGCCGTGCGGGTACACACCGCTGAGCACCTTCATCAGGGTGGATTTCCCGGCGCCGTTTTCGCCGCAGATGGCATGCACGCCGCCGCGTTCCACGTCTATCGAGACGCCGTCCAGTGCCCGGACGCCGCTGAATTCCTTCACAATGCCGTCCATTTTCAGGATGACGTCACTCATGCCGCACTCGCTTCAGTAGTGGAGAACGGGGGTCGACGACGGCGGCGGGCGGCCGCCGTCGTCGTCGTACCCCGCGTGTCAAAGGCCGACAGGTCAGAGGCCGGCGTCGGAGGCGGACATAAAGCCCGAATCCACCAGCTCCTTCTGGACCGTGTCCTTGGTGACCACCATCGGCTCCAGAATGTAGGTGGGAACCACCTTCACCCCGTTGTCGTAGGTTTCGGTGTCGTTGACCTCCACCTCGTCACCGGCCACGATGGCGTCCACCATGGTTTCCACCTGGCTGCCGAGTTCGCGGGTGTCCTTCCAGACGGTCATCGACTGCCGGTCCCCCTGCATGGCCTGGACGTTGGCGACGTCGGCGTCCTGACCGGTGATCACCGGCCAGTCGGTGCCGGGTTCGTAGCCCGCGGCGTCCAGGGAGGATTCGATGCCCAGGGCAAGGCTGTCATTCGGGGAGAGCACCACATCAACCTTCTTGTCCCCCGTGTAGAAGGACTGCAGCCTGTTGTCCATTTCGGCCTGCGCATCCTTGGACTGCCAGCCGAGGATGCCGATGGAGGTCCACTCCTCGTTGCTGGCCGGGGACTTGCCGGAGGGAACCACCAGCTGCCCGCTTTCCACGTACGGGAGCAGCACGTCCCAGGCGCCGGCGAAGAAGAACGCGGCATTGTTGTCATCCGGGCTGCCGGCAAACGGTTCGAGGTTGTAGGGTCCCTCGCCGTTGGCCAGGCCCAGCTCCTCTTCAATGAACTCGCCCTGCAGCTGGCCCACCTTGTAGTTGTCGAAGGTGGCGTAGTAGTCCACGGCATCGGTGCCGTTGATAAGGCGGTCATAGGCGATCACCTGGATGTCCTGGTTCTTGGCATCCTCCAGGGCGGGGCCCAGGACCTCGCCGTCGATGGCCGCGACCACGAGGATCTTCGCGCCGCCGGCCACCTGGTTCTGGATCTGGCTGATCTGCTGGTCGGTCTTGTCGTCCGCGTACTGCAGGTCAACCTGGCAGCCCTTGTCCTCGAGTTTTTCCTTCAAACCCTCGCCGTCATTGATCCAGCGTTCCAGGCTGCGGGTGGGCATGGAGATGCCGACGTTGCAGGAGGATGCTTCCCCGTCCCCGCCGTCACCGGATCCTGCCGGTGCGCAGGCCGCCAGGCCGGCGGCGAGTCCTGCGGCCAAAAAGACGGCCGAGACATTCTTCATTGTGCTCATGCTGAAGCCTTCGAAAAGGATCCCGCAGTCGGAAGACGGGGGCCGCGCGGCCGGGAACCGGCGTCACGGCCGCGGCTGGCGGCAGCTGGATCAAGCGGATACAACGCTGTAGCACCTGTTGCCGGGTCCAGCCCGTCAACTATTTGTAGGCGCGGACAACTTATCCACTCGATCCCTACTTACACAAGAGAGATTTGCCAGTTTCGGCGGTGAGGTCAGATTCCCGTCGGCTGCCCGCGAACCGCAGACCAGTGCGCGTTCAGGGTCCCGTCGCCCACCGGCTCCCAGTCATTGGTCTCAAAGAGGGACGCGACGGTGTCCCGGTTCAGGTCCGGAGCATTGCCGTCTACCTCGGCGGTGGGATAGCAGACCCACAGCACCCCGCCGGACTCCACGGATGCGGCGGCGGTGGCCAGCTCGTGCGCCAGGTCCGCGGCAGTGGAGACGAAAAGGATCACGACGTCGGCGGGGAACCGGCCGTCGTCCTCGGCAAGGAACGCACCGGCCGGGACCAACTCCGCCACCTCCGCACGGCCGTGCGCACCGTACACGGTGACGCGGGAGTCCGCGGGGATGCTGAAGGGGGAGGCGGCTGGTTCGGGGGTCATATGCATGCTCCTGCGTGAGACTGAAGGTGGCGCGTCGGCAGGGGGCATTCCACAACGGGTTCCGCAGCGTGACTCCCCCGAGCCGGCATTTGCCATTCTTTCAGGTTTGCGCCCGTTCATGCCCATCGACAGCGCACTTAGTGTTCGGGATCTCCGCCTGCACGGCGTTCATAGCGCAGATAATGCTGGCTGCGGTCCGTCCAGGCCGCATTATCTGCACTATGAATGGGCGCCAACTCCAGATCGCTGCGGGAGCCTGCGCGGCATCCGGACGCGCCTACCCGTTCCGCGGAACATGCCGATAGTTCTCCCGGATATTTCAATAGATGGGGAAACACCTTGTATCGCACTACCGGTGGAGCGTACCGCTCCGCACCTTTCAGAAAGGCGGCGGCCATCGCGGCTGCCGCCGTCGTTGTTCTTACCGCCTCCTCCTGCTCCGAACCTGCCGCCGCCGAGACCGAGGTCGAGCAGCGTGACGGGGCGACCGTCGTCCGGGTGATCGACGGAGACACCCTCGTGGTGGACCTCGACAATGAGGAAGTCACCGTCCGGCTGTTGAATGTGGACACCCCGGAGACCAAAGATCCGGACAAGGACGTGGAGTGCCTCGGCCCGGAAGCCACGGAGTTCCTCAAGGACGCGCTGCCGGCCGGCAGCACCGTGACGTTGGAGTACGACGTCGAACGCGAAGACCGCTACGGCCGGACCCTTGCCGGGGTGTACGACGCCACGGACCGCCTGATGAACGCCGAGGTGGCCCGTGCCGGGCTGGGCTTCCCGGTAACCTACGGCAAGAACGTCAAGTTCCGCCCGCCGGTGGACGAGGCTTACCAGGAGGCCAGGGACGCCCAGGCCGGACTCTACAGCCCTGCCATTGAGTGCACTGTGCCGGCCATGGTTGGCCTGGTGGAGCAGGCCGCGGCTCAGGCCGCTGCCGAGGGAACAGGGTCCAGCGCGGATGAGGCTGCTGCTGCCGTCGCGGTGGTGTATGCCCTGGTCAAAACCGTGGATGAGACCGTTGATGCGCTGGAAAAAGCGGTCAAGACCGGTGATGCCCTGATGTCGAAGGCGCTTTCGGAGGCGGAGAAAACCTCGCTCAAGGCCCGCGCCGCTGCTGCGAAAAGCACTGTCCATACCGAACATGACCAGCTGGTGGCCCTGGAAGGCCAGCGCCGGTCCGCCGAGAAGGAAGCGGCCCGCGTGGCCGCCGAAGCCGAGGCCCAGCGGGTTGCGGCCGAGGCCGCGCAGGCCGAAGCCAACCGCATTGCGGCTGCCCAGGCGGAGGCAGACCGTATCGCGGCTGCCCAGGCCGAAGCGAATAGGCAGGCAGCCGCCCAGGCCGAGGCCAACCGGCAGGCCCAGCAGCAGTACATTCCGCCGGCACCTCCGGTGCAGGTCAATCCCCCGGGCTACAACGGGCCGCGCTGCTACGCACCGGGCGGCCAGACCTGGCGCCCCTGCTAGAGGCTGTTGATCTCCTGGGCGGCTACCGTTCTTCGGAACGGCAGCCGCCCAGGATCCGGCAGCAGGCGGGGTTGGCTGTGCGATCCTAGACAGCCTGCCCGTCCGGAGAGACCCGGGGGTCCGCCGTGTCTGCAACAGGCCGCCCGGGCCGCGGGATGACCGCAACGGCCACCACCCCCAGGGCGGCGGCGAGCGCAAAGACGTAGAACCCGAACGGGTAGGCAATCCCCGCGGTGACCAGGGCGCCGGTCAGCCACGGTCCGACAATGGCGCCCAGCCGTCCCACGCCGGAGACAAACCCCATGGCCGAGCCCACCACCGCGCGGGGATACAGGTATCCCACGAAGCCGTAGACCAGGACCTGCGCGCAGAAGACGAAGACGCCGGTCACCAGGACCACCGCGTTCAGCAGCAGCGAGCTCTCAATCCGGATACTGAGGATGGCCAGCAGCACCGCAGCCGCACCGAACCATGCCATGGTGGTTCCTTTGGGCCCGCGTTTGTCCGCCACCCGGCCGCCGATCAGCAGCCCAATCACGGCACCGACGTTCAGAACCAGCAGCAGCACCAGCGAGGCGGACACCGCATAGCCGGCCTCCCGCATAATCTGCGGCAGCCAGGTGTTCAGGCCGTACACAAGCATGAGCCCCATGAACGCTGCCACCCACAGCCCCAGGGTGATCCGCAGATACGGCGGGCGCAGCAGGTCCCCCAGTTTCACCTGGGCGGTTCCCTTCTCCTTGGCCTCCCGAGCGGCCAGATGCACTGATCCGGTCTCCGGAAGACGGAACCACATGACGACGGCGGCTGCCAGTCCCAGCGCGCCGCCGGCATAGAACAGCCACCCCCAGTGCTCACGGAAGATGATCGCCAGTACCGAAGCCAGCACGGCACCGCAGTGGTAGCCGGTCATGGTGATGGTGCTGGCATTGGCCTTGGCGTTCTCAGAGGCCGCTTCCTGCATGGCGGTGATGGCCACGGGCATGCACCCGCCCAGGCCCAGCCCGGCAATAAACCGGACTATCCCCATCAGTGCAACGCTGGGCATGAGCGGCAGCACGAGGGTGAACAGGGAGAAAACGACCACGCAGAGAATCAGCGGAACCCGCCGGCCCCAGCGGTCCGACAGCGGGCCGATCAACGCCGCACCGATGCCCACGCCCACCAGGGAAATGGTGGAGACATAGGTTGCACCGGCAGCGGTGATGCCAACGTGCGCGGTATCCAGCAGCGTGGGAATGGCGGCCCCCAGCGCCACAATGTCATACCCCTCAAACACCACGGTGAGCCAGCACAAGGCGACGATCCAGCGCCGCCGGGGCGTCATGAGCTGTTTCTGCATGATGCGCTTCCTTCGCGTGTTCGCCGGTCCGCAACTGTGCCGGACGGGCGAGCCAGCTCCGGTTCAACTGCACAGCGACGGCGGTACTAACTTGGCGCTCAGTGTACGACTGTGCCGGGGTCAGGTGAAGAAGCGGACGCCGTTCCCGGCCAGGCCTGTCCGGCCCGGCAGCAGGGCGGGCCCGCGAGCCCGTCCGGCAGCCGCCGTCGACCGGCGGACTGCATCCACCGCGTCGCGGACTGGCATCCGGAGCGCAGGGCCGTGCCCGGGCAGCAGCAGGCCGGCATCCAGTTTCGCCAGGACCGCCAGCGAACCCTGCACGCCGGAGGCATGGTGATGGAACATCGGGTGCAGCAGCTGCGGACCGTTCCGGGCACTGATGGCGTGCCCGGTGATCAGAGCGTCCCCGGTAACCACCGCTTTGGCCGTTGGCAGATAGAAGGCCGTATGCCCGGGGGTATGCCCCGGTGTGGGGACGGCAACGGGGCTGCCCGGGAGCGATGCCAGCAGCGCGTCATCCCAGACCGCTGCTGACGGAACCGGTACGGCCCTGGCGCCGCCGGACCGCAGCGCACGCACCGTCCAGTGCAACACCCTTGGCTGCCAGGCACGGGCCAGTATCTGCAGCGGCGACACTTGGAATTTCTCCAGTCCCGTCAGCTGCCGGTGCTCGGCCGCGCTGCTGAACACCGGTGTGCCGTAGTGCCGGGCAAAGTACGCGGCGGCCCCCGTGTGGTCCACGTGCGCATGCGTGAGCAGCAGCGCGACGGCGCCACCCGGGTCCAGGCCGACGGCGCGGATGGAGGCCAGGACCCGGGGCAGGTCACCCCGGTAGCCGCCGTCGACGAGTGTGAACTGCTGGCCGCGGCGCAGAATGATCCAGTTCGACGCCGGTCCTTCCACGAAGAACACGCCAGGCGCCGGTTCGGTGATTTTCCGCGCGGCCGCCCGGTTTCCGCCGGACCGGACTTTGCTTGTCATTTCCCTCCCCGTTTCACCCGTAGCGGCGGCTATGCACTTTCGGGCGCTCCTGCCCAGGCCGCCGTGAGCAGCTCGGCGAGCTCCGCAGCGGTGGCCCGCCGCGGATTCGATGCGGGAATGACCGGCAGGATGAGTTCCACGGCTTCGGCTATGTTTTTCTCCGCAAAACCGTAGTTTTTGAGCCCTGCAGGCGCATCGACGGCGGCACGGAGGTGGTTCAGGCCGGTGAGGGCGTCCTCGGCACCGAATGCGTCGGCGATCCGGGCAGCAGCCTCCGGAGCCGAGGGCGCATTGAAGGCGAGCACGTAGGGCAGCACGATGGCGTGGGTCTGCGCGTGAGGCAGGTTCCAGGTGCCCCCGAGGGCATGGCAGATCTTGTGGTGCATTCCGGCACCGGCCGAGGAAAGGGCGACCGCTGCGAGGTATGCCCCGTAGAGCAGCAGTTCCCTCCCGGGCAGATCCTGCGGGTCCTCGAAAACCGAAGGCAAACCCCTGCTCAGCGCCCGGAGACCCTCTGCTGCCAAGGCCTTGTTGATCGGGTCCGCCCGGGGCGCCCACATCGAATCGATGCAGTGGGCCACGGCGTTCAGCCCGGAGGCCACCGACAGATCCACCGGGAGGGAGAGGGTCAAAGCGGCGTCATAGATAACGGTCGTCGGCAATACCGCGTCATCAACGCCGGTGGTCTTGCGAGAAGCTTCGGTCAGACCCCAGATGTTCGTTGCCTCAGAACCGGAGTACGTGGTGGGGACAGCAACGATGGGAAGGCCTGCGGTCATGGCAACGGCTTTGGCCAGTCCGGTCGCTGAGCCGCCTCCGATGCTCACTACCAGGTCAATGTGGGAATCGGCCGCAGCGGACCTGGCTGCCTCGGCTATTTCGAGCGGCACGTGCGCTGTCACGTCGGAGTATTTGAGGGCCACGTCGATTCCGGAGGAAACGTCAGCAGCGTCCTTGGCTCCCCTTGCCGAGGCGATCACCATTACCCGCTTCGCGTTGATCCTCTCGACCTCGGATGCCAGGTTTTCCGCCGCCTTGCCGGAGCCGAACAGCACACGCTGGCCAAGGGTCACATGTTCAAATGCCAGGGCCATGGTTATTTGCTCCTGCTGCTGGTCGTGCGCTGCCGAAGGTAGCGGCGGATTATCCGGATGGAATCGTCATTGAGGTGGTGCTCAGGATCGTCGTAGGTGGTCAGTTCCACCGTGGCACCGAGGGAACGGAAGGCAAGGGCGGTGGCTTCGACGCGGTGGAGCGGGACCCAGGCATCGTCCTGGGAAGTCAATAGTTCAACCGCCAATCCGGTCAGGTGGGGATCCGGGGGCCAATCCCGTTGGGCTGGACCGAGGTAGCCTCCGGTGTGCAGGACAGCCCCGGCCAAAGGCGGGCGCTCCTGCAATAGGTACTCCGACAACAGGCATGCGCCCTGGGAGAATCCCAATACGCCGACCGGCGGCCCGTCCCGGTCCAACAGGTCAGCCAGGTGTGTGCGGACAGTCTCCAGTGCGTCATCGAGCTCCGGTTGATTGTCCTCGACAGGCGCCAGGAAGCTCTGCGGGTACCAGCTGTTGTTGTGGGCGGCCGGCAGAACCCACGCGAGGTCGGGCAGGTCCACTCGGTCTGCGACGTCCTTCATGTAGTCAGGGCTCTGTCCTCTCCCGTGCACTGCATAAACAACCAACGAGGCATCGGTTGGTCCGTACCAGAGAGGGTCCTGGCTCAGATGGGGGTTGGACGGCACGGATCCTCCTTACGGGCATGCGGTGCGGCCGGGCGGCGTTTTCCCGGCACCGGGCAGGACCCCGCACCGCCCGGTGCATGCATGGAGTTCAGCCTTCATCCGTAGTGATGGGCTCAAGCTGGGACATGATGTGTTCGCGTTCGTGCTCAAACCGCGGCGGTAGCATGAACGCCCGGCCCAGTTCCTCCGGAGACTCATCGCAGTCCCAGCCGCCGTCCTCGTGGGTCACCGCCAGCTCGAACAGCGCCCCTCCGGGGGACCGGACATAGTGGGACTTGAAGTAGGTGCGGTCCTTTAGTTCGGAGATGTCGGTGTAGCCGGCGCCTTCGATGTCGAATTTCGCCTCTTCCTGGTTCTGCAAGGTGTCGAAATTCCAGGCAAAGTGGTGATATGTCCCGGCACCGTAACGCCACGTTCCCTGGGCGTCGGTGCGGTTGCCGGTGAGCTCTATCCAGTTGCCGAAATCGCTCTTGCCCACCCGGAAACGGGCCCGGTCGCCCTCTTCCAGAATCTGGTCCCGCGCAAAGAAGGCCTCGCTGCCAAAGTCAACCATTCGGTCGGCGTCGTACACGTGTATACCCACGCCGTGGATACCGTGGATTGCCGCAGTGTCCGGCACGCCATGGCCGGTGAAACCCCGGCGGGAGTCCCCGGCCGTGCTCACCAGCTGGTACTCCAGCCCGGATGGGTGGTGGAAGGTTACCCGTCTCTCCCCGAAGATCTCCGTCTGCGCATTCTCGATGCCATGGTCCGTCAGGCGCTGGGCCCAGAAGTCGATTGACCCTTCCGGAACAGCCAGCAGCACCTCTCGGGCCTGGTTGGTGCCACGGGTGCCGAAAAGGCCGTGCTGGGCCCACGGAAAGGTTGTCACCACTGAGGAAGGATCTCCGTCGGCATTGGAGTAATACAGGTGGTAGACGGGGGTGGATCCGTCGTAGAGCACGGTCTTTTTGATAAAGCGCAAGCCGAGGACCCGGGTGTGGAAGTCTACGTCCTCTTGCGCCCCGCCCACGGAGAGCGTCACGTGGTGGGAGCCGATGAGATATGCCATGGCAGGTCCGTCCTAATCGACGTGTGAGATGTACAGAGGAGGGCGACCGTACCCGCAGGGAGAAAACTGCGGATGCGTAATTTCCGGATTGGCTCCGTCGTCCCGGCGTCCGGGCGGATTCTCTCTCCTGTCCGCGGCGACGGCGGCCTTTCGGAATTGTTTTCCAGCACACCCTTGACCCTCCAGAGCACCGGGCGTAGCTTCGTAATCAACCGCAAGGTTGAACAACCAGCACCTTGATTACCGCTCCTCAGAACAGACCAGGCGCATGGACTCCCACAGCGACGAACCCCTTTTGGACCAGGCCTTCCTGGCCCTGGCCGATCCGGTCCGCCGCCAAATCATTGCCCGGCTTTCCCGGGGTCCGGCCACGGTCAACGAACTGGCGGAACCCTTCGAGATTTCCAAGCAGGCGGTCTCGAAGCACATCCAGGTCCTCGAGCATGCCCGGCTCGTCACGCGCAGCCGTGACGCGCAGCGCCGGCCCGTCCACCTGAATCCCGCACGGTTGGAGGCGCTCACCGCCTGGATCGGCCAGTACCGGCTGGTCCGGGAGGAGCAGTTCCGCAGCCTTGACGCCGTGCTTCGCGCACAGGCCGCAGCGAAAAGCGGCCCGCAGGCAAAGGATCCATCATGACCAACGCACTGCAGCTCACCGTCCCCGACGGAGTACCGTTCATCGATTTCAGCCGCGAGGTGGATTACCCCGTGGAGCAGGTTTTCCGGGCCTACGCCGAACCGGACCTGATCGTTCAGTGGCTTGGCCCGCGGGGAATGAAGATGGAGATCAACCATTACGATTTCCGCACCGGCGGCTCCTACAGCTACATCCACACCGGCCCGGACGGAGTGCCCTACGAGTTCCGCGGCATTTTCCACACCGTGCGGGAAAACGAAGCCGCCATCCAGACCTTCGAGTTCTCCGGCTATCCCGATGTGACCAGTCTGGAGTTCATGACGCTGACGGCGCTCGACAACGGCCGCACCCGAATCAGCGCCCACGCGGTTTACCCGTCCATGGAGGCACGGGACGGCATGGCCGCCTCCGGCATGGAGTCCGGCGTCGCCGAGGGCTTCGACCGGATGGAGGAGCTCCTGGCACAGCTCCAGCCGGCACCGCTGCAGGGAAGGGGCGTGTGATGACCAATGCCCTGACCCTCAACGCTCCGGCAGGCGAACCGTTCCTCGAATATCACCGGGAGTTCGATTTCCCGGTGAGCGATGTCTTTCGCGCGCACATGGACCCGGCCCTCTACGCCCTGTGGGTCGGACCGCGGGACCTGGATACCCGAATAGACACCTTTGAGGCCCGCACCGGCGGGACCTACCGCTTTGTGCACTCGCGGGGCGACGACGAATTCGCCTTCCGGGGCATGTTCCACACGGTGCGGCAGGACGAGTTTGTGCTGCAGACCTTCGAGTTTGAGGGGTATCCGGATGTGGTGACCCTGGAATACTCCACCTTCGCGGCCCTGCCCGGCGGGCGGAGCAGCTTGCAGGGCCGCTCCCTTTATCCTTCATTGGAATCCCGTGACCAGTTCCTGACCAACGGCATCGAAGAAGGAATGTCGGCCGGCTACGACCAGCTGGACGAACTGCTTGCATCCGTCCGGACAGGAGGATGATCCGAGTGGATTGGACCCTTGAAGTGGTGCAGGTTCCGGTCAGTGATTTGGACCGGGCGGTGGGTTTCTACCGCGACCAGGTCGGTTTCACCCTGGACCACCGGACCACTAACGAGCAGATGGATTTCGCCCAGCTGACGCCGCCGGGTTCGGGCTGTTCCATAGTGCTGGGTCTGGCGCAGATGGCACCCGGGTCCCTGCACGGCCTGCAGTTGGTGGTCCCCGATGCCAGAACCGCGCGGCAGGAGCTCGTCGACCGGGGCGTGGACGCGGGCGACGTCATGGTTATTGATCCGCGCGACGGCGGGACGCTGTTCGGATTCTCGGATCCGGACGGCAATTCGTGGACCGTTCAGGAAATAAAGGTCCGTGCCGGTCAGCCTCTGATTCCCCGCGAGGCGCGCATCGGCTAGGCGCAGGCCACAACTGACCCTAATCCGACAAAACAGTATTGACAGACCGGCATACCAGCGCGATCATGCCTTCCGCACACTTGACACTCCTTTACTGAGGAGTATCGTGGGGGCTCCCCAAGGCAGCGGGACGATCCCGCTGCACGAAGGAGCGACATGTTGAGCACGAGCAAAAGAACCGCCGTCCTACTGTCAACTGCCGGACTCATCGCCGGCTCCGTGGTCCTTGCCCCGTCAGCCGGGGCCGCCGGCACCGAGTGCGAACCCGGCGGCCTGAGTACAACATTCGACCACCATTACGTCACCGCCAGCAAGGAATCCGTCTCCTCGGTCACGCTGTCGAATGTTTCCGGATCCGAGGTCCCCGTCGCACTGACGGCGCCGTCCCCCGGCACCGCTACCGCTGAGGTGTCCGGCCAGGTCCCGGTTGGGCAAATCCTTGAGCCCCTGCAGGCACAGGTCAACGCCGACGCCTCCCTGAGCGAAAGCTGGAGTCTCGAAGATCCACTACAGCTTTCGGGGCCGGTCACGGTCGGCCAGTCGAAGGTCGCTGTGTACGGCTTCGACATCGTGTCGTTTTCCGGATCGCAGCAGACCTGCCAGCTGGACGGACAGTTCGGCCCGCCGACTCGTTTCTCCGGCACCGCACCGACCGGCACCTATGTCGAGGAGTACACGGTGCCGTACGTTCCTACTACGAGCGTTCCGTAGCCGATCCCCGGCAGCACGACGGCGGCGCCTCCCCAAGGGAGGTACCGCCGTCGTCTGTGGTCCTCTAGCTTGCTACTGGGCTGACCAGTAGGCTCGGTCATTATTGCTCAGCGAGAAACTGGGTTCCACGAAGATCTTGGCGTCGGTAAGCGCTTCGGCCGGGACGTCCATGCAGATCTGGTAAGTGGCCGTACCGCTCTTTTCCAGGGTGGGCACATCCATGTCAGGGTTGGGCACCACGGCACCGCAGGTTGAGCGGTCATACTGCCGGGCGTCGGCACCGATGAACTTGGTCTGCAGATCGATCCACGGGTTGCCCTCCGCGTCGCCGGAGTATTCCACCGCAAGATCTACCAACACGTACTGCCCCACGGGCGGCTCGTTGAACTGATTCGCTGCCAGGATGATGTCGGCCGCATTGGTGTTCACAGCGGTGACGGTGACACTGTAGTCGCCCACCTGTGCCGCAGTTCCCAGAGCCAGTGCCTCAGTAGCGGCAACTTCCTGCTCGTTCTCCGAACTCTCCACCACGCCGTCGGCTCCGTCTTCGATGGATTCCACGACATCGTCGATCACTTTGCCGTAGAAGGCCTGAGTGGCCAGAACCCCGACCAGGGACAGGATTACAAGAATCAATGCCGCAATGGACATGCCCTTGGCACGGGACCGGTTCTTCAGCGAAATAATCAGTGCCGGGATGGCGAAGCCCAAGCCGATCAGCCCGAGGAAGAACACCGCGTTGTTCACAATGGGAATCCAGCACAGCAGCAGGGACACGATTCCGATGACCAGCGCTGTGATGGCCAGGCCCTTCCCGGCCTCGGGGTTTCCAGGTTTCCCCGGGACGGGACCACCTCCGGGACCGGGACCCGCATAGGTGGTGCCGGCATAGCCGGACCCAGCGTAGGCGGAACCTGCAGGGTCCGGCTGACCACCGGGGCGCCCGCCCTCCCCTGACTGGTTCGCGGGCGGGTAAGGCGTGTTTCCGGTGTTGTCCATAGTGGTCCCCATGTGATGTGCGTGCCGGCAAAGCAGGCAGCTGATGAAAAGGTGCAGACACTGATTGAGGTGCCTGCCGGGCTCGATTGATCCCCAACAGTGAAGGTAGCGGCTGCCTCTGACATTTTCGGATCCTCTGCTCCTGTGGACCCGAATGTCGGCCAGACGGCGTCCCTGGAGTTCCGCGGCATCATCCACATCGCACGGGCGAAGCCGCCATCCAGGGCTTCGGGTCCTCCGGCAAACAGTCCCCCCTACTTCACTGCCCAGTCCACCGCGTCTTCCTCCTCGCTGACCCATATATAGGACTCGACCCGGATGGTGGCCCCGGCGAGGTCATCCGTGGGCACGTCCATGCACATCTGGAACTCCGCCGTGTCACCGGTGGCCATGGCCGGAACCCTGTGCATGGGTTTGACGAGCGTCGCCCCGCAATGGCCGTATTCGCTGCCGTCCGCGGCGATGAACTGGATCTGGAGATCCTCCGAGGGCGTCCCGCTTTCGGTGCCCAGGTACTCGGCATTGATGTCCACCAGCACGTATTGGCCCTGCGGGTCTTTGGTCAGCGAATTGAGGGATTTGATCTCCTCGGTGGCGTCGGTTTCCACCCCGGTCACCGTCACGCTGTAATCGGCCACCTGCTGTGAGGTGCCCACCGCCGGGGCGGACGACTCAGCGACAGGCTCATCGCCGTCGCCGTCGCCGTCGTCACGGGACAGGACCAGCCCGGCGATGACGGCGAGCAGGACCAGCAAGAGCACACCTGCCAGCAAGAGAATCCGGCGCCGGTTGCCGCGCGCGGGCACCGGTTCTTTCTTCTGCAGTGGCGGCGGTGCCGGCGGTGCCGCCGGCGGATAGGCAGTGCTGTGGCCAGGGCTGTTGTCCATGGTTATCCCCCCAATGGTGCGTGCAGTTGCGACGAGTCTACAAAAAGTGCGCCGTGCGGGAGTGGCGTGCAGCACAGGACGGTGAAAAGGGAGCGACCGGCGGCAGGCGTACCATGGATAGGCCGACTATTCGGTGTCCTCCCCCAATCTCCAAGGTGCGTTTTCTTTGAAGTCCTCCTTTACCCAGGCCTTGGCCCGCGGGCTGAATGTCCGGCACATCCGCTTTATGGCGCTCGGTTCGGCCATCGGCACCGGCCTGTTCTACGGCTCCGCCTCCGCTATCCAGTCCGCCGGTCCGGCCGTCCTGCTGGCCTACATGATCGGCGGCGCGGCTGTGTTCCTGGTCATGCGCGCCCTGGGCGAGATGGCGGTCCGGCATCCGGTCTCAGGCTCCTTCGGCCAGTACGCCAGCCGCTACCTCGGCCCCTTCGCCGGCTTCATCACCGGGTGGACCTTCGCCTTTGAAATGGCGGTGGTGGCCATTGCCGATGTCACCGCGTTCGGCATCTACATGGGCTTCTGGTTCCCGGACGTGCCGCGCTGGATCTGGATCCTGGCGGTGGTCCTGCTGATCGCGGCACTGAACCTGATGCGGGTGAAAGTGTTCGGTGAGACGGAGTTCTGGCTCTCCATCCTCAAGGTCACGGCCATCATTGCCATGATTGTGGGCGGCATTGCGATCATCGTGTTCGGTTTTGGGCTCGACGACGGCGCCAGCCCGGGCGTGGACACCCTTTTGGGCTCCGGCGGCTTCTTCGCGAACGGTTTCTGGGGCCTGCTGGCGTCCTTCTCGATTGTGATGTTTGCCTTCGGCGGCATTGAAACCATCGGCATCACCGCAGGCGAGGCAGAGAATCCGAAGAAGGCCATTCCGGCGGCAGTGAACACCGTGCCGTTCCGGATCCTGCTCTTCTATGTAGGCACCCTGACGGTGCTGATGATGATCTTCCCGTGGCAGGACATTGACGGCTCCACGAGCCCCTTTGTGCAGATCTTCGATTCGCTCGGCATCCACGCCGCCGCGCACATCCTCAATGCCGTGGTCATCACCGCTGCCCTGTCCGCCATCAACGCCGACATTTTCGGTGCCGGCCGGATGATGTACGGGCTCGCGCGCCAAGGCCAGGCACCGGCGTCGTTCGCCAAAGTCTCCAAGAACGGCGTGCCGTGGATGACCGTGGCCACCATGGCGGTGGTGCTGCTGCTCGGGGTGGTGCTCAACGCGCTGCTGCCCGAATCCCTGTTCACCATCATTGCCTCAATTGCCACCTTCGCCACCGTGTGGGTGTGGCTGATGATCCTGCTCTCGCACATCGCGATGAAGCGCGAAATGGCCCGGCGCAACCTGCCGGCGTCGGAATTCGGCGTGCCGTTCTGGCCGGTTGCCTCCTACGCTGCACTGGCCTTCATGGTGTTCATTGTGGTGCTGCTCGGCGTTATGCCGGGCACCCGGGTGGCGCTGATTGTCGGCGTTGTGTGGATTGGGCTGCTGTTTATCGCCTACCGCCTGTGGGTGCGCGGCGACGGACGGGTACGCGCCGAGCTGGCGGACGAGACCGGAGTGGACCGGGAAACGCTTCCCGGCCGGATCTAGCCCCGGGGTTCTGCGGCAGTCCCGGATCTAGTCAGTCCGGGATCTCGTCAGCCCCAGTGGATGGCGGTGGCAATGAGCGAGGCGATCAGTCCCGCCAAGGCCAGGATCCCGCCGAGCACCCGGTTGGGCAGGTCCAGCCAGGACGGGCGGTTGGTGAGGAATGTGTACAGCCCGGTGCACAGGGCTATTAGTCCCGCCGAGCCCAGCAGGCCGGTGAATCCTGTGGCCACTCCCTGGGCAATGACGAGCAGCAGCATCACCACGCCCACCACCACGATGGTCCATGGTGATCCGCCCGAGGTGGTGGTGCGCCGTCCCGAAGATGAGCTGCGTCCCGCGTAACCACTTGTCATGATCATCCCAACCGGGGCCGCCGTTCCGCCCAGCACGGAAAGCGGCGGTTGCCTCTTCGCGGAACACGGTACTCCGCTCAACCCGGGAAAAGGCTGGACGTCCCGTGTGAATGCGAGTCCGGTCCCGACCGCGGCAGACGGACCGTGCGGAAGAGGACAACCTGGAAAGGGCCCAGCCGCAGCGTAATGACGGGCCAGTCCAGTTTCGCGGACCGTGCTGCGACCGGTCGCTCCCGCTGCCGGTCCGGAGCCGGCAAGCGCTCCTGCCTCAACCGCCGAAGGTTGTTGCGCCGCTCGGCGTCCTCGGTTCGTTCTCGGTGCTCCAGCCGGGCAAGTTCCAGCTCCATGAGTCCCATGCCTGCCACGCTAGGTAGTTCCCGGAAAATGTCACACTCCTTTGCGGACAGCCCCGGTCCGCTGGTGTGGGCTGCTGCCATAGGGCCTGGGCCGCCGCCCCGGTCGCGGCTTGCGCGGCTGCCAGCGCTGCGCCGCATCGAGTCTGCAAAAATTACCGATCCGGTAATCGAGTCTGCAATATTTACCGTTTTCCGGACCCAAAACCGTAAATATTGCAGACTCGATGTGCTGATCCCGCGGGCAGCCCTGCCGCCAGCCCGGCCCCGCGCGGCAACCGAGTGCCCCTCCCGCAGCGGCAGGTTTATAGACTGAAGGGGTGCCTACTTCCTCCGCTGCCGATTCCCCCGCCGGCCGCTTCGCTCCCAGCCCCACCGGAGAACTGCATGTAGGCAACCTGCGCACCGCCCTGCTGGCCTGGCTGTTCGCCCGCAGCACCGGCCGCCGGTTCCTGCTGCGGATGGAGGATCTGGACCGCGTCCGCTCCGGTGCTGAGGCGGCGCAGCTGCGTGACCTCGCCGCCGTCGGACTGGACTGGGACGGCGGGATTGTCCGGCAGTCCGAACGCGGAGACCTCTACCTCGAGGCGATCGACCGGCTGCGCGGAGCCGGCCTGGTGTACGAGTGCTTCTGCACCCGGCGCGAAGTGGCTGAAGCCGCGTCGGCCCCGCATGCCCCGCCCGGTGCCTACCCCGGCACCTGCCGGAACCTCACCGAGGAACAGCGCGCGGTACGACGGCGGGAGCGGCCCGCCGCGCTGCGCCTGCGCGCCCAGGTTCCCGAGTTCACCGTGACGGATGAGCTGCACGGCGAGTACACCTCGGCCGTGGATGATTTGGTGCTGCTGCGCAATGACGGCGTGCCTTCCTACAATCTCGCGGTCGTGCTCGATGACGCCCTGCAGGGCATCGACCAGGTGGTGCGAGGGGATGACCTGCTCAGCTCCGCACCTCGGCAGGCCTACCTCGGTTCCCTGCTCGGGGCGCCGCCGGTGCGGTATGCGCATGTGCCGCTGGCCCTGAACACCGCCGGGCAGCGGCTGGCCAAGCGCGACGGCGCCGTCACCCTCCCCGATCTCGCCGCCGCCGGCATTGACGCCGGTGCCGCCCGGGAACTCATGCTGGCATCACTGGGACTGCCCGGCACACTCGACGCCGCCCTGGCGCAGTTCGACCCGGCACGGATACCTCGGGACCCCTGGATTTTTCAGGCACGCAAAACCGCCTGATCACCGCACGTACAACAAGGAGCTGCACATGACACTGCCCCAGCCGGACCGCGTGGACGGGTACACGGACCTGCGCTCCTACGGTGCCATCGGCGATGGGCGGACCGTGGCGCTGGTTGCCCTGGACGGCTCGATCGACTGGTATCCCACTCCGGACCTGGACTCCACCCCGGCCTTCGCCCGCCTGCTGGATGCAGAGAACGGCGGGCAGATTGAGCTGCGGCCGGCAGCGGACTTCAGGGTGGAACGTGCCTATGTGGAGGGCACCAATGTCCTGGCCACCACGTTCACCACGGATACCGGCAGTGTGCGGGTCACCGACTCGCTGAACACCGGTGTGGCCGGACGGCTGCCCTGGGGTGAACTGGCACGTCGGGTCGAGGGGCTCGACGGCGAGGTGGACATGCGCTGGGCCGTTGCCCCGGGCAGCAGCTTCAATACCGCCTCCCCGTGGGTGCAGCACTCAGTGCACGGTCCTGTCCTGCAGGTCCAGGGCACCACCATCGCCGTCCGTGGCCGGGAAATCGGCGAGCAAGAGGCATCTGACCGTGCCATCAGCGGCACGTTCACCGCCCGGGCCGGAACACGCCATCTGCTGGCCGTCATCTCCACCCACGACGAGCCGCTGCCGCTGCCGGACCCCCAGACCATCGACGACGGCGTGGACCGCACCATTGCCAACTGGCAGAACTGGTCCCGGGAGTTCCAGTACGAGGGGCGCTGGGGCGACGCCGTGGAGCGCAGTGCACTGGCGCTGAAGCTGCTGCTGCACAGCCCCACCGGGGCCATAGCCGCAGCGGCCACCACGTCCCTGCCGGAGAACGTGAACGGCGGCAAGAACTGGGACTACCGGTATGCCTGGGTGCGGGACACGGCCTATACCCTGCACGCCATGATCCGCTTCGGCCTGCGCGAGGAAGTGCATGCGGCTGTGTCCGGGATGCTCAAGAGCGTGCGGGAGCAGGGCAAGGACCTGAAAGTGTTTACCCGGCTCAACGGCAGCCGCGCCGAGGATGCCGAGGTCCTGGACCTGCCGGGCTGGCGGGGCATCGGGCCGGTGGTTAACGGCAACGACGCCGCCGCACAGCTGCAGATGGGCGTCTTCGGGGACCTGTTCAACATCGTCCAGATGTACGTGGACGCCGGCCATGTGCTGGACACCGGCACCGGCCGGTATCTGGCGGACCTGGCGGACCTTGCCTGCGATGTCTGGCAGCGCCGGGATTCCGGCATGTGGGAACTGGATGAGGAGCGGCACTACACCACCTCGAAGCTGGGCTGCTGGCACGCTCTGAGCTGCGCCTCGCATCTGGCGGACCTGGGCCAGATCCCGGGCACCCCGGAACGCTGGCGGGCCGAGATGGACCGGATCCGGGACTGGGTGGAGACCAACTGCTGGTCCGAGGAACGCGGCAGCTACGTCTGGTATCCGGGCACCGACCAGTTGGATGCCTCCATCCTGCTGCATGCCATCAGCGGATTCGACCGCGGCGAGCGGATGTCCTCCACCCTCGACGCGCTGCGCAGCGAGCTGGGCCGCGGCCCCCTGCTCTACCGGTTCAGCGGCGCCGAGAAGGAGGAAGGGACGTTCGTCGCGTGTGCCTTCTGGATGGCCGCCGCCCTGGACTGCGTGGGCCGCCGGGAGGAAGCCGCCGCGCTGATGGATGAGTTGGTGCCGCTGGCCAACGACGTCGGCCTGTACACCGAGATGATCGCCGAAGAGGACTCCGCGTTCCTGGGCAATTTCCCGCAGGGGCTGTCCCATCTGGCACTGATCACGGCGGCCCTGACGCTGGGCGAGGACCGGGACTAACGCCGGGCAGGCGCGGCTAGGACTCGCAGCCGACGCCGTCGCCGTCGCGGTCAAACTTGGGATCCCAGCCGGGATCGCCCGTGCGGATGGGGGCGGCTCCGGCGGCCTTGACCGCCGAGCAGTTGGCATACACGGGCGCTGCGTCACCGGCAAAGGGAGCAGCCCCGGGCTCGACCACTGCTTCGGCGCCTGCCCCGGCCCCGGCAGCGACCGACGCGGACGCGGTTCCGGCGCGCTCGGGCACCGGCTGGTCCGGGCAGCCGGCGAGCACGGTGGCGATGGCGTCATGCTCGGCCTGGGTCATCCACAGCCGGTATTCCGCCTTGACCGCAGTCTGCCGGGCCACGTATTCGCACCGGAAGGCCTTGTTCGCCGGCAGCCAGGTTGCGGCGTCGCCGTCGGACTTGGCGCCGTTGGCCGGACCGTCCGCCGCCATCAGGTTCAGCGGGTCGTTGGCGAACTGCCGCCGCTCCTCGGCGCTGAGCTGCTGCGCCCCCTTCTGCCAGGCATCGGACAGCGCCACCACATGGTCAATCTGCACCGCGGTGCTCGTGGTGTTGCCGCGGACAAAACTGATGGTTGCCCCGGTGTACGGGTCCAGGAAGGTGCCCGAGGCCACCACGCATTCCTTGGTGCCGTCCTTGTAGACCACATCCACCAGGTCGCGGGCGAGGATGTCATTACGGGTGTCGCAGCCGTTGCGGTCCGTGTCCGCCCACGCCGGGCCGAACTGCTCACGGTCATAGCCCGTCTTCGGTGCACGCCCCTTGATCGGAATGCCGGCCAGCTGCTCCAGCGCCGTCCCGGCCGCGGCCGGCGGTGCCGGCGTTTCGGCGGGGACCGCGGCGGAATCTGCGGGCGCGTCCGTGACGGCGGGGGTTGCGGCTGCGGACGACGGCGCGGCGCCGGGAACGCTCTCAGCAACAGGGGTGCAGGCGGCGGCGCCGAGCAGGACCGCGGGCAGGGCAAGAAGGGACAGAACTTTGGTGCGTAGTGAAGTCATCGCCCTCAATTATCGGCCGCTCGTCCGGCACTTCCGGTCAGGCGCGCCGCGCCCCGCCCGCCAGTGGTGGAGACCGGGCAACCTCTTCCAATCAGATGCTTGTGCCGCGTAAGTTCGGATAACGAACCAGCGCAGGAGAGGCCATGGCAACGAATAAGAGCACCAAGGAAACATCCAAGGAAGCCCTCCCTGATGAGCTGCCCGGTGGCGGAACCGGGGGTCAAAACGGCCGGAAGGACGCTGGGCGGGTTTCCGTTTCCGAGGACTATGTCGAGGAACTCGAAGAGATCCAGGAACTGCACCGCAAAGGCAGGAAGGTCAAAGTCAAGGCTGACGATGACGCCTGGCGGCAGAACTACCCCTATGACACCAAGCTCAGCCGGCGCAGCTACGAGCGGCAGAAACGGCTCCTGCAGATTGAATTGCTGAAGATGCAGCTATGGGTGAAGGAAACCGGCCAGAAAATGCTCCTGATCTTCGAGGGGCGCGACGCCGCCGGGAAGGGCGGGGCCATCAAGCGCTTCAATGAGCATCTGAATCCCCGCGGCGCCCGGATCGTGGCACTGGAGAAACCCACTGCCGAGGAACAGACGCAGTGGTACTTCCAGCGCTATATCCGCACCCTGCCCAGCGGCGGGGAGATCGTGATGATGGACCGGTCCTGGTACAACCGGTCCGGCGTGGAACGGGTGATGGGGTACTGCACGCCGGCACAGTACCTCGAGTTCATGCGTGAGGTTCCCGAGTTGGAACGCATGCTGGTCAACTCCGGCACGCTGCTGCACAAGCTGTGGTTCTCCGTGGGGCGCGGCGAGCAGCTGGCCCGGTTTGCCGCCCGCGAGACCGACCCCGTGAAACAGTGGAAGCTCTCCCCCACGGATCTGGCCAGCCTGGACAAGTGGGATGCCTACACCGAGGCCAAGGAAGCCATGTTCTTCTACACGGATACCGGTGATGCCCCGTGGACGGTGGTGAAGTCGAATGACAAAAAACGTGCCCGGCTCGAAGCCATGCGCTATGTGCTCAGCACCGTGGACTATCCGAACAAGGACACCTCCATTGCCCACGAACCGGACCCGCTGATAGTGGGACGGGCGGCCAACCACTTCGAAGAGGATGAGCAGCCGCACGGCAGTTTCCCCGTGGTGAGGCCGCAGGGCAACGTCGGCGCCTCGAGCTCCTAGCTCTGTGCCCTGGGCCCCTTGTCTCGTAAGCTCCGACCCGTCCGAAGGGGTGCTGCCGCCGTCCCTCAGCCGGCAGCCAACCAGCCTTCCAGGTCCAGGGCACCGCCGGCCAGGGAGTTTGTTGCCTCGAAGTCCCCCTGGTACGCCGGCAGCTCGCCAAACCAGCGGAACATCGCCTGCGAGTCAGCCTGGCCTTCCAGCGACTGCAGGGGCAGCGCCTCATAGCGTCCGGAGTGTCCGGAGGCGGCGCCCAGCACAGAGGCTATCTCGCTGCCGGTCAGCTCGTCTCCGGCGATGCCTACTGCGCCACCGGGTACCGATGCCGGGTCCAGCAGCGCCGCGGCCGCCACCCGGCCGACGTCGCGCACGGCCACCATCTGCAGCGGAATCCCGTCCGGCAGGGGCATCCGCAGCACCGTTTCGCCGTCCTCCTCCGCGGACATGTACGGCAGGTTCTCCATAAAAAAGACCGGACGGACCACGGTAAGCCCAACCGGCAGCTCCCGCAGGTACTGCTCGGCGGCGTACTTACTGTCGAAGTGCGGCACTCCGCTGTTCCGTTCGGCACCGTCCACGGAACTGAAGACCAGGCGCCCGACGCCGGCTTCGACGGCCGCGTCACCAAGCGCCTTGGCCATGGGTGGTTCCCCGGCCGGACCGGCGGGGGTGTTCATGGTGGTCATGAACCATACCGCGTCAAGGCCCTCCATGGCCGGGCGGAGCGTCTCCGGCCGGTCCAGGTCCGCCAGGACCACCTCGGCGCCGCGCGCTTCCAGGTCCCTGGCCTGCTGGGAGTCCGTCCGCCGCACCAGGGCACGCACCCGGGCACCCTGCTCCAGCAATGCCTCAGCCGTAGCTGACCCCTGTTTTCCTGTGGCGGCGAAAACGCCGTAAAGCTCTGTGTGGTTAGCGGACATGGGAATGGCTCCTTCTCGAGCTGGGTCGTGCGGTCACGCTATGACCGCGTAACGGAATGCACAACCGTTTTACGCGTCCGGCGGAGCGGGAATAAAACCATCAAAAACAGAACACGGGGCGTGCCTAATTCGATATTCCGGCTCCGCACGGAACGTCCCAAGTCCCGTAAAGAACTGAATGCATAGAATGATTGGGTGATTCGAATTCCGGCTGTCGCATGACGTCAAGACTCCATAACCTCGTTATTGAATCCGTGGGCAACCGGATTATTTCCGGCGACCTCGCGCCCGGTGACACCATGCACTCCGAGCACCTTGAAACTGAACTGCAGGTGTCCCGTTCCGTAGCCCGTGAAGCGGTGCGGGTGCTGCAGTCCCTGGGTCTGGTGGAAAGCGTCAAGCGCGTCGGCATCCGGGTGCTGCCCGAAACCAGCTGGAATGTCTTTGACCCCTCCGTGATCCGTTGGCGGCTGGCCGCAGCGGGCAAGGGCGCCCAGCTGCGTTCGCTGACCGAGCTGCGCTCCGCCGTCGAGCCCGCTGCCGCCGAGCTCGCCGCCCGGCATGCCCCGTCCGATCTCGGCGCCGAGCTGATGGCTGTGGCGGCCAAAATGCGTTCCGTGGGACGAGCCGGGGATCTGCAGCAGTTCCTGGACCTGGACATCCACTATCACGCGTTGGTGCTGGCTGCCTCAGGCAATGAGATGTTTGCCCGGATGCAGTCGATGATCGCCGAGGTGCTGCGCGGCCGGACGGACTACGGGCTGATGCCCGAGCGCCCGCATGAGGAAGCGCTCCAGCTGCACATGGACGTGGCCGACGCGATTTCCGGCGGTGATTCCGAGGCTGCCCGTGCCGCCATGGACAAGATTATGCGCCGCACCATGGAGGAAGTCGGCAGCGTCTGGGCCGATGAACCGCGGATTTTTGCACCGCTGCCCTAGGATGATGCGGTGATTGCGCATGAGGTTGGACAGGGCAGGCCGCTGGTACTGGTGCACGGGTTCGAGCTGGATTACCGCAGCATGCTGCCCCTTGACGCCTCGCTGGCCGACAGCTCGTGGCGGCGGATCTACCTCGACCTGCCGTGGACCGAACGAGCGGTTCCCGGATCCGTTGCCGGCGCCCAGGACGTGGCCGACGGCGTCGTCAATGAACTTCGGCAGCGGCTGGGAGACGAGCCGTTCGCGATCATCGGCCATTCATTCGGCGGCATGATCGCCCGCCATGTGGCCCACACGATGCGCAGCCAGGTGCTCGGGCTGGCTACCCTCGGCGCCGTCTTCACGGCGAGCCACAGCCAGCGGATCCTCCCCGCACGCGCCGTCATCCAGGCAGATGTTCCGGAGCAGGCACTCGACGACGATTTCCGCGAGGTAGCCGTGATCCAGAGTCCGGGCACCCTTGCCGCGTTCAACGAGTTCGTCCTTCCGGGCCTGCGCGGAACGGACCGTCAGGTGACGGAACGGATCGCCGCGGCCTATGCGTTGCAGCGGGAACCGGAGGCGGCATATCCGGAACCGTTCGAGGCGCCGTCGCTGCATATCTTCGGCCGGCAGGACCACATCACCGGGTATGAGGACGGTCTGGAGCTGCGGGACCACTACGTGCGCGGGACGTTTGCCGTGCTCGACGCCGCGGGCCACCACCTGTACATGGAGCGTCCCGCCGTGGTCTCGGCGCTGGTGAACGACTGGCTGGCTAGCCTCACTGCGCCGTCGCCCGCTTTTACCCGCTAGTCCTGCCCGGCGCCCAAGGCCCGGTATTCGTCCTCCAGCATGCCCAGCAGCACCTGATCGTGGAACGCTCCGCGGTGGAACACGGCAGCCCGGCGGCGGCCTTCTTCCGCAAATCCCAAAGACGTGTACAGGTGCAGCGCCCGCTGGTTATAGGACCAGGTCTGCAGTTCCGCCTTATGCGCACCCATTTCCTCGAACACAATCCGCAGCCCCATCCGGAGCGCTTCGCGGCCCGCTCCCTGGTCTTGGAATTCGGGACCGATGACGATCGCCACGGTGGCAATCCGCTCGGGCACCGAGAGGCCCCAGACACTGATGTCTCCCACTAGCCGCTCGGCAGGGTTCACGATGCTGTAGCCGAACCCCGCAGATGAGTCGTTGTTGCTCCAAGTGCGGAACATGGCTGCAACGGACTCCTCCGGCCGCGCCGCCACCCGGTTTTGCTGGAGGATGGCCTGGGCCGGGTCATTCCACCACGCGGCCAGGTGCGGCAGGTCCGGCTCGCGCAGTTCACGGAAACGGACCCGTTCCCCCGTGAGCAGTGCGGCGGACCAGTCCTGCAGATCGCTGTCGTTATTCACGCGGCGATACTATCCCGGCTTGCCGGGGTTCGCCGCTGGTCCAGCGCTGGTACGCCGTCTAGCAAAAAGGGCGGGCAGGCCTTCCGGCCTGCCCGCCCTTTACCTGTCCCGGGTTAGAACCCGGAGGCCACCAGGTAGATCACCAGGGCGAAGGCAAAGCCGACGACGCCGATCAGCGCCTGACCCACGGTCCACGTCTTCAGCGTGGTCTTGGTGTCCATCTGGAAGAAGCGGCTGATGAGCCAGAAGCCGGAGTCATTGACGTGTCCGGCGAAGACCGATCCACCCGCCAGGGCGAGCACAATGGCCACTACCTGCACGGCGTTGAAGTCCGGGCTGTCCATCACTACGGGCTGGACCAGCGCAGCGGCGGTGGTCAGCGCCACGGTGGCCGAGCCCTGCGCCAGCCGCACAATGGCGGCAATCAGGAAGCCGGCGACAATCACCGGAAGTCCGATGGCGTCCAGCGACTCGGCAATGGCGTTGCCGATTCCGGAGGCACGCAGCACCCCGCCGAACATTCCGCCGGCACCGGTGATCAGGATGATGGAGCAGACCGGGCCCAGGGCGCTGTCCACAACGGTTTCAATCAGGGTTCCCTTTTTGCCCTGGCGGCGGCCGAGCAGCCACATGGCAAGGAACACGGTGATCAGCAGGGCCACGGGGGTTTCACCAAGGGTCCGCAGGACCTGCACCCAGCCATCATCCAGGGACACCACTTCGGCGGTGGCCAGCATGTTGAGGCCGGTGTTGAGGAAGATCAGGAAGAAGGGAAGCATCAGCAGGGTCACGATGGTGCCCAGCTTCGGGGCAGACCGGAATTCGGATTCCGCGGAGCCGGTGGGTGCGTCCAGGATGGACGGGACCGGAAGGACGAACTTCTTTCCGAGGAAGGTGCCGAAGAGGTAGCCGGCCAGGTACCAGGTGGGAATCGCCACGAGCAGGCCGAAGATCAGGACCAATCCGACGTCGGCGCCGAGCAGGCCGGTGGCGGCCACGGGACCCGGGTGCGGCGGCACAAACACGTGCATCACGGAGAACGCGGCGGCGGCCGGGAAACCGTACGTCAGCAGGGAGCCGCCCATTCGGCGGGCCACGGTGAAGATGATCGGCAGCATGACCACCAGGCCGGCGTCGAAGAAGATCGGGAAGCCGAACATCAGGGACGCGATGGACAAGGCCAGTGAGGCCCGCTTCTGGCCGAATTTGTTGATCAGCGCGTTGGTGAGGACCTCGGCACCGCCGGAGACCTCGAGCATCCGGCCGAGCATGGCGCCCAGGCCCACCAGCAGGGCAACGCTGCCCAGCGTGGAGCCGAACCCGGACGTCAGCGTGGGCACAATTCCGGAGGCGGGGATTCCGGTGGCGACAGCGGTCAGCAGGCTGACCGTGATCAATGACAGGAAGGCGTGGATACGGAACTTCATGATCATCACCAGCAGCAGCGCAATGGCGGCCACGGCGATGAGGAGGAGGCCGGGAGTACTCAACGTCCAGTTGAGTTCTAGATCGGTCATCGTTGTCCTATCGAGATGGAGCGGTTTGTTATGGGGGGGGGAGGAAAAAGTCAGCGGCTGGAGAGCGCGTTTGCCACGACGGCGGCAATTTCTTCGGGGGTGAGATTGATGTCCACCGGGATGCCTGCCTCGTCAGCTGCCAGCGGTTCGAGTGTTTCGAACTGGGAATCCAGCAGCGTCGGCGGCATGTATTCGTGATTGCGGTGGGAGAGCCGTTCGGCAATCAGGCCGCGGTTTCCGGCGAGATGCACAAAACGGGTCTCCGGAGCGAAGGAACGAATGAGGTCCCGGTACCGGCGCTTCAGGGCCGAGCAGGCAATGACGGTGGATTGCCCGCGGCTGAGTCCTTCAGCCAGGGCGGCACCGATGGCCGCCAGCCACGGTTCACGATCGGCATCCGTCAGCGGGTGCCCGGAAGCCATCTTTGCCTTGTTGCTGAGCGGGTGCAGGTCATCCCCGTCAATGAACGGCAGGGACAGACATTCCGCAATTGCGCGTCCCGAGGTGGATTTGCCGCTCCCCTGCACGCCCATCACGATCAGCGGGGGAACATCGGGGGTTGCCGACGACATGACAATAAACTCCTCAGACGCATCATTACATCTGACTTGTGTGACCGAAGCGACAATAAATCAGATTTATCCTCACAAAAGATAGCACGCGTGGGCGGCCGACGACGGCACCGCCCAGGCCGCAGCCGTAACCGTGAGGCGTGGAGACAATCATCGTGCTGGGAGTGGCGGCGGTCGTCGCGGGAGCGACGGCGGTCGTCGGCGGAGCGATGGCGCGCAACCGGCGCCGGTGCAGCCCTCCGGGGACCGCCGTGGGTTCCGGGAACACCTGAGCCCGGGAGAAGAATTAACACGCAGATCACGCCATTGTGATCCGCGTTACCCACCATCCTAGGCATGGTCCCCCAGTGGCCTCCAAATCCGCCCCCGGATCGCGCCGCGTAAACGGTCGGTGCTGCGTGAGACGATAAAACCATGCCTGAAACCCCTCCGCTCGTCGACGTCACGGACGTCATCCGCGTGGTGGGCGGCTCCGCGTTCCAACGGGGCCAGACCTACTCGCGGGGCGGTGCCGTGGAGTCCCTGGAATGGGACCCGGCCGGCGAAGTCCTGCGCGCACAGGTCCGCGGCAGCGCGGCGGCGCCCTACCGGACCCTGCTCCAGCTGGGCGCCAAACGGCAAGGCGATTACCGGTTGCTGGACAACCACTGCAGCTGCCCGCTGGGCTTTGACTGCAAGCATGTGGCAGCGGCCGCCCTGCAGAGCAATGCCGAACACCTGCGCGCCCGGCAGGAGCTTTCCGCCCCGGCATCCCGGCCCACGGTGCCGGCCTGGCAGCAGTCGCTGCAGACCCTGATTGATGCTGACGTAGCGGACGGCACCAAGGCGGTCGAAACCACCCCGCTTGCCCTGCAGTTTGAACTGCGCAACATCGTGGCAGCGTCCACCCGGTGGGGCGGCCCGGCCCCGCGCAGCCTGCACCGGGCCACGCCCTTCCGTTTGGGGGTCCGCCCGGTGGTCCGCAATGCCAAGGGCAACTGGGTGAAGAACAATCTGGCCTGGAGCAACATCAGCTACCAGACGTACGGGCTGCGGCTGGATCCGGACCAGCACCGCTGGTTCTCCCAGTTCCCGGCACTGCACCGCTCCAACGGCGTGAGCTACTTTGGGCAGAACGATTCCTGGCTGTACCTGGACGATTTCGCCAATCCGCTGCTCTGGCAGCTGCTGGAGGAAGCCACCCGCCTGGGCATCCCGTTTGTCGGCAGCAAAAAAGACGCACAGGTCCGCGTGGGTAAACTCGCCACCCTCTCACTGGACGTCCGCGCCGCCGGCGTGGACACCCCGGCACCCCTGCAGCTGCTGCCCACCCTGGAGATCGACGGCACCGTGGTTCCGGTGGAGGACGCCGGCATTATTGGCAGCCACGGCATCTACCTCCGTTCCCCGCAGAACACCATCACCCTGGCCCCCACTGCCAAAACCCTCACGGAACAGGACAAGGGCCTGCTGCTCCAGGGCGCTCCGGTGATGGTACCCAGGGCCGATGCAGAGGTGTTCCTCGAAAAGTTCTATCCCCGGCTGCGCCAGGTGCTGCCGGTAACCAGCAGCGACGAATCCGTCGAGTTCCCGGAAATCTCCCCGCCCGTCCTGGTCCTCACCGCTGCCTTCGGCGCTGAGGATGAGCTGGCGCTGGCCTGGGAGTGGGAATACCGCCACGGCAGCACCGTGACCCGGCTGCCGTTAACAGGCAGGTCCCCCGGCGCGGTCGACGACGCCGACACCGCCTACCGCGATATCCCCGCCGAGGGTTCGCTGCTCGCCGCGGCCGGAAAGGCGCTCTCTGCCGTGCCGCGAAACCGGACCCTGCGCGGCATTGACGCCGCGGAGTTCACCGAGCACACCCTCCGGGAGCTGGAACGGACCGACGGCCTGCGCGTGGAAGTGCAGGGTGACCGGCCCGATTACCGGGAGCTGCTGGAGGCACCCAAACTGAAGATCACCACGGTGGAAACCGAACGCCGCGACTGGTTCGATCTCGCCGTGATGGTCACCGTAGAGGGCCGCCTGGTTCCGTTTGCAGACATCTTCAAGGCCATCGCGCAGGGCAAAACCAAACTGCTGCTGGTGGACCGCACCTACCTGGCCCTGGACCGCCCGGAGTTTGAGCATCTGCATGCCCTGATCAATGAGGCGCAGGGTCTGCAGGAATGGGACACCGGGGAACTCAGCATCAGCCGCTACCAGGCCGGGCTGTGGTCCGAGCTGGAAGAACTGGCAGAGGAAACCGAGGAAGCAGCTGCCTGGCGGGAATCGGTTTCGGCTCTGCTGGAGCTGGAATCCGTGGAACCGGTGCCGCTGCCGGCCGGGCTCCAGGCCAACCTGCGCCCGTACCAGCACGAGGGGTACAACTGGCTGGCCTTCCTCTGGGACCACGGGCTGGGCGGAATCCTGGCCGATGACATGGGCCTGGGTAAAACACTGCAGACGCTGGCGCTGCTGGCCCATGCCCGTGAAAAGCAGGCCGGCCAGATCCGCAACGCCGCGCAGTCCCCCGACGCCCCGGCCCCCCGACCCTTCCTGGTGGTGGCGCCTACATCCGTGGTGCCGAACTGGGGATCCGAAGCCGCGCGCTTCACCCCGGACCTCAAGGTGGTGACGATTGGAGACACCACTGCCAAGTCCAAGGTGCCGCTAGCCGAGGTGGTGGCCGGGGCCGACGTCGTCATCACCTCCTACGCCGTGTTCCGGCTGGACTTCGCGTCCTACCGCAAGCTGGAGTGGGACGGGCTGATCCTGGATGAGGCTCAGTTTGTGAAGAACCGGGTGACCCGCGTGCACCAGTGCGCACGGGACCTTCCGGCCCCCTTCAAGCTGGCCATCACCGGCACCCCGATGGAAAACAACCTGATGGAGCTGTGGGGTCTTTTCGCCATCGTGGCGCCCGGGTTGTTCCCCTCGGCCCGCAAGTTTGCCGATGAATACCAGCGGCCCATCGAGCGCGGCGACAGCCCGGACCTGCTGGCCCGGCTGCGCCGGCGCATCCGGCCGCTGTTGATGCGCCGCACCAAGGAAGCCGTGGCCAAGGACCTGCCGGAGAAACAGGAACAGGTCCTGGAAGTGGAGCTGCACCCCAAGCACCGCAAAATCTATGAAACGCACCTGCAGCGCGAGCGCCAGAAGCTGATGGGCCTGATCCAGGACATGGACCGCAACCGGATGATCGTGTTCCGGTCCCTGACGCTGCTGCGCATGCTCAGTCTGGATGCTTCGCTGGTGGAGGAGGAACACGAGGGCGTGCCCTCGGCCAAACTCGATGTCCTCTTCGAACAGCTGGCGGACATTACCGCTGAGGGCCACCGGGCACTGATCTTCAGCCAGTTCACCTCCTTCCTGAAAAAGGCAGCGGACCGGTTGGATGAGCAGGGCATCAAGTACGCCTACTTGGATGGTTCCACCCGGAACCGTGCGGAGGTGATTGCCTCCTTCAAGGACGGCGTGGTGCCTGTGTTCCTGATCAGCCTGAAAGCCGGCGGCTTCGGCCTGAACCTGACCGAGGCGGACTACGTCTTCCTGCTGGACCCCTGGTGGAACCCGGCAGCGGAATCCCAGGCGGTGGACCGCACGCACCGGATCGGACAGAAGAACAACGTGATGGTTTACCGCATGGTCGCCCGGGACACCATCGAGGAGAAGGTCATGGCGCTGAAGGAACAGAAAGCGAAGCTCTTCAGTTCCGTGATGGACGACGACGCCGTCTTCAGTTCCGCCCTGACCGCCGAGGACATCCGGGCGTTGCTGCAGTAGATGCATCCGTCCGGGCGACACTCCAACCCTGACCGCGGCAAAAACCGCCGTGAATTAGGGCACGCCGCCTTCCCGGGAAGGCCGTGGGATCGCGGTTTCCGGGCCCCGTCGAAATTCTACGTCCTGTAGAAAAAGCTACCGTGGAACTATGCCCGTTGGCGGCCCTGCGCCCGGGCACCTGCGCCACGTAGCAAGGAAGGGCAATGAGCGTCCGGGAATCAACGTTGATCCGACCGGTGGAAGCACCGCCGAGGGATGAAGACGATCTGGTGCACGTCTTCTGCACCCCCTGTAAGCGGCAGGCCTTGCGCCGCGCCCGCCGGCCGGTGCCGTATTGCGGCAAACACATGCCCAACCGTCCGCTGCTCGACGACACCGGGCAGCTTCCGGTCTGCGTTGTCTGCATGGAACTGGCCCGCTCCGCCCCCTGTCCCCGGTGCGGTACGCGGGCACGGCTGGACTAGGGGAATGCCCCAACACCGAGGGTTCCCGGCTGGGTGTTTGATTTGTACAGTGGAGTGATGGCGACTCAGGAGCGGCCCATTGGATTCTGGCTCAAACTCGTAGACCAACTGGTTGACGACCAGTTCGGTGCCAGTTTTGAGGAGCACGGCGTCACCCGCCGGCAATGGCAGATGATGAACCTCCTGGTGGAAGGGCCAGCCTCTCAGAAACAGCTGGCGGACGGGCTACGGCCCTTTTTCCCCGCGGTGGAGACGGGCACCTCCGAAGAACTCATTGAAGAACTGCGGGAATCAGGGTGGGTAGCCCTGGACGCGGAGCAGTATGAGCTCACCGATCTGGGCCGGCGCAGCCTGGAAAACCTCCGCGGGGCAGTGGACCGCATCCGCGGCATGATGACGGACGACATCACCGAAGAGGAATATGCCGCCCTGCTGACCGTGCTGCAGCGGATGGCCCGCAACCTCGGCTGGGACGGCGACGTCGCCTCCGGACCCGCCGTGGATACCTAAAAAGTGAATACCTAAAAAACGGCCGAAGGACGGGGCATGGGCACGGTACGCGAAACCACGTTCGAGATCCTTCGCCGCCAGGGCATCACCACCGTCTTCGGTAACCCCGGCTCTAACGAACTTCCTTTCCTGCGCGGTTTCCCCGTTGATTTCCGCTACATCCTGGGCCTGCATGAAGGCGCCGTCATTTCCATGGCGGACGGCTATGCCCAGGCCTCCGGTGAAGCCGCGTTTGTGAACCTGCACGCGGCGGCGGGTACGGGGAACGCGATGGGCGGGCTGACGAATGCCGTTTATTCACATACTCCGCTGGTCATTACCGCCGGCCAGCAGGTGCGTTCCACAGTGGGCCTGGAGGCAATGCTGGCCAATGTGGATGCCCCGTCCCTGCCCCGCCCGCTGGTGAAATTCAGTGCTGAGCCGTTGAGTGCCGAAGACGTTCCCCGGATGATCAGCCAGGCCATTCATCTCTCGCAACTGCCACCCCGGGGACCGGCCTACGTGTCCGTGCCCTACGACGACTGGGATGCCGAGGCCCCGCCGGATACCGGATTGCTGTACGGACGCCAGGTCCAGGAGGGTCAGGGGCTTTCCGCCGGCCAGCTGGACGCCCTGGTGGCGGAGTTCATGACGGCCGGCAGCCCCGTCCTGGTGCTGGGCCCCGAGGTGGACGCATGCTCCGCCAATTCCGCGGCAGTACAGCTGGCTGAAAAGCTGTCTGCCCCGGTCTGGGTAGCCCCGTCCGCGTCCCGCTGCCCCTTCCCCACCCGGCACCCGAATTTCCGGGGTGTGCTGCCGGCGTCCATCGCCGGAGTCTCCGAAGCCCTCTCCGGCCATGACCTCATTGCCGTAATCGGAGCCCCCGTCTTTCGTTACCACCAGCACCAGCCAGGCAGCTATCTACCCGACGGCGCACGGCTGCTGCACCTGACGTCCGATCCGGGCGAGGCCGCCCGCGCACCCGCGGGAAACGCCGTCGTCGCCTCCATAGGAGAGGTTCTGCCCCGGCTGGCCGGGAAGGTTCCCCAGAGCGGCCGGCCGCCGCTTCCCCCGCTCATCCCTCCCCTCCCCCGGCGCGCCGCCACACCGGGCCTGCTGCACCCGGACGAGGTCTTTGACATTCTGCGGACAACAGCGCCGGGTGACGCCGTCTACGTCAAGGAGTCCACCTCCACCACCGGTTCCTTCTGGCGCCATATGGACCTCTCGCAGCAGGGCAGCTACTACTTCCCGGCCTCCGGGGGCCTGGGCTTCGGACTGCCGGCGGCGGTGGGCGTGCAGCTGGCCGTCCCCGGCCGGCAGGTGATAGCCGTCATCGGAGACGGGTCCGCAAACTACGGCATCACCGCCCTCTGGACCGCCGCACGGTACGGCATCCCGGTGATCTTCCTGATCCTGAAGAACGGCACCTACGGCGCGCTGCGCTGGTTCGCAAAGATCCTCGACGCCGGCGAAACTCCCGGGCTGGATGTCCCGGACATAGATTTCATTTCCCTGGCGGCCGGCTACGGAGTCCGCGCCGAGGCAGCCCGCAGCGGTGACGAACTCCGGCGGGCGTTGCGCAAGGCACTCGCCGGCGGCGTGCCGGCGTTGATTGAAGTGCCCACCGAAGTGACCGATCCCTGACGCCCGTGCTCGGCTGCCGGTGCCGCGGCTACTTGCGCTGAGTCTGTGCCAGCAGTTCCTTGAACGGGAGAGACGTTTCGGAGAGCTTCCGCGGTGCCGCGGCTGCCTGACGCTGCGGAGCGGGGGCATCCCCCATTAAGGCAACCAGCTCCCCGGCCGCACGGCGGACCCGCTGATCCAGGGAACCGGTGCCGGTTTCGCCCTCGCCCCAGTCGCCGGGCGCAGCGTAAACAGCGGTGGGGGCCGTCCGCGCACGCAGGTAGCTGAACATCGGGCGCATGGAGTAGTCCAGCACCATGGAATGGCGGGCGCTTCCGCCCGTGGCACCGATCAGCACGGGCTTTCCGTCCAGGGAGGAATTGTCGATCACATCGAAAAAGGATTTGAACAGACCGCTCATGGAAGCGGTGAAGACCGGCGAAACGGCAATCAGCGCATCGGCGGCAACCAGTTCATTGATGGCTGCTTCCAGCCGCGGGGGCGCATAACCGGTGACCATGGTGTTGGCAATGTCCACGGCATATTCCCGGAGTTCGAAGGTGCGCACGGATGCACTCAGCCCGTTCGCTTCGATTTCCGCTTCTGCCGCCGCTGCCAACGCATCGGCAAGCATGCGTGAGGACGACGGAACGCCCAGTCCGCCCGAAACCACCACTAGCCTGCGATCAGTCATCCCATTCTCCTTTTCATGCGTTTGCATACACTGGGGAACGGCCGCAGGCACACCCTTTATTCCCGCCCCTCACGTACCCGTACCACGGCCAGTGCCGGGCAGGCTGCCGGCTACCTCGTCCCTTCGGCGGAGCCCGGTTTTGGGAGTGGATAAAAATGCCGGAAATATCCGCCGCTATGGGGACGCAGCGGGGTCATGACTTGGCTAGGCTGAGCAGGACAGCTTTTAGGTCTTCACTGATAGCCATTCATTATTCGTGTGAAAACAAAAGGGGAAAATCATTATGAGCACGCCTAATTACAACTACGGCGCGTACAGCGGCGGAGAATCCGCCTCCATGCCCAGCGAGCCGCAGCGGCCCGCAGCAGTGGAACGCGGTTTCTGGCTGCTGATCGCCTCAGCCATTGCGAGCCTCATCGGCCTGGTCCTGTCCGTGGCTACCCTGACCTCCGATGCGGGCCGCGCCGAACTGGCACGCACCAGCGGGCTCACCGGATCGGACGTAGACACGGCCGTCACCATTGGACTGGTCACTGCACTCGTCGTCGGCGTGGTCAGCCTGGCCATCAACGTCCTGTTCGCCGTGTTCGCCCGCAAGGGCCACAACTGGGCGCGGATTGTCATGACCGTTTTCGCCGGCCTGTCCCTCACCAGCCTGCTGACGGTCAACGGTTCACCGGCCGGCATCCTCAGCCTGCTCTCCATCCTGGCGCTCATCGCCGGCGTGGTCATGCTGTACATGGCCCCGGCCAGCGCGTACTACAACCAGATGAAGGCACACCGGCAGGCCAAGAAGATGGGCTACGCGGGCTAATTCCCCGTATCCTCGCACCCGGCCGGGACGGCATCTCCAAGATGCTGTCCCGGCCGGACGGCTTTAACCGGGTGCCCGCTGTTTATGCTGGGTCCTGTTTATGCTGCGCCTGGTTTATTGTGCGTCCCGTCCGGCCGCGGCACGGCCGGCAGCACGGCCGCTGAACAGGCATCCGCCCAGGAACGTCCCTTCCAGGGACCGGTAGCCGTGCATGCCGCCGCCGCCGAATCCGGCAGCCTCCCCCGCCGCGAAGAGCCCCGGCACCGGCGAGCCGTCGTCGCCCAGAACCCGTGACTGCAGATCGGTTTCCAGACCGCCAAGGGTTTTGCGGGTCAATACGGAAAGACGAACGGCAATCAGCGGACCTGCCTTGGGGTCCAGGATCCGGTGCGGTGGCGCCGTGCGGATCAGCCGGTCCCCCAAATATGCCCGTGCCCCGCGGATGGCCGTGACCTGTGAATCCTTGCTGAACGGATTGAGAATCTCCCGGTCGCGGGCCTCCAGCTCACTGCGCACCGCATCAACGGACAGCTCCGGGGCCTGCCCCTGCACTGAGGAAACCTTGGCCAGCCGATTCATCCCGGCGACGAGTTCCTCCACTGAATCGGCCGTAATGAAGTCCTCGCCGTGATCCAGGAAGGCCTGCACCGGTCCGGGCACCCCGGCCGTGGCGCGCCGAAACACATCGCGCACGGATTTGCCGGTGAGGTCGGGGTTTTGCTCGGACCCCGAGAGGGCGAACTCCTTGCGGATGATCGCCTTGTTGAGAATGAACCAGCTGTAGTCCTGACCGCTGCGCCGCAGGTGCTCCAGGGTGCCGAGGGTATCGAAGCCCGGGAACAGCGGAACCGGGAGCCGGTTGCCCGCAGCGTCCAGCCAGAGCGAGGAGGGGCCGGGCAGGATCCGGATCCCGTGGTTCTTCCATACCGGGTCCCAGTTCCGGATGCCCTCCACGTAATGCCACATCCGGTCCGGATTGATCACCCGGCCGCCGGCAGCCTGGGCGATGCCGATCCCGCGGCCGTCCACATGCTCCGGCACCCCGCTGAGCATGTTTTTCGGTGCGGCTCCCATCCGCGGCGGCCAGGCCGCGCGCACCGCATCATGGTCACCGCCGATGCCGCCGGTCGTCAGGATCACCGCTGAAGCACCGAACTCGAACTCTCCGGCAACGGTCCGCGAGGACGCCGTGCCGCGCGGCGCCGTCGTTGGCTCCAGGACGCTGCCGCGCACTCCGGTCACTGTCCCATCGGTGAGGACCAATTCATCCAACCGGTGCCGGAAGGCCAGCCGGACAAGGCCCTGGTCGACGCCCTCGCGCACCTTGGCCTCAAAGGGTGCGGTGATACCGGGTCCGGTACCCCAGGTGATGTGGAAGCGCGGCACGGAGTTGCCCGGACCGTTGGCGCCGTATCCGCCGCGCTCCGCCCAGCCCACCACCGGAAAGAACCGGTGCCCCATCTGCTGTAGCCAGGCACGTTTCTCCCCGGCGGCGAAATGCACATATGCCTCCGCCCAGCGGCGTGGCCAGTAGTCCTCTTCCCGGTCAAAGCCCGCGGTGCCCAGCCAGTCCTGCCAGGCCAGCTCCACGGAATCCTTGACGCGGAACCGGCGCTGTTCCGGTGAATCCACCAGGAACAACCCGCCGAAAGACCACCATGCCTGGCCGCCGAGGCTCTGTTGCCCTTCCTGTTCCACCAGGATCACGGTTCGGCCGGCGGCCACCAACTCGGCGGTGGCTACCAGGCCGGCGAGGCCTGCTCCTACAACAATGACGTCTGCGTCTTTGGGCTGCATCCGGCTCACGCTACCGGCAGTGTGTGGCGCAGACCAGCAGCGGGGAAGGGAGTGTCTTTCGTGCCCTGCCCGTGCGCATCTCAGTCGCACTCTGCAGGCGGGCACCTGTTGTACCGTCCGGGGTTCCCAGACAGGGCCAAGTCCCTAGACTGGAACGAAGGCCGCTCCAAGGAGAACCGGCGACCGCCGGTGCCGGCCGTGAGCGAAGTGGAGAAGCCCATGAGCGAGCAGGGCAACGAGGACAAGAACCGGACGCATCCGCAGCAGCCGGCGGAGGGCAACGGCAAGGACGAGAAGAGCGAGGAACAGGCTCACGCCCAGGAACCTGCCGAGGGCGGCGAGGACCAGACCTAGGCACCGGGTGCCCCGCCGGGCACCTGTCACGACGCCTGCACCTGTCACGTCGCGACACGTCCCGGAATGCGGAACAGGCCCCATCCCGCCAGTGAAGCGGCGGGAAGGGGCCTGTTCCGTGAAACGGAGGTGCGGTGTTACGGATGTGCGGTCTTGCTGAGGTGCGGTATAGCTGAAGCGCTGTGTTGCTGGGACTCCGGCCTAGGTGGCAGCTGCACGCGGCGCGGAGCTTTTGGCTGCATCCATTACGTCGGCGTCACTGCTGTGATCGATGACGGGGCCGGTGCCGGCGATTTCGCGCAGCTGTGCAATTCCCGCCGCGGCGTCCTGCTTGGTGTCAAAAGTGGTGGACACCGCCATCAGCGTCCCGTCGCCGGCAATGAGCTTGATCCGGTAACTTCCCTCGTGGGCGTCCACCAGCTTAAAGTAGCCCGACATCACTTACCTCCTTGTAAGGGTTTATCAGTGACTTCAATAGTAAGCGACCTTATGGCTTTGCGAATCCCCCCTCAGCCAATCCGGGTAGCGCGAAACCGAATCGTGACCTGTTCCTAGACTGGGACCATGGCCGACACCCTCACTCCCGAGCAGCGCAGCCGGAACATGTCCCGCATCCGGGGCAAGGACACCAAGCCGGAGCTCTTGGTCCGCCGCCTCCTGCACGCCGCCGGATACCGGTTCCGGTTGCACGGCAGCTACGGCCCCGCCCGCTTGCCGGGGAAGCCGGACCTGGTGTTCGCCGGCCGCCGGAAGGTCCTGTTTATCAACGGGTGTTTCTGGCATATGCACTCCTGCCGGGCCGGGCAGCATGCCCCGCAATCCAACAGCGCGTTCTGGTCCGCGAAACGAAACCGCACGGTGGAACGGGACGCCGCTGCCAAGGCCAGCCTTGAACAAGCGGGCTGGGAGGTCTTGGTGGTGTGGGAATGTGAACTGAAGGAGCTGAGCGCAGTGGAAGGGCAGCTGCGCGCCTTTCTCGGTTTGCCGGGACGGGCGGGGTTCCCACGCACGGCACTAGACTCAAGGACAAACCCTGGCAGTACGGACAACGAAGGCGGCACAGTATGAGCAGTTCCGGCAAAGGTCAACGCGGAGTCCTTTTCGATGTGGATGGCACGCTTGTGGATTCCAACTATCTGCACGCTGTCTGTTGGTGGCAGGCCTTCCGGCGGATGGAGCATGACGTTCCCATGTCTGCCATTCACCGCAGCATCGGGATGGGCGGGGACAAACTCGTGGAACACCTCCTCGGTGAGGACCGCAACAAGGATGAGGACGAAAAGCTCGACAGCACCCACGGCGCCATCTTCTCCACCTGGTGGCCGTCACTGCGGTCCTTCGACGGTGCCGGGGACCTGCTCAAGGCGTGCGCCGGCAAGGACCTGACCGTGGTGCTGGCATCCTCCGCTTCCGAGGCTGAGTTGAAGTTCCTGCGCACCGTGATCGACGCCGATTCGGCCATCAGCGGAGCCACAAGCTCCGGCGATGCCGACGCCAGCAAACCTTCCCCGGACATTTTGGAGGCGGCACTGGAATCCGGCGGACTGGACGCAGCGGACACTGTGTTTGTGGGCGATTCCGTCTGGGACGTCAAGGCGGCCGGCAAGCTCTCCATCCCCACCATCGGCCTGACCTGCGGCGGCACCAGCGAAGCCGAATTGCGCGAGGCCGGTGCCGAGGAGGTCTACGAGGATCCCCGCGCACTGCTTGCGGCATTGGACAGCAGCCTTCTGGGCACGCTGATCAGCCGCGACTGATCCCCCTGAAGAAGCTCTACCGAGAGGACACCGTGACTACTGAACCCACCGGACCAGACAATGACGCCGAGGACCCGCTGGGTCCGAGCGCTCCTGCTCCCGGGCCCACCGGAGAGCCCCGCACGCCGGGAAGCGCACCGCACTCGGCCGGGAACATCCGCGAGGATCAAGGCACCCATGCGGCCGGAAGTGTGCCGGCCTCACCGGACCAGGCAGACGAGGCAGAAGAAGCGGACCGCCCCGGCAACCCCGGCTAGCGTTTCCGCGACGGGGGCGGGACGCCGCCTTACTTCATGAGTCCGGCGGCTTACTTCAGGAGCCCGGCGGCCCGCAGGGCGTCAGCCATGGCGCCGGTGGGTGCCGTGTTCCGTGGGGTGCCCCTGGCTGCCTTCGCAGCGGGCGTGGACGCAGACGACGGCGACGCTCCCGTTTTGGCGGGCTTGCCAACTTCGGCCCGGGACGGTTTCCCGGCGCCCGCTTTGGCTGGCTTCCCCGTGTCACCGCGGACCGGCCGGACGGATCGCTTGGCTCCGGTGCTGCCTGCCGCTGCTTCCGGCACCGGCAGGCGCCGGGGGCGGCCGCCCGCGGAGCCCTCGGCGTCGTCGAGCCTCAGCGTCAGCGAAATGCGTTTGCGCTCCGGATCCGCTTCGAGCACCTTGACCTTGACCACCTGCCCGGATTTCACCACCTCACGGGGATCGGAGATGAAGTTGGTGGACATGGCGGAAATGTGTACCAGGCCGTCCTGGTGCACTCCCACGTCCACGAAGGCACCAAAGGCGGCTACGTTGGTGACCACGCCATCCATGATCATGCCCGGACGCAGGTCCGAGATCTTTTCAATCCCCTCCGAGAAGGTGGCGGTCTCAAACGCCGGGCGGGGATCGCGCCCGGGCTTGCGCAGTTCGGAAATGATATCCAGCACGGTGGGCAGGCCCACGGACCCGTCCACGAACGCGGCCGGATCCACGCCGTCCAGGGGTGCCCCTGCCGCGCTCATGGTGGCCCCGGCCGCGGCAAGGACCTTGCGTGCCGTGGGGTAGGACTCCGGGTGCACACTGGTCCCGTCCAGCGGTTCGGTCCCGCCGGTAACCCGCAGGAAGCCAGCGCACTGTTCAAAGGCCTTGGCACCCAGCCGCGGAACCTTCACCAGGTCCCGACGCCGCGTGAACGGTCCGTTGGCGTTGCGGTAGGCCACAATGTTCTCGCTCAGCAGCGGACCGACGCCGGCCACCCGGGTCAGGAGCGCAGGCGAGGCCGTATTCACATCCACCCCCACGGCATTGACGCAGTCCTCAATCACCGCGTCGAGGGACCGCTCGAGTTTGGCCGGGGTGACGTCGTGCTGATATTGCCCCACGCCAATGGATTTCGGATCAATCTTCACCAGTTCGGCCAGCGGGTCCTGGAGCCTGCGGGCTATGGACACTGCTCCGCGCAGCGACACATCCATGCCCGGCAGCTCAGCGGAGGCCAGCGCCGAGGCCGAGTAAACCGACGCACCCGCCTCGGAAACCACGAGCTTCCGCACGGAGGTGTCTGCCGGCAGCATGCGGATGAGTTCGGCGGCCAGTTTGTCCGTCTCACGGGACGCGGTGCCGTTGCCGATGGCAATGAGCTCGACGCCGTGCTTCCGGACCAGCCCGGCAAGCGTTGCCAGGGCCTCGTCCCACCGCCGCATCGGTGCGTGCGGGTACACGGTGTCCGTGGCCACCACCTGACCGGTGCCGTCCACCACGGCCACTTTGACGCCGGTGCGCAGTCCGGGGTCCAAGCCCAGCGTGGCCCGGTTGCCCGCCGGTGCCGCCAGCAGGACATCGCGCAGGTTGGCAGCGAACACCCGCACGGCCTCGGTTTCCGCGTCGGTGAACAGGCGGACCCGCAGGTCCACGGAGAGTTTGGCCAGGATCCGGCGCCAGGCCAGCTGCACGGTTTGCAGCAGCCAGGCATCCGCCGGACGTCCCCGGTCCGCTACGCCCAGTCGGGCTGCCACGGACCGCTCATAGCGGGACCTGGCGTTGGCGAGAGCCTCGGCATCGGCCGGGTCTCCCTCGCTGAGGGACAGCTCCAGGATCCCTTCCTTCTCACCCCGGAACAGCGCCAGGACCCGGTGTGAGGGCATCCCGGACGGGGACTGGGAAAAATCGTAGTAGTCGGTGAACTTGCGCCCTTCGGCTTCCTTGCCGGGACGGACCTGCGAGCGCATCCGGCCCTGCCGCCAGAGCTTCTCCCGCTGCTCGGTCAGCAGATCTGCATCCTGGGAAACACGCTCAATCAGGATGGCGCGGGCACCGGCGAGCGCCTCGGCGACGTCGGGGACTCCGTCGCGCAGGTAGGCGGCGGCCTCCGCCTCAGGGGACCGCCGGGGATCGGCCAGCAGCGCATCGGCCAGCGGCTCCAAGCCGGCTTCGCGGGCGGTCTGGGCCTTGGTGCGCCGCTTGCTGCGGTACGGCAGGTAAATGTCTTCGAGCCGGGACTTGGTGTCGGCAGCGGCAACGGCGGCACGCAATTCGGGGGTCAGTTTCCCCTGGGCTTCCACCGCTGCCAGGATGACCCGGCGCCGGTCCTGGAGTTCACGCAGGTACCTCAGCCGCTCATCGAGCTCGCGCAGCTGGGCGTCATCCAGGGTGCCGGTGGCTTCCTTGCGGTACCGGGCGATAAAGGGAACGGTGGCTCCGCCGTCGAGCAGATCAACCGCTGCACGGATCTGCCAGGGCGCCACCCCCAATTCGGCAGCCAGCTGGGCAATGACCTCGGAGTCGCCGGTGGGGGCGGAGGGAACGGACGGGGCGGGGGCGGGTGCTGCGCTAAGACTCACCCGCCCAATTGTTCCCCATCGCTTCCGCCGTGGCGAGGTCAGGCGGCGGGCCGCTAGTCCTCCGCTGTGAATAGCCGGCGCCGTGCGCTCAGCAGCTGAACTTCCGGCCGGGCAGCGACCAACCGTTCAGCGGCGTCGAGCACCTCCACCACATGCGTCCGGTCGGCGGCCACCAGGCCCACGCCCACTGCGGCCCTGCGGTGCAGGTCCAGTGACCCGACCTCGGCCACGGAAACATCGAACTTCCGCCGCAGCTCGGCGAGGAGGGGCCGGACGAGTGAGCGTTTTCCCTTCAGCGAGTGCACGTCGCCCAACAGCAGGTCCAATTCCAGCGCCCCGATCCACATCCTTCCATCCTTGCCGCCGGGCCGGATCCTGTCACGCCCCGGGCCTGCGGGCGTGCGGGGCCCGGTGTTATGTTCGAAGCATGGCTTCTCCGCTTCCTTCATCACGGTCCCCCCGGCGGCGTAACCTCCTCTCCGGAGCCCTTTTCGGCATTGGGGTGGCTGCTTTCGTGGATGAAGTGGTCTTCCACCAGCTGCTGCAGTGGCACCACTTTTATGACCGGTCCACTACCGCAGCCGGCCTGTTTTCGGACGGCCTGTTCCACGCCTTCGGATGGTTCGCCGTGGTGGCAGGGTTGTTCCTGTTCGCGGATCTGCGCCGCTGGCACGAGGTCATCCCACAACGCTGGGGCGGCGGAGTCCTGCTGGGCGCCGGCGCCTTCCAGCTGTATGATGGAACGGTGCAGCACAAGCTGATGGGGTTGCACCAGATCCGCTATGACGTGGACCTGCTGGTGTATGACACGGTCTGGAACACGGTGGCCGTGCTGATGGTGCTGGCCGGGGCCCTGCTAACGCGGCGCACACGCGCCGCCGTTCCCCGGACCGCGGACACCAGGACCGATGCATAGCCACGGCGACGGCGGTTTCCCGGCGGAGTCGCTCTTTTTCATTCCCGCCGTTGTGGCACTGGTGGCGTACTGGGCCGGGGCGCTCTCACCGCGGTCGGGCAGCTGGCCCTGGCACCGCACTGCGTTCTTCACCCTAGGGGTAGCCGCGGTGCTGGTGACCGTCCTGAATCCCCTGGCCGAACTTTCGCACACCGATTTCGCCGTGCTGAGCCTGTCCCACCTGTTGGCCGGCATGGTCTCGCCGCTGCTCCTGGTGCTTTCGCGGCCTTTCACCCTGGCCCTGCGGACCCTGGATGTTTTCCCCGCGCGCCGGCTCTCCCGCCTGCTGCGAAGCGGGTTTGTGCGCTTCATCGGCAATCCCGTCACCGCCGCCATCCTCAATACCGGCGGCATGATCCTCATGTTCCGCACCGGGTTACTGGATGCCATGCAGGACTCCATGCCGGTGCACTGGCTGGTCACCTTCCATCTGCTGGCCGCCGGGTACCTGTTCACCGCCGCGATCATCGGCCGGGACCCGTCCCCGCACCGGGCCGGTTACCGGCTGCGTGCCGTGGTCCTGATCCTCTCCATTGCCGCCCACAACATCCTGGCCAAGGGCATCTACGCCGACCCGCCGCCTGGCATCGAACCAGCAGCTGCGGAACAGGGCGCCCTGGTCATGTACTACGGCGGAGCCGCCGTCGAACTGGTGCTGATTGTGCTGCTCTGCCGGCAGTGGTACCAATGGTCCCGGCCGCGCGGCCGAGTCGCATCGGGGACCCATCATCAGTAAGCTGATTAGCTCATGCCGGCAGGAGCCGGCCCGGTACGCCTGAAGGATCATGAATGAATATCACGCGGGAGACCCTGGTCAGAACGGCGTCGGAGATCTTCGGCTGGGACACCCCTCGCGAAGGGCAGCTGGAGGCCATGGCCGCCGTGGCGCAGGGCCGGGATGTCCTGTGCGTGATGCCTACCGGTCACGGCAAGTCCGCGGTGTATCAGGTGCCGGCGTTCGCTTTGCCCGGCATCGCCGTCGTTATTTCGCCGCTGATTGCACTCCAGCGCGACCAGGCTGACGGGATCAACGCGGCCGCCGGCGCCACCCGCGCCTACGTTCTCAATTCCAGCCAGCCGCAAAGCAGCATTGACGCAGCCTGGGCCGCGGCCGAGGACCGGAATGAGGAGACCAGGGCCAAGTTCCTGTTCCTCGCCCCGGAACAGCTGGCCCGCCAGGAGGTCTCCGACCGCCTCAAAGGCCTGGATGTTTCCATCCTGGTGATTGACGAGGCGCACTGCGTTTCGACCTGGGGCCATGACTTCCGGCCGGATTATCTTCAGCTGGGTGGACTGTCGCAGGCACTGGGCAGGCCCGTAGTGGCGCTGACGGCCACCGCCGCTCCCCCGGTGCGGGCCGAGATAGCCGAGGTACTGCAGCTCAAGGACCCGTTCCTGATTGCCCAGGGGTTCGACCGGCCCAACCTGCACCTGGCCGTCCACATGCATGTTGAAGCCGAGGACAAGCGCCGGGCGGTCATGCAAAGCGTCGCGGAGCTCACCCACCCGGGACTGGTCTACGTGGCCACCCGCAAGGAGACGGAGCAATACGCCGCGGACCTGGCAATGGCCGGTCTGCGGACGGCGCCCTATCACTCGGGCCGGCCCGCAGGGGAACGCAAGGAGGTCCATCAGCAGTTCCTCGATGACCAGCTGGACGTGGTGGTGGCCACTACCGCTTTCGGCATGGGGATCGACAAACCCAATGTGCGTTACGTGGTGCATGCCGGCATTCCGGATTCCATTGACAGCTATTACCAGGAGATCGGCCGCGGCGGGCGGGACGGCCTGCCCTCCGCTGCCGTGCTGCACTACCGCCCCGAGGATCTGGGGCTGCGGCGTTTCTTTGCCAGCAAACGGCCGGATGAGAGCGCCCTGCGCCAGCTGCTGGCGGCACTACGCGCCCAACGCGGCCCCATCAAACAGGCACAGCTTGCCGAGAAGCTGGGCGTCAGTGGCAGGAGGCTTTCCGGATTACTGAACCTGCTGCAGGAAGCCGGTGCCGTAAGCCTGTCCAAGCGCGGCTACAAAGCGCGGAAAATGGCGCCCAACGACGCAGTGGACGCAGCCATGGACTACGCCGAACGCCGTGAGAACATCGACCAGTCCCGGGTGGATATGGCCCGTCAGTATGCCGAGACGTCCGGTTGCCGCCGCCAGTTCCTGCTTGGCTACTTCGGTGAGGAACTCCCCGAACCGTGCGGGAACTGCGACAACTGCGACAGGGCTGCCGCGGAGGGCGAGGCCGTGGATGATGCGGCGCCCCGCACCGGGGCAATGGAGGATCCATTCCCCCTGCAGTCCGCCGTAAGGCACGCCGAGTGGGGGCCCGGCGTCGTGATGAGCTACGAGAATGACACGGTAACCGTGCTCTTCGAGTCCACGGGATACAAAACACTGTCGGTGGACCTGGTCCTGGAAAAAGGCCTCCTGGAGCCGCTCAACCAGTAGCTTCAGGCAACCGTCAGGGTGTACCGGGCATTGTGCGGGAGATCACCATCCCCTAAGAATGGACTATGACGGTTACCCTCAGGTCCTTGGAAACTGCAATTCCTCCCACTGTCCTGGTGCAGGATGAAGTCCGCGACACGTTTGCAGCGCAACCGGGCCTGACCCGGCTGGGCGAACGGCTGGTCCGCACCTGTTTCAACTCCGCTGCCATCGATACTCGGCGAACTGCCCTGGCCGAGCTGTCACTGAATGACACCTCGGAGAATCCCAAGTTCTACGATGCCCGCAGCGGGTTGCTGCTGAAGCCAAGCACCAAGACCCGCAACGACATCTTCGCTGTTGAGGCCACCAAGCTTTTCATCGAAGCAGCAGAGAAGGCACTGGACGCCTGCGCCGGGATTTCCGCGGCAGACGTCACCCACGTCATCACCGTCTCCTGCACCGGGTTCTTCAACCCGGGGCCGGACTACAAGGTGGTCCGCGCCCTGGGACTGAATCCCTCAGTGCAGCGCTACCATCTGGGCTTTATGGGCTGCTATGCGGCCTTCCCAGCGATGCGGGCCGCGAAGTCCTTCTGCGAGGCCGATCCGCAGGCCGTGGTGCTGGTGGTCAGCGCCGAGCTTTGCTCACTGCACGTCCGCACCTCCAATGATCCGGACGCCATCATGGGGTCCTCGCTTTTCGCGGACGGCGCGGCCGCGGCCATCATCACCGCCCGCGAGGACCTGCCCGTCACCGGGCCGGCCATCCAGCTGGACCACTTCGAAACCGTCCTCACTCCCGTGGGCGAGGAATCCATGGCGTGGAACATCGGCGACGAAGGTTTTGAAATGGTGCTGGGGACTTACGTTCCGCACATTATCGACGATCACATTGTCGGTGCCCTCGAACCCCTGCTGGCGCACGACCAGTCAGTGGACGGCCGCGCCTACCGCGAGATAGAGCACTGGGCCATCCACCCCGGCGGCCGCAGCATCCTGGACAAGGTCGAGACGAAGCTTGAACTCAGCGAGGAACAGCTGCTGCCGGCCCGCGAGACCCTGCGCACGGTGGGCAATATGAGCAGTGCCACCGTGCTCTTTGTGCTCAAGCGGATCCTGGAACTGCCGTTCAACGGCGGCAACGAACGGATCTGCTCCATGGCCTTCGGACCGGGTCTGACCGTGGAGACGGGCTTGTTCACCCGCGTCGGCGGCCCTGTGCAGCCCGACGGCGCCGGTCAGGCGGACCGCGCCGCGCCGCTGGGCGTTCCCGCAGCCGTATGACGCCAGGCTTCCCGTTCCTGGCGGAGCGGGCGGTGGACGCGGTGGAGGAAATGGACCGCCCGGATGCCGACCCGCGCCGCCTCGAACGCACCTATGCCCAGTTCTGGCTGATCAACGCGGTGGTTTCGGGGTGGCGGCGCAACTATGTCCGTTATCTTCGTCCCCTCTTCCGCGAGACAGGTGGCGGGAGCCTGTTGGATATCGGCTCCGGCGGCGGCGACGTCGCCCGCAGCCTGGCCCGCTGGGCCCGGCAGGACGGATTCGCCCTGGAGATTACCGGAATTGATCCGGACCCGCGGGCGCACGCCTTCGCCTCCTCCCGGCCGGCGGTCAAGGGACTCACGTTCCGGCGCGCGTTCAGCTCTGAACTCGTGGCCGAGGGACGGGTTTTCGACGTGGTGATTTCCAACCACATGCTGCACCACCTCACGCCGGAACAGCTGCAGGCCCTGCTCGCGGATTCACGGCGGTTGGCCCGGCAGCTGAGTCTGCACAGCGACATTGAACGCAGCCCGTGGGCCTATGCCCTCTTTTCGGTGGGGACCCTGCCCTTTTTCCCTGGGTCATTCATCCGCGCCGACGGATTGACGTCAATCCGCCGCAGCTTTACCCGCGAGGAACTGCTCACGGTGACCCCTCCGGGATGGCAGGCACGCCAGCACCGGCCCTGGCAGAATCTGTTGTTCTGTCCGCCGCCCGGCGCGGTTCCCGGCCAGGCACGGGAAGGGTGGTGATCCGCGTGCCGACGGCCCCGGTCAACGCCGCTTTCCCAGTGTCCCCGCCCGAATCGTCCCTGTCCCGCGTGCCGCGGCCAGCCGCCGACGTCGTGATTGCCGGCGGCGGACCGGTGGGGGTATATCTGGCCATCCTGCTGCTGCAGGCCGGGATTTCGGTCCAGGTGCTGGAACAGCGGCAGGTGCGCAGTGCGCATTCGCGTGCCATCGGCGTGCATCCCCCGGCGCTCGAATCCCTGGCCCTGGCCGGGATCGCCGGCGCCATGACCCGCGAAGGCGTGCAGATCAGCCACGGCGAGGCCCGAAGTGCGGGACGGACCGTGGCCCGGCTGGGGTTCTCCGCCGCCTCCGCCCGCTACCCGTATGTCCTGACCCTGCCGCAGCTGCGGACCGAAGAACTATTGCAGGAGAGGCTGCAGGCCCTCGACCCGCAGGCACTGGTCCGCGGCGCACGGGTTGAATCCTTCCAGCAGGACGGACCCTCCGTCCGGATCCGCGGGACGGCCGCCGGAGCAGCATTCACCTCCACAGCATCGCTGCTGGTCGCGGCCGACGGCGCCCGTTCATCCGTGCGGGAGGCGCTGGGGACACCGTGGTCCTCCCGCCTGCTTCCGGATACCTATCTGATGGGCGATTTTCCGGATGAGACGTCCGACGGTCCGCTGGGGGTTCTGTATCTGGAACCGGAGGGAATTGTTGAGTCTTTCCCCCTGCCGGGAGGACTGCGCCGCTGGGTGGTCCACACGGACGCGCTGGCCGCGGATGCCTCCGCCGCCGACCTGGCGGCCATGGTGCAGCACCGCACCGGCCAGCGGGTGGACGCCGGCCGGAACTCGATGCTCAGCGCCTTCGGAGTGCGGATTGGCCGGGCGGAACGGCTGGTCCAGGGCCGGACGGTGCTGATCGGGGATGCGGCCCATGTGATCAGTCCTATTGGCGGGCAGGGCATGAACCTGGGCTGGCTGGATGCCGCGGCCGTGGCACCGCTGATCGCCGCTGCCCTGCAGGGCGAACCGGTAGGTGCACGGCTGCGCGGCTTTGAACGGGACCGGCGCCGGGATGCGGTGGTGGCATCGGCCCAGGCCCGGGTGAACATGGTGCTGGGCCGCCCGTTGCCTGCCGGCGTGATGGCCCTGCGCAACGCCGGGCTGGAAAGGTTGTTCCGCAGCCCGGCGCTGGCCAGGGCAGTGGCACGCCGTTTCACCATGCAGTAGCCGGCGCCGGCGCACCTCTTTGCGTTGCTCTGTCGAGCCGGTGCTATTTCTTCGGGACCGTGCTACTTCTTCGGTACGGTGCTATTTCTTAGGTGCCGTGCCTGCGTCGCCGGCGTCCGCCGGCGACGCATCGGTTTCCGAGGTACCGGCAGCCGGGACTGCGGCCATGGCCCCGGTCTGCAGCATGTCGCTGCCCCCGGTCAGGCCGGGCTCCACCGGGTTGGCGGAGGTGGGCTTAATGTCCAGGGTCCGGCGCAGCGCCTGTTCCTTGATAAACAGCACCGCTATCAGGGCAATCACGGCAACCGCTGCCGCAATGCGGAAGAGATCAGCGGTTCCTTCGGCGTAGGCAATCCGGAAGAACGTCTGCACCTGCGCCGGCAGTTCGGCGATGTCCAGGGTGGCAGTGGTTCCGCCGCCCTCGGTCGGGATTCCCGCACCGGTCAGTTCCTGCGTCACGCGCCTGCTGACCGAATTGGACAGCACGGCGCCCAGGACGGAGACGCCGATGGCGCCGCCGACGGTGCGGAAGAAGGCGACGGAAGCGCTGGCGGAGCCGACGTCGGTCACCTTCACCGTGTTCTGGACCGCCAGGACCAGGTTCTGCATCAGCAGGCCCATACCGACACCGAGGATGAAGATGAACAGGCTGACCAGGACCATCTCGGTTTCGTGGTCGATGATGCCGGCGAGCGCGGTGCCGATGATCACCAGGATGGTGCCGATGATCAGGTAGCGCTTCCACTTGCCGAAGCGGGTGATCAGCAGGCCGGATCCCACGGAGCCGAGCAGGTTGCCGGCAATCATGGGCAGCATCAGCAGACCGGCTTCTGTGGGGGTGAAGCCGCGGGCCAGCTGGAAGTACTGGCCCAGGAAGGTGGTGGAACCGAACATGGCGATGCCGACAGCTACCGAGGCGACGATGGCCAGGGCGGTGGTGCGCTGGGTGATGATCTTCAGCGGAATGATGGGTTCGGAAACCTTGGACTCTACGAATACCAGCAGGGCCAGCAGGACCACGGAACCGCCCACCATTGCGGCTGTCTCCCAGGACCACCAGTCGTAGTAGCCGGCCTTGCCGGCGAAGGAGACCCAAATCAGCAGCAGCGAGATCCCGGCGGTGAGCAGGATGGAGCCCAGCCAGTCGATCCGGGCCTGGCGGCGCACGTGTTCCAGGCGCAGCGTGATCTGCAGCAGGATCAGGGCGACGACGGCGAGGGGTACGCAGAGGAAGAAGGTCCAGCGCCAGCCCAGCGGGCTGTCCACGATGAAGCCACCCAACAGCGGGCCGCCCGCGGTGGCCACCGCCATCACGGCACCCATGTAGCCGGAGTACCGGCCGCGTTCACGCGGCGGGATGATGGACCCGATGATCGCCTGTGCCAGGGCGGTGAGTCCACCCATGCCGAGGCCCTGGATCACACGGGCCGTCAGCAGCAGCTCCATGTTGTGTGAGAACCCGGCCAGCACCGAGCCGGCCACGAAAATCACAATGCTCAGCTGCACCAGCAGCTTTTTGCTGAACAGGTCAGCGAGCTTGCCCCAGATCGGGGTGCTCACTGCGTTGGCGAGCAGGGCTGCTGTGACCACCCAGGCGAAGTCCGTCTGGGTTCCGTGCAGGTCGCCCATGATGGTGGGCAGTGCGTTGGCCACGATGGTGGTGCTCAGCATTGCGGTGAAGAGTGCGGCGAGCAGGCCGGTCAGGGCCTGCAGGATCTGCCGGTGGCTCATTTCACCGGGTACGTGTTTTGTCCTGGCCTTTTTGGCTGTTTTGGTTTCGGTCACTTAGCTGTTTGCTCCTGCGGAGTAGGCATCGGATCGGACGGGTCGGCTGCTGGCCGGGCCGTGCTGCCGGTGCGGAAGGAAGAGAAGAGGGTCTCGGAGAGTGCCCCGATGGAATCTGATGCCGCTTGGGCCTGATCCTCGGACCAGTCGGAGAGGGTTTGCTGCAGAACGGCTGCCCGGCGTGCCAGTGCCTGCGCCAGGACTGTCTCTCCCAGTTCGGAGAGGCTGATGAGATAGGCACGGCGGTCCTGGGGGTGGGGGCGGCGCCGGACGTAGCCGAGCTCTTCCAGCTCGGCGACGTGGCGGCTGAGCCCGGCCGGCCCGATGCCCAGTTTCGCGGCGAGTTCGGTGGCCCTCAGTTCACCGTCCTCGCCGATCATGCGCATGACACCCTGCAGGGCCAACCCGGGCCCGCCGCTGTCTGCGCTGAGCTGGGTGACGCAGCGCAGGGCACGCTGAAGGGCGAAGATTTTCCGGGTCAGGTCTTCCGCCGTTGCCTGCTGCACGGACATGGGATTCCTCCGGACGGATCGATAGTTGACCTAGGCAACTATACGCGGGAATTTGGCTAGGTCAACTAACTAAACCCTCCGGGGCGCTAGGCGAGGTGGGTCGGGGCAAAGAGACCGATCCGGGCCTCCACGACCACAACGTTCGGCCCCGCCGCCGCGAAGGACTCCTCGAGCGCTTCGCGGACAGCGCCCGGTGAACAGCGGCGGGCCGGGACACCAAAGGATTCCGCGAGCTTCACGAAGTCCGGCCGCGCCAGTTCCGTTGCCGTGGCCTTGCCAAAGGCGTCCTCCATATATTCGCGCAGGATCCCGTACCCGCCGTCGTCGACAATGAGCCAGGTAACGGCGGCATCATGCTGCCGAGCCGTGGCCAGTTCAGCGATGGAGTACATTGCCGAGCCGTCCCCGGAAACCGCCAGTACCCGCTCCCCCAGGCCGAGCGCGCCGCCGATGGCGCCGGGGAAGCCGTACCCGAGTCCGCCGGCCCCCTGGGCGGAGTGGAACTGCCCGGACCGTGCGTCCCAGCAGCTCCAGGCCCAGTAGGCGGAAATCGTCATGTCCCAGTAGGTCTGCATTTCATCCGGAACGGCGGCCCGGATATCAGCCATGAACCGGCGCTCCAGGGCGAGGTCCTGTGCATCCAGCCGCGCCTGCACCCGGGCCAGGGCCGCGGCCGCCGTTTCCTGCGCCGTGTGTCCGTGCCAGTCCGGAGGTTCAACCGTCGCGGGCAGTGCCGCGTCCAGCGCCTCCAGCGCCTGACGCGCATCGGCGCGAATACCGAGAGCCGGCGCGTTGGACTCCAGCACCCGGGGCTCCGCGTCGATCTGGATAATCCGTCCGCGCGGGGCCATGGTGAAGTAATTTGAGGTCACTTCCCCCAGCGAGGACCCGATGACCAGCAGCACGTCGGCATCCTCCAGCAGGTCGGTCATATGCCGGTCCTCCATCCACGACTGCAAAGACAGCGGATGCTCCCAGGGGAAGGCGCCGTTGCCCCCGGGCGTGCAGATCACCGGTGCCTGAAGCTTTTCGGCGATGGAGAGCAGGGACTCCCCGGCCCCGCTGCGGCGCACTCCCCCGCCGGCGATAATGGCCGGACGCCGGGCGCCGGAGAGCCACTGCACGGCTTCCTTCACCAGTTCGCTGCGCGGCGGGTTGTCGAATGGTTCGGCCAGGGCGTCTTCCACCGACGGCACCAGCACGGGGTTCAGCAGGACGTTCTGCGGCACCTCGATCCACACCGGCCCCATCGGTGAGGAGATGGCCTCGGTCCAGGCATCCTGGATGGCCGACGGAATGCCCGAGGCATGCAGGATCAGCCGCTGGCTCTTGGTGACATTGGCAGCGGAGGCCTTCTGGTCATCAAGCTGATGCAGCATGCCCCGGCGCCGGGCACCGAGCCCTTCGATCGGAAGCTGGCTGGCCACAACAATGAGGGGCACACCGGTGGCATAGGCTTCCTGCAGGCCGGCCAGTGCCGTCAGCGCCCCGGGGCCGGTGGACAGGAAAACCACTCCCACCTGCCCTGTGGCCCGGGAAAAGCCGTCGGCGGCAAACGCGGAGTTGTTTTCCACCCGGGAGGAAATGAACTCCAGCCGCGAGCGGGAGAGGGCGTCAAAGAGGCCCAGGGCGTGCTGGCCGGGAATTCCGAAGACCTTGGTGGCGCCCAGTGCTTCAAGTGTTTCCACCACCAGGTCGCCGCCGTTGCGGGCAAGTCCGGTATCGGCTGCGGCGCTCATGCGGGCAGTCCCATCAGGGTGATCAGGTCATAGGCGACATGCGAGGCGGCCACCGCGGTGATGTCGGCATGGTCGTAGGCGGGAGCCACTTCGACGACGTCGGCCCCCACGAGGTTCAGTCCGCGCAGTCCGCGCAGGATCTCCAGCAGTTCCCGGCTGGTCAGTCCGCCCGCTTCGGGAGTGCCGGTCCCCGGGGCGTGGGCCGGGTCCAGGACGTCGATGTCCACGGAGATATAGAGCGGCCGGCCGCCGATCCTGTCCCGCAGTTTCGCCACCACCTCATCCACCCCCTGGCGGAAGACGTCGGAGGAGGTCACGATGCCGAAGCCGAAGCGGCGGTCCTCGTCAAGGTCCTTCTTGCCGTACAACGGACCGCGGGTACCCACATGCGACAGCGCGTCCGTATCCAGGAGCCCTTCCTCCACTGCCCGGCGGAAGGGGGTGCCGTGCGTATATTCCGCGCCGAAGTAGGTGTCCCAGGTGTCCAGGTGCGCGTCGAAGTGCAACAGGGCAACCGGAGTGCCGGCGCGTTCGGCGGCGGCACGGAGCAGCGGCAGGGCAATGGTGTGATCCCCGCCGAGGGTCAGCAGCCTCGCACCGCCGCCGGTCAGGTCCAGGGCGTTCTGCTGCACGGCCTCAATGGCCTCATGGATGCTGAACGGGTTCACCGCCATGTCGCCGGCGTCCGCCACCTGCAGGTTCCCGAAGGGTGACGCGTCCAGCGCCGGGTTATATGGACGCAGCAGCCGGCTCGCTTCCCGGACGTGGTTGCCGCCAAAACGTGCGCCGGGCCGGTAGGAGACACCGCTGTCAAAGGGCACCCCGACCACGGCCACATCGGTCCGCTCCACCTGGTCCAGCCGCGGCAGCCGGGCGAACGTGGCTGCGCCGGCGTAGCGCGGCACCAGTGCGGCATCCACCGGACCGGTGTTGCCGTTGGCGCTGACGCGGGGAAGGTCATCCATGGGTCTCTCCGGATCCGGCGCGGGCGTCATTGCCCGCACGCATGTTATCTGTGAGTAATCAAAAGTTTACCGAAAGGCTAAAGTGGAACTGTGCTCGGGGTCAAGACTAGGCTGAGAGCATGGCGGCCCACGATAACAGCGCAGACCCTTCCTTCGACGTCGACGTCCTGATTGTCGGGGCCGGCCCGACCGGCCTGGCTCTGGCCGCCCAGCTCAGCGCCTTCGGCACCAGTTTCCGCATTATCGACCGGCGGCAGACTCCGGGCACCGAGTCCCGTGCCATCGCCATTCAGCCGCGCACACTCGAGGCGCTGCGCCCCTTCGGCGTCGGTGAGGAGCTGGCGGCCGCGGGCCGTCCGGCACGCCAGCTGCAGCTGCACCTGCCGGAGGAAACCCTGAATGTGGACCTCTTTGACTCCGGTTTGGAAGACTCTTCCTACCGGCAGCTGCTGTTCCTCTCCCAGACAGAGACTGAACGCATCCTCACGCAGTACCTGCTCTCCCGCCGGGTGCGGATTGAGCGCGGCGCCGAGCTCCAGGACCTGGACCGGCTGGACCCGGAAGACCCGTTTGCCGGCATGGAAGCCAAAATCCAGCGCATGGACCGCGGCATCGAACGCATCCGTGCCCGCTACGTGGTGGGGGCCGACGGCGCCAACAGCTCGGTCCGCGCAAAGGCCGGCATGGACTGGCGCGGCTCAGCATACCCGGACACTTTTGTCCTGGCGGATGTCGAGATTGACGGCGCTGAGCCGGACACCGTGCACTCCTACCCCACCGATGACGGCTTCCTTTTCCTCTTCCCGCTCGGCGGCCCGGCCACCTGGCGGATGATCGGCATCAAACCGCGCGGGGACAACACCCAGACCACCCTCGAGACACTCCAGAAGCTGGCCGACACCTTCACCCGCGGAGAACTGCAGGTACGCGATCCGCAGTGGATCAGCACCTTCCGGCTGTCCCACCAGGTGGCGGAGTACTTCCAGCGGGGATCAGTGTTCCTGGCCGGCGATGCTGCGCACGTGCACTCCCCCGTGGCGGCGCAGGGCATGAACACCGGCATCCAGGACGCGCTGAACCTCGGCTGGAAACTCGCGCTCGGTGCCCGGGAGTTGGCCAGCGACGAACTCATCGACAGCTATGACGCCGAGCGGCGCCCGGTGGGCCGGGACATCGTCTCCGCCACGGACCGGATCTTCAAGCTCGCCACCAGCCGCAGCGGTCTGGCGAAGCTGCCCCGCACCAAACTCCTGCCTGCCCTGGCCCCGAAGGTCATGGGCTGGGACGGTCTGCGTTCGCACCTCTTCCGGACCATGTCGCAGCTGAACGTCAATTACCGCGGCTCCGACATGGTGCAGTCCGGCAGCTCCCGACTGCCGGGTTTCCTGACCTCCGGTCCGCGCCCCGGTGACCGCCTGCCGGATGCCGATGTGATCCATCAGGGCCGGGAGCGCCGGCTGCAGGATCTTGCAGTGGCGCCGGGCTTCACGGTGTTGCTCTGCGGCCCGGGATGGCCGCAGGACGCGGCCCATCAGATCCAGGCAGCAATGCCCCGTCTGGCGGGGGTGTTGAACGTGAAGCAGCTGATGGCAGGCAGCAGCCTGATCGCCGGCGGGCCGGGCATCATCCAGGATGTCAGCGGCCTCGCGTTCCACCGTCTGGGCCTGAGCTCCCGCCGCCCGGAGCTGCTGATCATCCGGCCCGACGGCTACGTGGGCTACCGCTCAGCGGGCCGGGACGTGACCGGAGCGGTCAGCTACCTGACGCAGCTTACGGAGCCGGCCACGGAACCGGCCCAGCCCGCCCAGCTGTAGACCACGGACTGCCCACCGGCCTGACACCGGGCCAGCCGTTACGCGCTGCCGGGCCCGACCAGGGTCCACAGCACGATGGCTTCCCGGCTCCCGGGGTTGCGCCAGGAATGCGGCTCGCGCCCGGGGAAGGTGACGGTGTCACCGGCACCCAGATCCAGCCGCTCGCTGCCGAGAATCAGCTCGAAACGGCCCTGCACCACGTGCAGGACTTCGACCTCGCAGTCCACGGAGTACAGGTCCGCTTCGCCGGCACCACCGGGTTCAATAACGGAGCGGACCACTTGGACCCGGCGCTCGGTGCGCGCGGTGACCAGGCGCTCCACAATCCCGTCGCCGCCCAGGCTGATCCGCGGGGCATCCTCCCACCGGGTCAGGTTAGTCTGGGGCGCCGAAAACAGGTCTCCGATGGAGATGGAGAGCACCTGGCACAACGTCACCAGGGACGCGACCGACGGTGACGTCAGGTCCCGCTCCATCCGGCTGAGGAAGCCCTTGGTCAGCCCGGTGGCATCGGCCACCTGCTCAATGGTCATGTGCCGAGCCTGCCGGGCGGTTCGGATGCGCACGCCGATCGCCACGGGTGCGTTAGTCGGTTCTACGGGCAGGGCCTTCACGGGTAGCCCTTCAGCTTTCCGCCGATTCCATCTCGGGTTGTTTCTCCGGATCCGGAACCTCGGCGAGCTCCTCAATGTCCTCGCCCTTGTCTTCCCCGGTCCAGACCTTGATGACGGCCCAGCCCACGGCGGCAATCGGCACCGCCAGGATGGCTCCGATAATCCCGGCCAGGATGGTTCCGGCGGCCAGGGCAAGCAGGATAACCAAGGCATGGATGCTCAGCGACTTGCCCATCACTACCGGCTGCAGGAAGTTTCCTTCGATCTGGTTCACGGCGATGATCACCACCACCACCACCAGCGCCACAATCGGACCGTTGGCTACGAGGGCAATCAGGGCAGCGAACACTCCGGCCGCCGTTGCACCTACCAGCGGGATGAAGGCACCGACAAACACGATCACTGTCAGGGGCAGGGCCAGCGGAACCTGCAGGATGAACAGGGCCGCACCGATACAGACGGCATCCACCAGTGCCACGATGGCAGTGCCGCGGATGTAGCCGCCCAGGACCTCCATCACCCGGAAGCCCGAAATGCGGGCCTTATCGCGGCGCTCTTCAGGGAACCACCGCAGGAAGAACGCCCAGATCCGGTCTCCGTCCTTGAGGAAGTAGAAGAGCACCACTGCCATCAGCAGGAACCCGGTGATAAATGACGTGGCCGCGGAGAGGCCGGCTATTGCCCCGTTGCCAACCGTGCTGCTGGTGGCGAAATCGATGGCAGTATCCCGGGCATCCCGGAGCATGTTGTCATCGATCGGCAGCGGACCGTTCTCGATGAAGTCATAGAGCTTGTCGAAGCCCTGGACCGCCTGGCCAACCAGTGAGGACCACTCGCTGCGGATGGCGAACACGATTCCGGTTACCAATCCGCTGAAGATTGCCAGCAGGAGCAGGAAGGACAACCCCGTCGCCAGTGCGCCGGGCCATCCCTTGCGGCGCAGCCAGTTGACGAACGGAGCAATCGCTGCGCCCAGGATCAGGGCGAGCAGGACGGGAATCACCACCAGCGTGATCTGCCGGAGTCCGTAAACGGACACGGCCACCAGCACCAGGATCAGGAGGATCTGGGCTGAACGCTGCGCCGCATGGCCCAGGGGGCCGCTCCAATACCGGCCAGGCCTGGCGTGCTCGGCGTCGGACGGCCGATCCTTCCGCTGCGTGCTTGATGCGCTCATGTCCGCTCTCTCTGCTCAGGGCTTTTTCGGGGCACCGGCAGCACCGGCGTCATGGGTGGCGGGGGCTGTGCCCTGGTCTGGTGCAGCGGGTGATCCGTGGTTGCCGTTCTGCAGGTTGTCGCGGACATGCCGGCGCAGAACCTTGCCGATCAACGAACGTGGCAGTTCCTGGATTTCCACGATGCGCCGTGGGACCTTGTAGGCGGCCAGCTCGTTGCGCACATAGGCACGCAGCCCCTCCGCGTTGAATCCGGAGCCCGGTTTGAGCACCACGGCAGCCACCACGTCCTCACCGCCTTCGGTACGGGCCATGCCCACCACGGCGGCGTCGTCCACGGACTCGTGCCGTTTCAGTGCGTCCTCCACCTCGGACGGGGACACATTGAAACCGCCGGTGATGATCAGTTCCTTAATCCGGTCCCGGATGGTGACAAATCCGTCGTCGTCCGCGGAAACGATATCGCCTGTGCGGAACCAGCCGCCCTCGAGCAGCGCCGCCTCAGACTCACGGGGCTTGTTCCAGTAGCCGCCAAAGACCTGCGGGCCCTTGATCAGCAGTTCGCCGGGGGTGCCGTGCTGCACCTCAGCGGTGGGGTTTTCCGGATCCACAATACGGATGTCGGTCTCCGGGAACGGCACACCCACGGTACCGGGCTTGCGGGTGGGGCCAAACGGGTTGCCCAGTGCCACCGGTGACGTTTCGGTCAGCCCGTAGCCTTCAATCAGGTGCCCGCCGGTGGCGGCTTCCCAGATTTCCACCGTTTTGGGCGGCAGGTTCATGGCTCCGGAGATCGCGAACCGGATGCCCTTCAGCGAGACACCCCGTTCCTTTGCGGCAGCCGCCAGCCGGTCATAGATCGGCGGCACCGCGGGCAGGAAGGTGGCGGGAGTCTTCTTCATGGCCTGCAGCGTGAGGTCCACATCGAACTTCGGGAAAAGCACCAGGCGTGCACCCATGCTCATGGCGAAGGTCAGTGTCAGCGTCAGGCCGTAAGCGTGGAACATTGGCAGCACGGCGTAGAAGGTTTCCTTGCCGGGGCGCAGTCCCTGCACCCAGGCCCGGCCCTGCGCGGCGTTCGCCATCAGGTTCGCGTGCGAGAGCATGGCGCCCTTCGGATCGGCCGTGGTGCCGCTGGTGTACTGGATGGCGGCCAGATCCGCGGACTCCGGGCGCGGGTGCCGGCGGCGCAGCGGACGGTTATCCAGCAGCGCCTTCCATGCCAGCACTTCCCTGGTGCCGCTGCGCGGCCGCTTGTCTGTGGTCAGGGCCGCACGGGAGGTTCGCGCTTTGGCAACAGGCAGCTTCAGTGCCAGCCGGTTGGACAGCGGCATGGCCTCGATCAGGTTGACCGAGATGATGGTGTGCACCGGAATGTCCGCGGGCAGGTCCTGGACCCGCTGTACGGTCTTGTCCCAGACAATGGCTACGGTGGCACCGTGATCCTCGAACTGGTGCCGCAGTTCCCGGTCGGTGTAGAGCGGGTTGTGCTCCACCACTACGGCGCCCAGCCGCAGGACGGCGTAGAACGCCACCACATGCTGCGGGCAGTTGGGCAGCACCAGCGCCACTCGGTCCCCCTTGCCCACACCCAGCTTCTGCAGCCCCGCCGCGGCACGGCGGATCTGTTCGCCCAGCTCGGCGTAGCTGGTGGTGGCACCGAAGAACTGGAGAGCCGTTTTGGCACCGAACTTGCGCACTGATGTCTCCACCATGTCCACCAGGGAGCCCTCGGGAAGGCTGAAACTCTTCAGGACCCCGTCGCCGTATTGACGGGTCCACGGACGGTCCGGATGCGAAACAGGAAAGTTATTGCTCACGTAATTGACTTTAGCGCCTGCCCGGCTTCGCCTTAAGCTATTGCGTCTGAGGCCAAACCGTGCCTTCCCGCGCGGCAGCGGTTTTCTGCAGCAGGATCGACTACACTGGTGCGTCGAAGGGGAGTAGCTCCGGCCTGGTCCGCGGCTTAGACGATGTCTGAGCAGACGCGGCCTGTCAGTCCGCGGCCTGTCGACACACTGGACGCTGCGGCGTCCCGGCAGTCCACCCGCCGGCACCAGCCGCGGGCGAGCGAGACCTTCGGTCAGAAGAGTCGTATCTAAACTGGCCGGATCCCCACACGTTTCCGGTCCCTGTCAGGAGCACCGTGAACCCCTCCCCCTCGCCGGACAGCTCAGGCGAAACCCCGCACTCGCCCACGGCGGCCGATCGCAGGCGCTGGCGACAGTACCTGGCGGACGAGCAGGCCGAAGCCGCAACCTATCGGTACCTGGCGGAACGGCGCGAGGGGGAAGAGCGGGACATCCTGCTTGCCCTGGCCGAGGCGGAAGGACGCCACGAAGAGCACTGGCGTGCACTGCTGGGCGACGACGCCGGGCGCCCCCTGCGCCCCTCCCTCCGCAACCGCATGCTTGGCCTGCTGGCCCGCCGGTTCGGTTCGGTGTTTGTGCTCGCCCTGGCCCAGCGGGCCGAGGGCCGGTCCCCGTACGCCGAGGATCCGAATGCCACCAGCGCCATGGCTGCTGATGAACAGATCCATGAAGAAGTGGTCCGCGGTTTGGCAACCCGCGGCCGGACACGGCTTTCCGGCAACTTCCGCGCGGCTGTGTTCGGCGCCAACGACGGTTTGGTGAGCAATCTCGCCCTCATTATGGGCATTGGGGCCACCGGAGTTTCCAGCACCTTCATCCTGATCAGCGGCCTCGCGGGCCTGCTCTCCGGCGCCTTGTCCATGGGCGCCGGGGAATACGTCTCCGTCCGCTCCCAGCGCGAACTCCTGGATGCCTCCCGGCCCACGCAGATCACCCTTTCCGCGGCCAAGTCGCTGGACATTGACGCCAATGAGCTGGTGCTGGTCTACCGGGCCCGGGGCATGTCCAAGGAGGCAGCCGAGCACCGGGCGGCCGAGCGGATGGGGCTTTACAGCTGCGACTGCGACCCGAGCTTCTCGCTGAATCCCGAGGCTGACGAGGCGGGCGGGTCCCGGGATGACCACGAGTCTGTGGGTACGGGGCTCGGCGCAGCCGCATCCAGCTTCTGCTTCTTCGCCTCCGGCGCGGTGATCCCGGTACTGCCGTACCTGTTCGGCCTGACCGGGCTGACCGCCGTCGTCCTCTCCTGCGTGTTGGTGGGCCTGGCACTGCTGATGACCGGCGCCGTCGTGGGCCTGCTCTCCGGCGCTTCACCGCTGAAGCGTGCCCTGCGCCAGCTGGCCATCGGTTTCGGCGCTGCCGCGGCCACCTATCTGCTGGGCATGCTCTTCGGCACCACCGCACTCTGACCGTTCCGGGCCCGGCGGGACGCGCGAGAATGACGTTCCGCAGAGGCAGTCAATCTGCCGTTTCTCACCGGGAATCCGGCCTGTGATCCAGGCCCGCGGGACACCTTGCGATTTGACTTGGGCGAGTGCCGGCCGCAACGTTGAAAGGAACACACTCGCGAATTATGTAAAGGGACGCAGAGTCGGGGCGCGTTGCTTTTATAGATCCCGGGGGCGTGCGGGCATGGTTTTGCCCCGCCGCCGGGAGTGGGTTGCCCGTCTGCCTGCCCGAGTCCGTCACATGGATTCGGGCCCTTTGCGCTGACATAAGGAAAGGCCTATGGCTACCACAGAAGGTCCGCCGCGCGACTCCGGGGTGCACGACGGCGATCCCGCCGATTCCGCAAGACTCGCCATCACCATCGAGGAAACCACTACGTCCTCGCTCCCGGTGGTGGAGCAGGAGCACGAACTCGTTCAGCTGATGATCGAAGGCCAGCGGGAGCAGGAGAAGGCCCTCAGCCGTGAGGTTCCGGCGAAGCTGGACAAGCTGCTCTTTGCCGTCACCGGCGTCCTGGCTCTTGCGTTCATTGCGTGGGGCTTCTTCGGCACGGAGAGCCTGTCCTCGGTCTCCCAGACAGCGCTTGACTGGGTGATTACCAACGCCGGCTGGTTCTTTGTGCTGCTGGCCTCGTTCCTCGTGGTGTACGTCATCTGGCTGGCTGTTGGCCGCTTTGGCCGCATTCCGCTGGGCCAGGACGGTGAGGAGCCGCAGTACAAGACAGTCTCCTGGATCGCCATGATGTTCTCCGCCGGCATGGGCATCGGCCTGATGTTCTACGGTGTGGCCGAGCCCCTGTTCTACTACATTTCCCCGCCGCCCGGCACGGTGGATCCCCAGACCCCGGAGGCCCTGCAGACCGCCATGGGAACCTCGCTGTTCCACTGGGGACTGCATCCGTGGGCCATGTACGCCGTGGTGGGTATTGCCATGGCGTACGGCACCTACCGGCTGGGCCGCAAGCAGCTGATTTCCTCGGCCTTCACCTCGCTCTTCGGCGCGAAGCGGGTAGACGGCCCGCTGGGCAAGGTCCTGAACATCTTTGCGATCTTCGCGACGCTCTTCGGCACCGCGGCTTCCCTGGGCCTGGGCGCCCTGCAGATCGGCAGCGGCCTGCAGTCCGGCGGTTTCCTGGGGACGGTGGGCACGCCCATCCTGGTGGCCATCGTCGCCATCCTCACCGGCTGCTTTGTGGCCTCGGCTGTCTCCGGCATTTCCCGCGGCATCCAGTGGCTTTCCAACATCAACATGGTGCTGGCGATAGTCCTTGCCGCCATCATCTTCGTGGTGGGCCCCACCCTGTTCATCCTCAACGTGGTTCCGGCCGCCATCGGCGACTACGCCGCCAACATGGCACAGATGGCATCGCGGACCGAGGTCACCGGCGATGAGTCCATGCGCGCATGGCTCTCCAGCTGGACCATCTTCTACTGGGCCTGGTGGCTGTCCTGGACGCCGTTCGTGGGCATGTTCATTGCCCGCATCAGCCGGGGCCGCACCATCCGGCAGTTTGTCACCGGCGTGCTGCTGGTGCCCTTCGCCGTCAGCGTTGTCTGGTTCTCCATCTTCGGCGGCGCCGCCATCGGCACCCAGCAGGAAGCAGCGGCCAACGGGACTGACGGCCTGGTCACCATGGTGGACGGCGAGCCGACCATTTCCTTCGACGGGTCCCTCTTCGATCTCTTCGCCGCCCTGCCGATGCCTAACCTGCTGGCCGGCGCCGTCGGCGTGCTGGCAATGATCCTGATCGCGATCTTCTTTGTCACGGGAGCGGATTCAGCGTCCATTGTGATGGCCTCGCTCAGCTCCAACGGTGCGGAAAACCCGCCCCGCGGCGTGGTGGTCTTCTGGGGCATCCTCACCGGCGCCGTTGCTGCGGTAATGCTGCTGGCCGGCGGCGATGAACCTGCCGAGGCGTTGGACGGCCTCCAACGGATCACCATTGTGGCGGCGTTGCCCTTCGCCGTGGTGATGCTGCTGCTAACCGTCGCACTGGTCAAGGACCTGGCCAGGGATCCGCTTTCGCTGCGGCGTAAGCTCGCGGTATCCGTTGTGGGCCGTGCCATCCAGGCCGGTGTGGAGGAACACGGTTCCTCCTTCGACCTGCACACCACGGAGCACGACGACGGCCAGGATGCGGGTGCGCCGGCAACGGCTGCGTCCCGGCGTGACGAGGACGGCGACGCACCTGACGGCGGTGCCCGCAGCGGCAAGTAGCAGGTACCGAGCCGCACCAGCCCGCATCATCCCGGAATGCCTCCGCACCCTGTGTGCGGGGGCATTCCGCATATCCGGACGGTTCATTCCTCCAGCCGCCGTAAACCACAGGCTGTCGCAGCACAATAGACAACGCCGAAAATACCTCCACTATGAATCCAATTCGTTGAGGAATGCTTGCGCCTGTGCCTTTCCTCTCCATAGTCTGCGGAAAGTTACCAGCTGGTAACCACTCTTTTCCCCACAGACAATGAGGTCATTATGAGGAAACATCTGGGCGTTTTGGCGGTTGCCGCAGCATTGCTGGGACCCACACTGGCCGCTGTACCCGCCACGGCCGCACCTGCTGCCCCTGCCGCCGCGGCACCTGCCGCGCGCACCGACGTCGTCGTCACCAGCTTTGACGGCACGCCTATCCATACCAATTTCTTCCCGGCCAGCGGGCTCGCCGCCGGGCAGCAGGCTCCCACCGTGATGGTGGGGCCCGGGTTCGGGCTCCCCGGCGGACGACTGCCCGTCACATCCACCAGCACCCTCATCGGTTCCATCGGCATCGCCCCGCTGCGGGAGGCCGGCTACAACGTGGTCACCTGGGACCCGCGCGGGTTCGGCCTCAGCGGCGGCGAGGCCTATGTGAACAACCCCGCCTACGAAGGGCGGGACGGCTCGGCCATTATCGATTACATCGCTGCACAGCCGGAAGCGAGCCTGGATGCCCCCGGGGATCCCGTGCTGGGCATGGCCGGGGCCTCCTACGGCGGCGGTATCCAGTTTGTCCTCGCTTCCCAGGACCAGCGGGTGGACGCGATCACCCCCACCATTGCCTGGAATGACCTGACCACCAGCCTTTATAAGGCGGGCTCGTTCAAGAGCGGCTGGGGTGCCCTGCTCTGCGCCGAAGGCACGGCACTGGGCCAGCTGGGGTCCCTGGTGGGCAACCAGGGCGCCCTGGCGGCTCCGGTCCGCAAGGCGTGCAAGGAAGGGCTGACCTATCCCAACCAACTCAGCGCCGAATCCATTGCCTACTTCGAGTCGCTGACCCCGGACACGATGTTCACGTCCATCACTGCGCCCACCCTGATTATCCAGGGCACCGCGGATACCCTGTTCACCCTCAATGAGGCCACCCGTAACTATGAGCTGATCAGCAGCACCGGCACCCCCACCACGATGCTGCAGTTCTGCGGCGGGCACGGCCTGTGCAACTCCACGGCCGGCCCGGACCGGATCACCCCGGCGGTGCTGAACTGGTTCGGCAAATACCTGCGGGACCAGCCGGTGGACACCGGCGCGGCCTTTGAATTCATTGACCAGCACGGTGTCACCCGCGCGGCTCCGGGCTACCCGGAAGCCACCGGCTCCCTGGCGGGCACCGGAAAGGGATCCATGCTCCTCTCCCCCGCCGCGGTCAGCGGGGCAGTGGTTGCGGCGGCGGTAGCACCGGTAGCGGTCAACGTACCGATCGCGTCACCGGCGGTCACCACCTCGGTCTTCGGTGCCCCGCAGCTCACCCTCACGTACCGCGGGTACGCGCCGCAGGGCAGCACCCACGTGTACGCGCAGATCATCGACAAGGCCCGCGCGTCCCTGGTGCTGGGCAACCAGGTGACGCCGGTGCCGCTGGTTCTGGATGGCAGGGAACACACTGTGACCGTGCCCTTGGAAGAGGTGTCCTACACGGTGACGTCCGCCAGCAGGTTGGTGCTGCAGGTAACCCCGGCCACGTCCGTCTACGCGCTGCCGAAGGCCACCGCCCTGACCAGCTTCAATGCTTCAGTGACGGTGCCTACGGTCGCGGCATACCCTGCCGTTCCCTAACGGACCGTGAAAGAACGGAAGGGACCCGGCGGCGCGCCGGGTCCCTTCCATTGTGCGTCGGCGCGGCCTACTTGGTGCCGGCGGCCCGCAGCTGTTCTTCGACCTGCTCCAGGCTCTGTCCGCGGGTCTCAGGGACGTACCGGCGGACGAACAGCAGAGCCAGGACCCCCAGCACCACAAAGATAAAGAAGGTGTTGGAAATGCCGATGGCGGCCATCAGCATCGGGAAGGAGAATCCGACGGCAAAGTTGGTCATCCACTGCACGAAAACAGAGAGACCGATGCCGAGTCCGCGGACCTTCAGCGGGAAGATCTCGGAGAGCATCAGCCACGTTACCGGTGATACGGCGCCCTGTTGGAAAGCCAGGAACGTCACGGTCAGGGCCAGGATCAGGTACCCGCGGAGGCTTCCCTCGGCAACGGTGATGGACACGATGCCGATCAGCAGCAGGGAGGATCCGGTGCCGATCAGGCCCGTCATCAGCATGCGGCGGCGCCGGACCCGGCCCAAGAGCCAGATACCGACACAGGCCGCCGCCACGGAGACCACACCGTTGGCGATGATCGCGGTGAGGGCCGCTTCCGTACCGAATCCTGCATCTGCGAGGATCTGTGTGCCGTAATACATGATGGCGTTGACACCGGTGATCTGCTGGACGATGGACAGTCCCATGCCGATGAGCAGTACGCGCAGCAGCCACGGCTCCGCGAAATCGCGCAGGCTGCCAGCCTGCGCCGAATCCTTCTCCGCCAGGTCCCGGACTTCGGCGAACTCGCGCTGGGCGGCGTCTGCGCTGCGGATCTGTTTCAGGGCGGCCAGCGTTTCCGCGAACCGGCCCTTGGACGCAAGCCAGCGCGGGCTTTCGGGGACAAAGGCGATGCCGATCCAGAGGGCGATGGCCGGGAGGGTGGCCACCACGAGCATCCAGCGCCAGATGCCCTGGTCCTCGCCCCAGATGTTGCCGATCACGGCGTTGGCGATGAAGGCAACCAGCTGGCCGGTGACAATCATCAGCTGGTCGCGGGTCACCATCTGTCCGCGGCGCTCGGCAGGGGCCAGTTCAGCCAGGAACAAAGGCACCAGCGCCGATGCTCCGCCCACGGCCAGTCCAAGGACCACGCGGGAGAACACCATCACTGCGATGGTCGGGGCCAGCGATGTTCCCAGGGTGCCCAGCAGGAACACGACGGCGAGTCCCGTCAGGACCTTCCGGCGCCCGAACCGGTCCGTCAGTTTGCCGGAGATGGCACCGCCGAACGCTGCCCCGAAGAGCAGGCTGGAGGTGATGAGCCCCTCCGTGAAGGGGGTCAGACCCAGATCATCCTGCATGTACGGCAGTGCACCGTTGATGACGCCGGTGTCGTAGCCGAAGAGGAATCCGCCGAGGGTGACGATCCACGAGGCGCGGCGGAGCGCGCGTTTATGCGGTGACGCTTTCGCGGCTTTGGCGGAACCGCTGGAAACTGAGCTGGGCATGTCGACTTTCTTTCAGGAGACGCACAAAACCCCCGTCCTGCGGAAGAATCCGCTGGACGGGGGTGTGCCTAGTGGAACTAGAGCGCTGCGTAGACTTCGCGCAGCAGGGTGGCGGTTTCGGACGGCGTCTTGCCGACCTTCACGCCGGCAGCCTCGAGGGCTTCCTTCTTGGCCTGGGCGGTTCCGGCGGAACCGGAGACAATGGCGCCTGCGTGGCCCATGGTCTTGCCTTCCGGAGCGGTGAAGCCGGCCACGTAGCCGACAACCGGCTTCGTGACGTTGGCCTTGATGAATTCCGCGGCACGCTCTTCGGCGTCGCCGCCGATTTCGCCGATCATCACGATCGCCTTGGTTTCGGGATCCGCTTCGAACGCAGCCAGGGCGTCGATGTGGGTGGTGCCGATGACCGGGTCGCCGCCGATGCCGATGGCGGTGGAGAAGCCCAGGTCACGCAGTTCGTACATCATCTGGTAGGTCAGGGTGCCGGACTTGGAAACCAGGCCGATGGGACCCTTGCCGGTGATGTTGGCGGGCGTGATGCCGACCAGTGCTTCACCGGGGGTGATGATGCCGGGGCAGTTCGGGCCGATGATGCGGGTGACCTGGTTGCCGTCCGCGTCCACCTTGGACTGGGCGTGGGCCCAGAATTCGGCGGAGTCCTGGACCGGAACACCTTCGGTGATAACCACTACGAGGCCGATTCCGGCGTCGATGGCTTCCATGACGGCGTCCTTGGTGAAGGCCGGCGGCACGAAGACGATGGAGACATCGGCGTCGGTCTTGTCGATGGCCTCGGCAACGGTGCCGAAGACGGGCAGTTCAACGTCGCCGTGGGTGACGGTGGTGCCTGCCTTGCGGGCGTTCACGCCGCCGACAACCTGGGTGCCGGCCTTGAGCATCAGGGCGGTGTGCTTGGTGCCTTCGCCGCCGGTGATGCCCTGAACGATGACCTTGGAGTCCTTGTTCAAGTAGATAGACATAGGTGGATTCTCTCTTCTAGGTTTCGACAGGCTCGGTTAGCGAGCGGCGTGAGCGAGCTCGGCGGCCTTGTCGGCGCCTTCGTCCATGGTGGTGGCCAGGGTGACCAGCGGGTGGTTGGCCTCGGCGAGGATGCGGCGGCCTTCCTCGACGTTGTTGCCGTCGAGGCGGACAACGAGCGGCTTGTTGGCTTCGTCGCCGAGGATCTCCAGGGCCTTGACGATGCCGTTGGCAACGGCGTCACACGCGGTGATGCCGCCGAAGACGTTGACGAACACGGACTTGACCTGGGAGTCATTCAGGATGACATCCAGGCCTGCAGCCATAACGGATGCCGAGGCTCCGCCGCCGATGTCCAGGAAGTTCGCGGGCTTGACGTTGCCGTGCTTTTCGCCGGCGTACGCCACCACGTCGAGGGTGGACATGACCAGGCCGGCGCCGTTGCCGATGATGCCTACTTCGCCGTCCAGCTTGACGTAGTTGAGGTCGTTTTCCTTGGCCTTGGCCTCGAGCGGGTCAGCGGCGTCCTTGTCCTCCAGCTCGGCGTGGCCGGGCTGGCGGAAGGCTGCGTTTTCGTCGAGGGAGACCTTGCCGTCGAGGGCAACGATGTCGCCGGCGCCGGTGCGGACCAGCGGGTTGACCTCCACCAGGGTGGCGTCTTCCTTGGTGAAGACGTCCCACAGCTTGATGATGGCGTTGATGACGCCCTCGCGCAGCTCGGGCGCGAACCCGGCGGCGTCGACAATCTCTGCTGCCTTGGCGGCGTCGATGCCGACGGCCGGATCAACAGCAACGCGGGCCAGGGCGTCGGGACGCTCCACTGCCAGCTGCTCGATCTCCATGCCGCCTTCAACCGAGCACATGGCCAGGTAGTTGCGGTTTGCCCGGTCCAGGAGGACCGAGAAGTAGAATTCTTCGGCGATATCGGCACCCTGGGCAATCATCACCTTGTTGACGGTGTGGCCCTTGATGTCCATGCCGAGGATGTTGGATGCGTGCTCGAAAGCTTCATCTGCGGTCTTGGCGACCTTTACGCCGCCGGCCTTGCCTCGGCCACCAACCTTGACCTGTGCCTTGACGACAACGACGCCGCCGATTTTCTCAGCAGCAGCTTTGGCTTCTTCAGGAGTGTGCGCCACGATTCCGGCGAGCACGGGTACACCGTGCGCCTCAAACAGATCGCGCGCCTGATATTCAAACAGGTCCACGGGTTAGTGTCCTTCTACGTCGAAGTAGGTTTACATTCGATCTGGCGATCGCAGAGCAGATGCATCCAGCCGGTCTGCTCCATTGGGAACTTTAGTCCCTCGGCGCTTGGCGCCGATCACAGACTACCCCTTTAGTGATGAAGCACACACTTCTATCGTTTGTAGAAATGAGGGGGCCTGCGCTATGACAGGCGTCTCTTTTCAGGACTCCTTCGTCAGGGGCGCATAGCGCAGCAGCAGGCGTTTCTCCCCGATATCGAACTTCACCTTGGCCACCGTCTTGTCCCCTGCGCCTTCCACGGCGAGCACCGTGCCGTGGCCGAAGGAGGTGTGGTTGACCTTGTCACCGGCAGCCACGGAAATGACTTCCTTCTGCGGCTGCACACGCCCCATGGCCTTGGCCACCGGGGCGTTGGCGGTGCTGCCGCCGGTTCCCATCGGGGCACCGGCGCCCCAGGAGGATCCGCCGTAGCGGCTGGAGGTGATGCTGCCTCCCCCGCCCCAGGTGGGCCGGTCCATCCCTTCGCGCTTCCACTCGATCAGTTCGGCCGGAACTTCGCCGACAAACTGGCTGGCGGGGTTGTACTGGCTCTGACCCCACATGCTGCGCACCTCGGAGCGGGTCAGGTAGAGCCGCTGCCGGGCGCGGGTCAGGCCCACGTAGGCCAGGCGCCGTTCCTCGGCGAGCTCGGCCGGGTCGGTGGCGGAGCGCTGGTGCGGGAAGAGTCCCTGCTCCATGCCGGTCAGGAACACCACCGGGAACTCCAGGCCCTTGGCCGTGTGCAGGGTCATCAGCGTGACCACGCCCTGCCGGCGGGACTCCTCGACGGCGGCAGCAACCTCTTCGGCCGAGCCCTCCGGGGCGTCGGGAATGGAGTCGGCGTCCGCGACAAGGGAGACCTGTTCCAGGAACTCCCCCAAGGACCCCTCGGGGTTGTCCCTTTCATATTCGCGGACCACCGCCACCAGTTCAGCCAGGTTCTCCACCCGTGATTCGTCCTGCGGATCATTGCTGGAGCGCAGCTGGGCCAGGTAGCCGGTCTGCTCCAGCACAGCCTCCAACGCGGCGGATGCTCCGGAACCGGACGCTACCTCGGCCAGGTCGTCAATCAGCTTCACGAAGCCGTTGATCGCGTTCAGCGAGCGGGTGGCCAGTCCCGGTGCCTCATCGGCCCGGCGCAGGGCTGCCATAAAGGAGATCCGCTCCCGTTCGGCCAGCGCCGCCACGGAGTATTCCGCGCGGTCTCCGATCCCGCGCTTGGGTTCGTTCAGGATGCGGCGCAGGTTCACGACGTCGTCGGAGTTCACCAGCACGCGCAGGTAGGCCAACGCGTCCTTGATTTCCTTGCGCTCGTAGAACCGGGTGCCGCCAACCACCTTGTAGGGCAGGCCGACCCGGACCAGGACGTCTTCCAGGGACCGGGACTGGGCGTTGGTCCGGTAGAAGACGGCGACGTCGCCGGGGCGCAGGTTTTCCTCGTCCTGCAGGCGGTCGATCTCCTCGGCGATGAAGCGGGCTTCCTCGTGTTCGTTCTCGCCCACGTAGCCGATGATTTTCTCGCCGTCGCCCTCAGCGGTCCAGAGGCGTTTCTCCGGCCGGTTCGGGTTGCGCTGGATCACGGCGTTGGCCGCGTTCAGGATGGTCTGCGTGGAACGGTAGTTCTGCTCCAGCAGGATGGTTCGCGCGTTCGGGTAATCCTTCTCGAAGTCGTTGATGTTGCGCACATCGGCACCGCGGAAGGCGTAGATGGACTGGTCTGAATCGCCCACCACGGTCAGTTCGGCCGGCGGAATCTCGTCGTCGTCGGTGCCCACCAGTTCGCGCACCAGGGCGTACTGGGCATGGTTGGTGTCCTGGTACTCGTCCACCAGGATGTGCCGGAAGCGGCGCCGGTAGTATTCGGCCACTCCCGGGAACGCCCGGAACATAAAGACCGTCTGGGCAATCAGGTCATCAAAGTCCATGGCATTGGCCTGGCGCATCCGCTGCGCGTAGCCCTTGTAGACCTCTGCCACGGCGGACTCGAACGGATCGGCGTGGTTGGCCGATTCCGCGTAGGACTCCTCATCGATCAGTTCGTTTTTCAGCGCCGAGATTTTATGCATGATCGACTTCGGCGTGAACCGCTTGGGGTCAAGGTCCAGGCCCTTGGCCACCAGGGTGATCAGCCGCAGCGAATCAGCGGAGTCGTAGATGGAGAAGTTCGAGTTCATCCCCACCGTTTTGGCTTCCCGGCGCAGGATCCGCACGCAGGAGGAGTGGAACGTGGAGATCCACATGGTCTTGGCGACGCCGCCCACCAGGTTCTCGATCCGCTCGCGCATTTCGGCGGCGGCCTTGTTGGTGAAGGTGATGGCGAGGATCTGGCCGGGGTTGGACCGGCCGGTGGCCAGCAGGTAGGCAATCCGGTGGCTGAGCACCCGGGTTTTGCCGGAGCCGGCGCCGGCCACGATCAGCAGCGGCGAACCGCTGTGCTTAACCGCTTCCTCCTGCTGGGGATTCAGGCCCTGCAGCAGGTCCGCGGCACGGCTTTCATCCGCGTAGGAGGAGCCCCGCCGGTCGTTTTCGGCGTGCGGCGCCTTCGCGGCAGCTGCCGGTTCGCTGGTGCGGGGTGCGGGAAAGAGTGGATCAAAGAGGTAGTCCATGATGGCTTTAAGTCTAGGCGCTGCGGCCGACATTCCGGTGAGGGGCGGTTTGCGCCCCTGCGGCAGGCGCCATGGGAGAAGGGCGGGGCGCGGGTCAGGCGGAGGCCAGCGCGCCGTGGATCTCACGGACAGCGGCCGCGGTACCTGCAATATGCCAGCGGAATCCGTTCACCTCGGCGACGGCGGTGCTGCCGCCGGCAGCCAGGACAATGGCTTTGCCCGGCAGCCAGTCCCACTCGGGGCAGCTGTGCTGGAACCAGGCACCGGACTGGCCGGTAGCCACACGGACCAGGTCGCAGGAGCCGGAGCCCATCATCCGGATGGTGGCTGCCCGGGAGGCCGCGGCCGTCCAGGGACCGGCGACTTCCGGTCGCAGCAGCCAGGTGGGGTGGATGTAGGTTCCGGCCGAGAGGCGGTTCAGCGGCTCATCTTCGGGCGGAGTAATCGGTTCACCGTTCCGGGTGGCCGGATATCCCTTGCCGCCCAGCCAGAGCTGCTCTTCCTGCGGCTGGTAGACAGCGCCGAGCAGCACGTCCGGATCACCGTGGACACCGTGCGGGCCCGGGTCGGCGCGCAGGGCGAGGGCCGAACACCAGTAGGTTGACCCTGCGAAGAAGTTGTAGGTGCCGTCCACCGGGTCAATAACCCAGGAGCGGCCGGAGGTGCCGCTGCGGCTGGCCCCCTCCTCCCCCACAATCCCGTCCTCGGGCCGCAGCTCGCGCAGCCGGGCAACCACCAGAGCCTCCGCTTCACGGTCCGCTGCGGTAACGACGTCGGACACGGACGTCTTGGCGCTGGCGGTCAGCCCTTCCGAACGCATCCGAAGGGCCAGCTGCCCGGCTTCGCGCACCAGGTCAGCGGCCAGGGCAAAATCTTCAGGGGTTGCTACGGGGTCCATAGCCCCAGCGTAGCGGCGGTCCTGTGCGCGCGACAGGGACGTTGTTGGGCCACCCATGGTGCCTGCTCCGCAGCGGAGCGACACCGCCGCACCGGTTGGCCGCAGCGGCCGTGCCGGTGCGGCCATACTGTATCTATGGGAAAAACCGCCGCGCAGCGCGCCGCCAAACACGGACCCAACGCAGCCCCGGCCCGCCCGGGCACACCGGGAGCAGGTCAGCCGCCGCAGCCCAAAAGCAGTCCGGGGCTGATAGTCATTGCCGGGGTGGTGACCACCCTGTTCCTGTTCTGGTACCTGCACCTGCTGGTGCTGGGCCAGCTGACCGACCTTTCGGACGGGCTGGCCATGCCGGACTCCATGGTCTTTGGCTACGGGGAAGATCATCTGGCGGCGCTGCGGGCCGCCATGGATGCAGATGCCCTGGGCCAGCTCAGCTACGTGCACAAAACCGCCGGGGTGCTGTTTCCGCTGGTCTTCGGCATGACCTGGCTGCTGATCATCGGGCTGAACACCCAGCGCCGTTCGCTGCGCTGGGTGCTCTTCAGCGCCCCGATCCTCTTTGTGGTCGCCGATCTGTGGGAGAACATCGCCATTGACAATGCCCTCGGTGCCGCAGAACTATCCAGCGGCGATGCCGCTCTTGCGGGCACCCTGACCGTCGCCCGATGGGTCCTGCTCGGTCTCAGCCTTGCGGCGGCCGTGGTTTCCGTTTTTACCCGCCGGGTTGGAGGGCCACCAGAACTTGTCGCCAAGGACAAAGGTTAGCGCCGGGACCACGACGGTCCGCACCAACAGGGTGTCGAACAGGACACCGATGGCCACGATGATGCCCACCTGGGTCAGGGTCACCAGCGGAAGCACACCGAGCACGGCGAAGACCGCCGCCAGCAGCACGCCGGCACTGGTGATCACGCCGCCGGTGGAACGCAGTGCCGCGAGCATGCCCTTCTTGGTGCCCATGGTCACGGCGTTCTCCCGGGCCCGGGTGGTCAGGAAGATGTTGTAATCCACACCCAGTGCCACCAGGAACAGGAACGAGTAGAGCAGCGTCTGCACGTCCATGGCCGGGAAGTCCAGCACGTTTTCAAACAGCAGCCAGCTCAGACCGGTACTGGCCACGAAGGTCAGCAGCACCGAGGCCACCAGCAGGAACGGGGCCACGAGCGAGCGGAGTAGGACAGCCAGTACCAGCAGCACCAGGATGATCACCGAGCTGCCCACCAGCAGGGTGTCGTGCTGGTTTGCCGCCAGCTGGTCAACCCGCTGCGCAGCTTCGCCGCCCACGAGTGCTTCGTAGTCCTCGCCCGCGAGGTCGTCCCGCAGATCGGTAATAAAGGTGTTCGCTTCATCCGTCCCGGCCTCATAGCCGGTGATCAGTTCAATGCGGGTCAGTCCGTCATGCTCACTGCCCGGCGTGGCCGTGGTGACGCCTTCAATGCCCTGGAGCTCCGCAACGGCCGCGTCGGTGGCGTCGGTTTCCACCAGCACGGTCACGGGTGAGGAGGAGCCTGCCGGGAAGCCCTCGGCAAGGGTTTCCGCAGCGGTTACGGCTTCCGGCTTTTCACGGAACTGCTCGTTCTCGCTTAGACCGATCTGCAGGGTGAACACGGCACTGCCCAGCGCCAGCAGGACCACGACGGCGGTGCCGGCAATAGTCTTCGGGCGGCGGGCAGTGGCCTCGCCGAGCTTGCCCCAGAACTTCCCTTCCTTGGCCGGGTCCCCCACCTTCGGCACGAAGGGCCAGAACAGTTTGCGCCCCAGCAGCACCAGCGCCACCGGCAGCAGGAACAGTGCACTGAAAATAGCCAGCACAATGCCAATGGCGGCGGAGAAGCCCAGGCCGCGGTAGCTGGCCGTATCGGTGAACAGCAGGGTCAGCAGCGCCAGGATCACGGTGCCGCCGCTGGCGATGATCGCCTCGCGGGTGCGGGTCAGGGCCTTGCCCATGGCCTCGTAGACCGAGTCATGGGCGCGCAGCTCCTCACGGTAGCGGGCAATCAGCAGCAGCGCATAGTTGGTGGCCGCTCCGAAAACCAGGACGCTGGTGATGCCCACCGCCGATGGGTCCACGGTGATTCCCGTGGCCGGGGCCAGCAGATCCACCACCTTTGCGGCCAGCTGTTCAATGGCGCCGACAATCGCCAGCGGCACAATCCAGAGCCACGGGGAACGGTAGGTGACGATCAGCAGCACGGCGACGACGCCGGCCGTAACGGTGAGCAGCACGAAGTTGGCGCCGGAGAACACACCGGCCAGATCGGCGCTGAACGCTGCGCCGCCGGTGAGTTCGGCCTTCACGCCCTCCGGAGCGGCATCGGCGACGGCGGTGCGCAGCGCCTCGACCTCGTCCGAGACCGCATTGCCGTCGTCGGCCGCTGCCTGAAGGGTCAGCGGGACGATGGCGACGAGTTTGTTCTCCGAAACCACCGGCGGAACCTGCGGGGGCGGGCCGGAGGCGCCGGCGTCGGCTGCGGCTGCGTTGATCTGGGCGATCGCGGCCGTATCCGCGTCGGTCAGGGGTTCGCCGTCCTCGCGGGAGACCACCACAATGGCGGAGGATTCCTGCGCGTCGGGGAACTCCTGGAGCAGCTCCTCCACCTGGGTGGACTGGTACTTATCATCCAGGCCACCCACTCCGGTGGTGTCGTTTTCCTCTGCCGGCAGGGCGAACAGGCCGATAATGACGGCCACCCCGATCAGTAGAGTGACCCACGCCGTTTTGGCGTTCTTCACTATCCCTGCGTACATGTGCTTCTCCCGTGACGTAAGTATCTCTGTCCGAAAGTATCTCAGATATGGAGATACTTCAATTCCAAGTTACTATTGGGCTGTGGAAGATCAGGAGCTACGGCGGGATATCGTCGACGTGCTCCGCGGCATGAGCCTGGACGGGCAGCGAGTCGCGGATGCCTTTGCGCATGCCCATGGTTTGAATTCCACGGACATGCGCGCACTGGTGCTGATTATGGAGGCCGAAATCCGGCATGAGGCGCTGACCGCGGGCCAGCTCAGTGCCCGGCTGGGCACCTCCTCCGGGGCGACCACCGCGGTGATCGACAGGTTGGAACGGATCGGGCACATCCACCGCAACCGGACCCATGCCGACCGCCGAAAGGTGACCCTGCACTTCGAACCGTTGGCCATGCAGTTGGCCGGAGCCTACTTCGGACCGCTCGGCGCCCTCACCGACGAAGTGATGTCACGGTATTCGGAGGAGGAGCTGCGCACTGTCCTGGGTTTTATGCAGGGCATCCGGGAGAGCTATCAGCGGTACGTGAGCGACCTGCGCCCCGACACCGGACGATCCGCCTCCCACGGCGCCCCCGGCGGCACACCGGATCCGCTGCAAACACCTTCGGAAAGAAACGGGTAAGCTGGTACCGCTCCGCCGGTACCCGGCGGTTTGCCTCCGTAGCTCAGTAGGATAGAGCGGCCCTCTCCTAAAGGGCAGGTCGTCGGTTCGATTCCGGCCGGGGGCACTTTTTCTTTTAAGAAACGGACCCCCGATCTCCAGCAGGGGCGGAGATCGGGGGCGGGTTTCCTCAAGGAGTCCGTTTTTAGGCGCGGACGGATCTCCGGTCTATTTGACGGCTCCGGCGGTCAGCCCGCCGATGAGGCGCTTCTCGATCACGGCGAAGAGAATAATCACCGGCACAATCGCGACGATGGATACGCCGAAGACATACTGCCAGCTGGTGGCGTACTGGCCGATGAATTTGGTCAGCGCAACGGAGAGCGGCTGGTTTTCCGCGGTGGACATAATCACCAGGCTGGCGGCGAATTCATTCCAGGATGAAACGAAGGTGAAAATCACCGCGGTAACGATGCCCGGCCAGACCAGGGGCAGGTTGATCCGGAAGAGTACCTTCAGTCGCCCCGCGCCGTCGATCTGCGCTGCCTCGTCGATTTCCTTCGGTATGGCAGCGAAGAAGCTGTGCATGATCCAGAGGGCGAAGGAGAGGTTGAAGGCCGCGTTGATCAGGATCATCGCAACCCAGGTGTCATTAAGGTCAAGCCAGAGCATCTGACGGAACAGCCCAGCGGTCAGAACGGCCGGCTGAAGCATCTGTGTCACGATCACCAGGAAGAGGAAAACCATCCTCCCGGGAAAGCGGAACCGCGCGGTGTAGTACGCGGCGGGGGTGGCCACCAGCAGCACCAGCAAGGTAGCAAATACCGCAATGATGATGGTGGAGAACAGGTTGTAGGTGAGCGGTGTTTCCGGGGTATCCCACATGGACTGGTAGTTCCCGAACTGCAGGCCGTCCTGCGGAAGGTACTCGGGCGGAACCGAGAGGATTTCCGACCGGGTCTTCAGGGAACCGACCAGCATGATCAGGTACGGGGTCAGGAAGGCCAGGGCGATGACGGCGCCGATGACGGTCCGTCCCCACATGCGGCGGCCGCTGACGTTGTCAGTTCCGTACCGCTTCCGGCGGGGCTGAACGGGCGCGGCAACCGGGGGAACTGCGGGGGCGGTGACGGCCATTTCAGACCTCCTTCATAGGTTTGACGATCTTCACGTAGACCGCCACGATCACCAGGACGACGGCGAAGTTGACCACGCTGAGCGCGCTCGCCACATCCAGGCGCCGGTCAAACTGCAGCACCTTGAAGATGTAGGTCATTAGGGTGTCGGCGCTGTAGCCGGGAATGGACCCGGTCATGATTCTCAGGATGGGCAGGTTATTGAAGACGTTGATGATGTTGATCAGTACGGCCACGGCGAGTGCACCGCGCAGCTGGGGCAGCACCACGCTGAAGTAGGTGCGGACCGGTCCGGCACCGTCCATCTTGGCTGCCTCCAGTGCGTCCCCGGGAACCGCCTGCATTCCGGCAAGCAGGGTGTAGGTGGTAAACGGGAGGGAGACGAAGACGCCGACGATAATGGCCGCAGCCAGGGCGGTGGTCGTGTTTTTGGTGAACCCGTAGGCCGCATCCATCAGCCCGATGTCGACCATGAACTTGTTGATGATGCCGTAGTCCCGGTCCAGTCCGTAGTAGAACACCGTGGTGGTCATGACCACGCTGGCAGCCCAGGGAACCACCACCGCCATCCGGACCAGGGTCCTGCCCGGGAACGGCTTGTTCAGGAAGTTGGCCAGTGCCAGGGAGATGATGACCGTCAGGGTCACCACCACGGCGACCCAAACCACCGTATTGAGCAGGATCCGCGGCAGGTTGGGATCGGTGAACACGGTCTGGAAGTTCGCCAGGCCCACGCCCTCCACGTTCGTTCCCGCCTGGCTGATACGCCTGGTGGAGCTGTAGATCATGTAGCCGGCGGGAAAAATGACGATGCCGAAGACCAGGATGAGGACCGGTCCGATCCAGGGCAGGGCGGCCCAGATACTTTCGCTGCCCCGTGGCCTGCCGGCCCGCACTCCCGGATGCCGAAGTGTGCTGCTCATAATGTGAAACCGTTCTGGAACAGGAAGGGGCCGCCGCTTCGAACCTGCGCGGCGGCCCCTTCGGGCCGGAGTCAGGCTGCGTCAGCCTTGGACTGGATCTGGTCCAGGACCGTCTTTGCATCCTGGTCTTCAAGCTGGCCCATCAGGGACTTGAAGGCACCATCCGTGCTGTTCCAGGCAGGGTTGGTGGTGGGGTAGAACTTTGCGCTGGGCAGCATGTCCAGGAACGGTGCCAGGTCCTCGTTGCTGGCCATGGCTTCGGAACCGCTCTTCGTGGTGGGCAGGAACCCTTCGGTCTGCACCCAGTCCACGTAGTTGTCCTCGGAGTAGAAGAAGTCCATGAAGGCCGTGATGGCTTCCTGCTTGTCCTCATCGTTCTTGAACGCCATCAGCCGGTCCGCGACGCCGAGCGTTGCGGGCTCGCCGCTTCGGGTGGGAACGGTGGTCACTCCGTAGTTGAGGTCCGGGTTTTCTTCCTCAATCTGTCCCACCGTCTGCGGCAGGGCGTAGACCATGCCGATCTGTCCCTGGGCGAAGACATTGATCATGGGAGTGCGCTGGGTTGCTCCCGGATCCGGCTGCGTCACGCCGTCGGAGATCATTTTCTTCATGAACTCGGCAGCTTCGAGGTTCTCCGGTGAGTTGACGGTGATTTCGGTTTCGTCGCCGAAGCCCCCGCCGTTACCGGCGAACCAGATCAGGCTTTCGCCCTGCGCCTCTTCAGAGCCCAGGGGCATGCCGTAGCCGGGGGTACCGGTATCCGAGATTTTCTTTGCGGCCGCATGCAACTCATCCCAGGTGGTGGGAGGCGCCGTGACACCCGCGGCGTCAAAAAGGTCCTGGTTGTAGAACAGCGCACGGACCGAGGCAATCAGGGGCAGGCCGTACTGCGTGCCGTCGAGGGCTTCATTCTCGGCGAAGGATTCCTGGAAATCGCTGATGGTCTCCTCGGACGCAATGTCTTCTGCGGGATACAGCAGTCCCTCGTCCGCGAAGGCCGAGAAGGCACCGCCGTTGTAAATATCCGGAGCCTCGCCGGCCTGGATCTTGGTCTGCAGGACGGACTCGAGGTTCTCCCACGATTCGACCTGCAGGTTTACCGTGATTCCCTCGTTCTCGGCTTGGAAGTCCTCGATGACGCCCTCCCAGAGGGCCTTGGTTCCGTCCGAGTAGCTGGGAACCAGCAGGTCGATGGAGCTGGCGTCGCCTTCACTGCTGCCGCCGCCCCCGAACCCACAGGAGGAAACCGCGAGGGCGCCGGTGACAGCCAGGGCCACCAGGCCGATGCGAACATTGCTCTTCATTGAATCCTCTTTCAAATAGTCACGGCCGGGGACCGCGAAACGGTGCCTGTGGCCGCCGGCGGCACAAAGCCGCCGGATGCCAGTGGGCGATGACGGAATCTGATAACTGTCGCTTGGCTGTAATCAGAGTTCATCAGTCAGTTGAGAGAATAATTGCCTGACGATGCGCCGCCGTCAAGACCTTTTTTCAGCGGGTTTGCCGCAGTTTCCTGGAAAAACGCCGTTATTCCGGCAAAAACGAGTACAGAATCGTGCGGGTTGGGCTTGATTGTTACTGATCACTAGACAAGTTATGCAATCAATGTTCATCATTGAGCAACATTGTTGGGCCGGAAAAGCCGGCCCGCTGCCCAGAGGAGCACCTCCATGCCAACATCCTTCACCGACGCAGCACCTTCCGCTTCCGCTCCCGGCCAGTGGATGCGCGAGGAGCTGTTCTCGCAGCCGGACGTCTGGGAGCGCGCGATCGGGCAGGCGCGAGCGGAGAGGCTCCTGCCGGCCGCGGGCAAACGCGTAGCCGTTGTGGGCTGTGGCACGTCCTGGTTCATGGCCCAGTCCTATGCGGCGGCTCGGGAAGAGGCCGGCCTCGGCGAAACCGACGCGTTCGCCGCCTCCGAGGCGTCGGCGGTGACCCGCCGCGGATATGACGCCGTCGTAGCGATCACCCGCTCCGGCACCACCACCGAGGTGTTGAGCCTCCTCGCCGAATTGGACAACACCGTCCCCACCACCGTGCTGCTCGGGGACCTGGATTCGCCGGCCGCCACACTGGCCGGATCCGTGGTTGCCCTGCCCTATGCCGATGAGTCCTCGGTGGTCCAGACCCGGTTCGCCACCGCGGCGCTGGCCTATCTTCTGACCTCGCTCGGTACGGATCTGGCGCCGGCGGTCGAGGATGCGCGCGCCGTGCTGGCTGAACCCGTCCCGGAGGAACTGCTGGACGCCGAGCAGTTCAGCTTCCTTGGCCGGGAGTGGACCGTTGGCCTGGCCCATGAAGCTGCGTTGAAAATGCGTGAGGCGGTACAGGGCTGGACCGAGTCCTATCCCGCAATGGAATACCGGCACGGCCCGATCGCGATTGCCGCGCCCGGCCGGGTGACCTGGCTGCTGGGAGAGGAACCCGAGGGCCTGCGCTCCGACGTCGAACAGGCAGGTGCGCGGTTCGAGCATTCTTCCCGCCACCCGCTTGCCGAGCTGGTACGCATCCACAAGCTCACCCTGGAACGCGCCATGGGCCGCGGGCTCGATCCCGACCGCCCGCGCAGCCTCACCCGTTCCGTCATCTTGGAAGGCCAGCCCGGCACATGAGCACACCGGCAGCCTCCTCCCCCGCCGGCGAGTCCGTCCTCGCCTTCGACGTGGGTGGAACCGATATGAAGGCAGCCCTTCAGGACGGGAGCGGAAACTTCCACTCCCTGCTGCGGATGCCTACACCTCGCGATCCGGCCCGCCCCGGCGACGCGGTGGTGAAGGAGGTTGCCGCCCTGGCCCAGCGGTACATCCGGGACTATCCGCAGGTCTCCGTGCAGGCGTTGGGCCTCGTGGTCCCCGGCCTGGTGGATGAAGGCACCGGCACCGGCCTTTTCTCGGCGAACCTGGGGTGGCGGGACTATCCCTTCGCCCAGCGGCTCGGGGAGGAAACCGGGCTTCCCGTGGCCTTCGGGCACGACGTCGGGCTGGCCGGTGAGGCCGAAATGCGCCTCGGCGCAGGCCAGGGACTGCGCGACGCGGTGGTGCTGATCATCGGTACCGGCATTGCCGGCGCGGTTTTCTGCGACGGACGCCGGGTCCGGGGCGGCGGCTATGCCGGGGAAATCGGCCACGCCGCGGTTCCCTCGGGCACCCTGTGCGCGTGCGGCGCCCACGGCTGCCTCGAAACGGTGGGCTCCGCCGGGGCCATAGTCCGCCGCTATACGGAACGCACCGGCCGGGCGGCAGCCGGCGCCAAAGAGGTACTGCACGCCGCGCACAACGGCGACGCCGACGCGGCGGGAGTCTGGGCCGACGCGGTGGAGGCGCTGGCCGATGGCATCTGCCATCTGGCCGCGGTCCTGGGCACCGAGGCCGTCATACTCGGCGGCGGCCTGTCCCAAGCCGGCAATGACCTGACCGGGCCGCTGCGCCGCGCCGTCGACAGCCGCCTCTCCTTCCACCGCCGGCCCGGGATCCGCGTTTCCATCCTCGGCCAGGATGCCGGGCTCATGGGTGCGGCCCTGCACGCGCGCGGCCTGACCGGACAACCGCTGTGACCCCGGACGTCCGTGCGGTACTGACCGTCACTGCCAATCCGGCGCTGGATGAAACCTATGCCGTGCCGGCGCTTGTTCCGGGCTCCAGCCACCGGGTGCCGCCGCCGGCCGTCCGCGCCGGGGGCAAGGGAATGAACGTGGCCCGGGTGGCCCATCAAGTGGGAGCCCCCACGCTTGCCGTTGCCACCAGCGGAGGCTTTACCGGAGCCCGTTACCGCGACGATCTGGAACGCAACGGCATTCCGCACCGTCTCGTGCCCGTGGTGGCGCCTACCCGGCGGAGCATGGCGTTTGTTGATGAGAGTGCCGGGATCACCAGCATCTTCAATGAAACCGGGTACCCGCTCGACGGCGGCGAATGGCAGGACCTGAACGTCCAGATTGGGCAGCTGCTCCCCGGTGCCGGCGTACTGGTGGGCTCAGGCAGCCTGCCGCCCCAGGCTCCCGCCGGGTTCTATCCCGACCTCGTGCGGGCAGCCGCCCCACACGGCATCCCCTGCATCATCGACACCTCGGGGCCGGATTTGATCCGCGCTGCCGAGGCCGGGGTCTTTGCCCTGAAACCCAACCATCATGAGCTGCGCGAGGCCACCGGCGAGGATGATCCGCACCGGGGCGTGCGCCAACTCCTCAAAGCCGGCGCACAGACCGTTTTCCTTAGCTGCGGTGAGGCCGGTCTGCTGGCCTTCTCGGCGGCAGAGCCCGAGTCCTACCTGCACGCGCGGCTGGGCCGCAGCCTGCCGGGGAACCCAACCGGCGCCGGCGACGCCGCCGTGGCAGCCCTCGCCGTCCATCTGGCATCCGGGAACCGGGACCTGGAGCAGATGCTGCGCACGGCGGCCGCTTGGTCCGCCGCAGCTGTGCTGATGCCGGCAGCCGGTGAAATCTCCGCCGAGCACACCGGCCTGCTGCGGCAGATCACCGTTACCAGGCACCGCACCGGCGTCGCGAACAGCCATCTAAACACTGCATTGGAGAAAAACTAATGGGTCTCACCCCCACCCGGATCCTCATGGAAAACGCCGTGGCGGCCGGCACCGGAATCGGCAGCTTCAACGTCCTGCACCTCGAGACCGCAGAGGCCATTGTCACCGGTGCGGAATCCGCCGGACTCCCCGTGATCCTGCAGATTTCACAGAACTGCGCCAGTTACCACGGCTCCCTGAAGCCGCTGGCGGCAGCCTGCCTGGCGGTCGCTGAAGTTGCCGCTGTCCCGGTGGCCCTGCATCTGGACCACGCCGAAGACGAAGCCCTGGTCCATCAGGCATTGGAGCTTGGCTTCGGGTCGGTGATGTTCGACGGCGCCGCCCTGCCCTACAGCGAAAATGTTGCCGCCACCGCCCGTGTGGTCAAACATGCCGAGCCGCTGGACGTCTTTGTGGAGGCGGAGCTGGGCGAAGTGGGCGGCAAGGACGGAGCACACGCCCCGGGGGTGCGGACTGATCCCTTCGAGGCAGCGGACTTTGTCCTGTCCACCGGCGTCGATGCCCTGGCCGTGGCGGTGGGGTCCTCGCATGCCATGACCAACCGGAGCGCGCAGCTGGACCTGGACCTGATCCGCGAGCTGAAAAACGCCCTGGACGTTCCGCTGGTGCTGCACGGCTCCTCCGGGGTGCCGGACAGCATGCTCGTCGCCGCCATCAGCGCTGGAATGACTAAGATTAATGTTTCCACGCATCTGAACGGTTTCTTCACCCGTGCCGTGCGCCAGATGCTTGGAGACCATCCGGATCTTGTCGACTCGCGCAAGTACCTCTCCGCGGGCCGCCGGGCGCTGGCCCCCGAGGCCGGGCGCCTGTTGTCCCTGTTCGCCCTGACCGGGACAACCGTTGTGGAAAAAGGCTGAAAAACCATGGAAAAGACCGAGCGCCTCAACGCCATCCTTGATCTCCTGGCGGCGCGCGGGCGTGTGCAGGTGGAGGAGATCATGGCTGAGCTGAAAGTCTCGCCGGCCACCGCCCGCCGGGACCTTGATGCCCTGGCCGCACAGCGGCTGCTGACCCGTACCCGCGGCGGGGCCACGATGGAGGCTGTTGCCTACGACCTGCCCACCAGATATACCCGGGATGACCATATGGCCGAGAAGCAGGCCATCGCCCAGGCCGCCAGTGCGCTGGTCCCGTTGGGCGCCGTCATCGGTCTGTGCGGCGGCACCACCAGTACCGCCATCGCCCACGCCCTGGGGATGCGCCGGGACCTGATGGAACCCTCGAGCAAACCCACCCTGACCGTGGTCACCAACGCCATCAACATTGCCGTACAACTGGTGGTCCGCCCCAATATCCGCGTGATGGTCACCGGCGGCACCGTGAACCCCCGCTCATACGAACTGGTGGGCCCCTACACTGACGTCATCCTGCAGCGGGTGGCACTGGACTTCGCTTTTGTGGGCGTCAACGGGCTGGACGCCGAGGTGGGACCTACCGTCAGCGACGAAGGCGAAGCAGCGGTCAACTCGCTGATCTCACGCCGAGCCTCGGAAACATACATCGTGGCGGACTCCTCCAAGATCGGCACCCGCAGCTTCGCCACGCTGAACGGTTATGTGTTCAGCAACCTGATTACGGACAGCGGGATCAGCGACAGTGACAAGGCCGAGTTTGAAAGCCGCGGCACCAGGGTGATCGTAGCCCCGGTCAAAAAGGCCGGCAGGGCCCAGGAACGCGCCGGAAGGTAGCTCATGCGCATCGTGGTTCTCGACAGCCCCGCGGAGGTCGGCGAGTACGCCGCCCGGGTCATCCTTCGGGGTGTCAGCCACGGCACCATTAAGACGCTGGGCGTGGCCACCGGCTCCTCTCCCCTGGCTATTTACAAGGAACTGGAACGCCACCGCAGCCCCCAGCTGTCCGCACTGGCCGCCTTCGCCCTGGACGAGTACGTAGGCCTGCCGCCGGAGCATCCGGAGAGCTATGCCGCGGCGATCCGCCGGGAAGTCACCGACAGGCTGGGCCTGGATCCCGGCAGGGTGCATGTCCCTAACGGCGGCGCTGCGGACCTTGCTGCTGCCTGCTTGAACTATGAAGCTGCCATCACGTCGGCGGGCGGGATCGACCTGCAGATTCTGGGCATTGGACGGAACGGGCACATCGGCTTCAACGAACCGACGTCATCCCTGGCGTCGCGGACCCGGGTGAAGACCCTGATGTCCGCCACCCGCAAGGACAACGCACGGTTCTTTGCCGATGCCTCCCAAGTGCCCTCCCTGTGCCTCACCCAGGGGCTGGGCACCATCATGGAGGCGCGGACGGTGCTGCTGGTGGCCCACGGCGAGGCCAAGGCGCAGGCGGTGGCACGGGCGGTCGAGGGGCCGCTGGCAAGCATGTGCCCGGCTTCGGTGCTGCAGATGCACCCGCACGCCACGTTCGTCCTGGACCGGGAGGCAGCCGCAGACCTGGCCCTGAAGGATTACTACCGGGACGTCCAGCACCAGATGCCCCGGTAGAAGATGCCCCGGCCCGGGCCGCCGACGGGCCGCGCTTACGGCCTCCCGGCGGGATCCTCCTCGAGCTGCGCATCCGGAGCCGGTTCGGCGGCAAACTGGGTGTTGTACAGCTCCGCGTAGCGTCCTCCGCGCGCCAGCAGCTCGGTATGGGTGCCCTGCTCGGCAATCCGGCCGTCTTCAATCACCAAAATCCTGTCCGCGTTGCGGATGGTGGAAAGCCGGTGGGCAATAACGACGGCGGTGCGCCCCTGCAGCGCCTCGCCCAGGGCCGCCTGGACTGCCGCCTCGGACGTGGAATCCAGGGCGGCGGTCGCCTCGTCCAGGATGACGATCCGCGGCTGGGCCAGCAGCAGCCGCGCAATGGTCATGCGCTGGCGTTCACCGCCGGACAGCCGGTAACCGCGCTCCCCCACCATGGTCTCCAGCCCGTCCGGCAGGGAACGGACCATGTCCTCCAGCCGGGCGCGGCGCAGCGCGTCCCAGACCTGCTCCTCGCCCGCCTCCGGGTTGGCCAGCAGCAGGTTGGCGCGGATGGTTTCGTGGAACAGGTGTCCGTCCTGGGTGACCATGCCCAGGGCCCCGCGGATGCCGGCAAAACTCAGGTCCCGCACGTCGGTGCCGGAGAAGCGCACCGCGCCGGAATCGACGTCGTACAGCCGGGACAGCAGCTGGGCGATGGTGGACTTACCGGCGCCCGAGGTGCCGACGAGGGCAACAGTCTGACCCGGTTCCACCCGGAAGGAGATCCCGTGCAGCACTTCCTCACCGCCGCGCGTATCCAGTACGGCGACGTCCTCCAGCGATGCCAGCGAGACTTTCTCCGCCGTCGGATAGGCGAAGCGGACGTCGTCGAACTCCACGGCCAGCGGGCCGTCCGGCACCGGTGCCGGCTGCTCCTTCTCAGCGATCAGCGGACGCAGATCCAGGATCTCGAACACCCGCTCGAAGCTGACCACAGCGCTCATGATTTCCACCCGGGCATTGGCCAGGGACGTCAGCGGTGCGTAGAGCCGGGTGAGCAGCAGGGCCAGGGTGACCACGTCACCGGTGTTCAGGCTGCCGGTCAGCGCCAGATAGCCGCCCAGACCGTAGACCAGGGCCAGGGCCAGGGCGGAGACCAGGGTCAGCGCGGTGACGAAGATGGCCTGCATCATGGCCATCTTCACGCCGATGTCCCGCACCCGGGCGGCCCGCACGGCGAACTCGCGGGATTCCGCGTCAGGCCGGCCGAAAAGCTTGATCAGGGTCGCACCGGGTGCCGAGAACCGTTCGGTCATCTGGGTGCCCATCGAGGCATTGTGGTTCGCGGCCTCGCGGCGCAGGGCTGCCAGCCGTCCGCCCATCCGCCGGGCCGGCAGCAGGAAGACCGGCAGCAGCAGCATGGCCAGGACAGTTACCTGCCAGGAAGTCCCGAGCATCACAATCAGGGTGAGGATGAGGGCGACGACGTTGCTCACGACGCCGGACAAAGTTCCGCTGAACGCCTGCTGGGCGCCTATGACGTCATTGTTCAGCCGGCTCACCAGGGCACCGGTGCGGGTCCGGGTAAAGAATGCGACCGGCATCCGCTGAACATGGTCGAAGACCGCCGTCCGCAGGTCCAGGATGACGCTTTCCCCGATGCGCGAGGAGAACCAGCGGGTGGCCAGTGACACGCCGGCATCAGCCACCGCAACGGCGGCTATCAGCAGGGCCAGCCGAATCACCACGCCGGGGGCCGTCCCGGCAACAATCGAGTTGACCACCTCACCGGCCAGGACCGGGGTGGCCACTGCCAGAAACGCACCGGCCACGGAAAGCAGTACAAAGCCCAGGAGCCGGAACCGGTAAGGGGCCGCGAACCGGACAATCCGGCCCAGAGTGTCCTTGGAAATCTTGTTATCCGTGCCGCTGCCGCGGGAAATCTTGTGGAGCGAACTCCACGCGGCGCCTTCCATGCTCATGTGTTTTCCTCCGTTATCTGCACGTTCCAGCTTAAGCCTCCGCACGCCCGCGGCCCGGCCTATCGCCAGGGGCTGAACCCGGCCCGCGACATCCTCGCCGCTGCCGTGAAACAAGTCACTGTTTTGACCTCCTCCGCTGATACACTTCCAATCGCTGCCCCTGCTTCCTGCCCCGGGCACCGACGAAAGGCCGCTATGTCTCCGGCGCTCAAACCCGTGGCCGTCCCCAAGGACGACTCCTCACTGGACGGCACCGCCCGGCGCCCGACGGCGCTGGTGGCCGTCGAGGAACCCGGCGTTTTTTCCGTCGTAGCGGGAGTTCTTGCAGCTGCGGGACTGGATGTCGTTGCGGTGCGCAACCTGGATGAAGCCATCAATGCTGCGAGGACGGCACCGCCGGCCCTGGCCGTGGTGGATTCCACCGTCCGCCAGATCGCCGGGATGGATATGCTCAAGCGCATCCGGCACGAGCGGTCCATGACCAAGCTGCCCGTAATCCTTGTGGCCGGTGACGCCGGGCTGGACGTGGAGCTGATGGTGGAGCTGGGCATTGCCGACTTTGTCGCCAGCCCCGTGGACGCGCAGGATCTTGCCCGCCGGGTAAACCTCATCCTCACCACCGCCCAGGCCCGACGCGGACGCCGGATGGCCACCGCCCGGCTGCGCGCGGATACCCGCCGCATCTCTGCTTCCATACGCTCCACGAATGACCCGCAGCAGATGGCGGAGGTGATGGTCCACGGACTGGGCACCACCTTCGAAGCGGACCACGTGCTGCTGGTGACCTTTCCCGACGAACGCGTCCCCGAGCTCAACCTGTCCTGGAGCAGGGACGGAACCGTCGGCGCCATCCCGCCGCTGGCAGGCCACACGGCGGGGGAACTGGCGGACCGGCTGTGGGAACGCGGCCACGCGCTGGCCGTAGAAGATCACCGGGCACCGGCGGGTGACGAGCCGGTGCAGCTGAGCCCGGCTTCCGCCGCGGCTGGCCTGCGGACCTCCCTGGTCACGCCGCTGGGCCACGGAGATAAGTCCTTCGGCCTGCTCTGGCTGGCAGGTGAAGGCAGCTCCCGGGACTGGACCAGTACGGAAATCTCCCTCATCCAGCACGCCAGCGGCAACCTGGCGCACGGCCTGGTGCAGGGGAACCTGATTACGGCACAGCGGATGGTACTCAAGCGCCAACGGGAACTGGACCGGGCCAAAACGGATTTCGTGGCCACGGTGAACCATGAGCTGCGGACCCCGCTGACTTCCATCACGGGCTACCTGGACCTGATCCTGGAAGACTCCGGGGCAGATCTTCCCGAAGACGTCGCCCAAATGCTCAAGATTGTCGGCCGCAACGCCGTCCGGCTCAATCAGCTGATCACGGATCTGCTCACCATCTCCCGGCACGACGCAGATGAGAACAGCCTCGAAGTCGAAGAGGTTGATCTGGATGAGCTGCTGCGCTCAGTGGCAGCCTCGCTGGCGCCTGCAGCCCGTGCCAACAGCCTGGACCTGAGCTTCGAACCCTGTGCGGAGCCGCTGCTGGTGGACGGCGACCGCGCCCAGCTGGAGCAGGTTTTCACCAACCTGTGTTCCAACGCCGTGAAATTCACCCCCACCGGCGGCTCGGTGCAGATCCGCGCCCAGCAGCTCCGGCACGAGGGCGCCGGCAACAGCATCCGGGTGCAGGTCTGCGACACGGGCATCGGGATCCCTGAAGCGGACCTGCCCAATCTTTTCCGCCGGTTCTTCCGCGCATCCAATGCCACCACCGCCGCCATCCCGGGCACCGGCCTCGGACTGGCCATTGTGCAGGACATCGTCCTGCAGCACGGCGGCGAGCTGGGCATCGTCTCCGCTGAGGGCGAGGGGACAACAGCCACCGTCCTGCTGCCGGCCTCCTGCTAGCCCGGGCTGCCGGGCCGGGCCCGAGTCCGCCCGGGCCGGGCCGGTGTCAGAGGGCGGCAGCAACCGGAGCGACAATGCGCTCCGGTGCCGAATAACAGTTCAGGGAACTGCCCCGACTGAAGCCGATCAGGGTCATCCCTGCATCCTTGGCCAATTCCACGGACAGGGCGGACGGCGCACTGACCGCGGCCAGCACGGGAATGCCGGCGAGCTGCGCCTTCTGCACCAGTTCGAAGGACGCCCGTCCGGAGACCTGAAGCACGGTGCCGCTCAGGGGCAGCATTCCTTGCCGCAGCGCCCACCCGACCACCTTGTCCACGGCGTTGTGCCGGCCGACGTCCTCGCGCAGGCACAACAGCTCACCGTCGGTGCTGAAGAGGCCGGCTGCGTGGACGCCTCCGGTCCGGTCAAAGACCTTCTGTCCCTCCCGCAGCCGGTCCGGCAGCTCGGCCAGCATCTCCAGGGGCAGTCTGACGCTGTCCCCGGCGGTGTCAAAGTGCGAGGACTTGCGCACGGCTTCAATGGAGGCGGTGCCGCAGATTCCGCAGGAGCTGGACGTATAGACATGCCGCTCCATACCGGTGTCCGGCAGCGCCGTCCCGGGACGCAGCTGGACGTCAACAACGTTGAAGGTCTGTTTCCCTTCCTCGTCCACGCCGGCGCAGTAACGCAGGCTGATCAGCTGGCCGGACTCCCAGATCACTCCTTCAGAGACCAGGAAGCCGGCCACCAGATCGAAGTCGTCACCGGGGGTCCGCATCGTGACGGTGAAGGATGTCCCGTTTAACCGGATTTCCAGCGGCTCCTCCCCCGCCAGCACGTCCTCCCGTGTGCCGGTATGCCCGTCCAGCCGGAACCGCGTAACCCGTCCTCGTTGGGTAACCCGTCCCATGATGCCTCCCTGCGCCGTCGTACCCTTTTGTTATGGCGGGCACCCGTTGCGAGTACCCCTTTGCGTTGCGTGCCCGGGCGGTCCCTAGCCGGCCGGTGCCTGGTTAACCTGCCACGGCAGGGGAAGGGCCATAACCGCCTGGTCCCGGATGCAGCCTTCCGGCGGCACCACCATCACCGCGTCGGCCTCGGCCAGTCCGCGGAGCATGCCGGAGCGGAAATACGGGGAGGGCATGGCCCGGTCCTCCTGCATGGTGCACGGAACCAGCCGTGTCCTGCCCGGCAGTGGTTCCAGGTCCACTCCGGCCAGCACATGCCGCTCCCGGGAAATCGGTGCACCGCGGAGCCCGTCCAGCAGCGGCTGAACCAGTGTGAAGACTGCCATCATCGCGGCCAGCGGGTTGCCCGGCAGCGCCACCAGCAGCCTGCCATCCCTTAGCCGCGCCAGCATGGTGGGATGCCCCGGGCGCATGGCGATGCCATCGATCAGCAGTTCCGCGTCCACTTCCTCCAGGGCACGGCGCAGATGGTCCGCCTCGGAGCGCCCCGTCGCACCCGTGGTGATCAGGACGTCTCCGGAGGACATGGCAATGGAGAGCTCGTCGTTGGCCTCGCTGCTGAGCGCAGCCACCACATCCTCGAGCCGGTCCGGCAGACGCCGCACCACGTCCACGCGTCCGCCGAGCATGGTGATCAGTTGCGGCAGCTGCGGCCCGAACGTATCCCGCACCTGGCCCGGTTCGGGCAGCCCCGCTTCGATCACTTCGTCGCCGGTCAGCAGCAGGGAGACCCGGGGGGAGCGTAAAACGGGGAGGGTGTCATGCCCGCATACCGCCGCCAGGGCGATGTGCGCGGGATTAAGCAACTTGCCTGCGGGGATGGTGGTTTCGCCGGCCGATGCTTCCTCGCCGGCCGGGCGGATGTGTTCGCCTTGCCGCGGTTCGACGCCGTCAGCACGCACGCCGAGCGTCAGTACCTGCTCTTCTTCGCCGGACACCGTGCCGTGTTCTGAACGCAGAACGGATTCCGCGCCCTCGGGGATGAGGCCGCCCGTGAGGATTTCGACGGCTTCGCCGGGCTGCAGGGCCCGGCGGCCGGACTCGCGGTGAATCTGCCAGCGCTCTACTTCCGGTTCCTTGGCGGTGATGACCGTCCAGGGCGGTGGCCCGGCCACGGCCCACCCGTCCATGGCTGCCGAGGCGTAGTGCGGCACAGGCTGTAATGCGGAGGTTTGGAGTGCCAGGATCCGCCCCAGGGCTTCGTCCAGGGGTACCGTCTCATAGGGCAGGGGACGGGCAGCGGCGTACGCGGCGTGCCGGGCCTGGGCCCAGGATGCGTTGGGCTGTACGGGCAGGATGACGGGAACCGAGGGGTCGCTCATTCCGTTTCCCCCTTCTCTGCGGCGGCGGAACATTCGCCGGCCGCCACCGCCATCGCCGAACGCATGGCAATCGCGTCGCCTGCCTGCCCGCTGCCGGCCGCCATTCCCGCAGCGTAACCCGCAATAAAGGTGGTCAACGGCGCCGCAGGACGCACCACGCTATGTGCCGCGGCTGCCGCGAGATCAAGGACGGCGGCAACATCCACCGGCGTGCCTTCGAGCTCAAGCGCTTTCAACAATCTGCTGCTCCATGCTTCGAGTTGTTCCTGCTGGCTTGCCATTCCTGCTCCTTCGCTTCGCTGGGGGCCATGCCTCGGGGTTTCCTGCTGCATGTCCCCGGCGCTCACACCCAGGCATTTCGCGTCCGCCCAGGTGTCAACATCGGCTGTACTCATCGGGGGAACCGGTACACCCCTCCATTGCACCCTAGCAAGCAGCCCCTTCATGGACATGTTTGTCAGGGTTCCGTCCGCAGAACCATCCACTGCGGAGACGAGGTCCGCGGTGCGGTACAGCCCGGCCAATGGCTGGGTGTATCCCTGCGCATCCAGCGCCAGCAGGGTGTCCGATCCGGTTGCGGACCGTAACAGCGTTTCCACGGCCGCAGCGACCCCCGGCATGTCGCAGGCCAGGACCAGCGTCCATTCGGGCGGATTCGGCAGGGCTTTGATACCGGCCGCCACTGCTGCGGCCGGGCCGCCGAAGGCAGGTTCCTCCCGGACCAGCAACGCCGCCGGTGCACGGCGGGCCAGAAGAGGCTTGAGATCAGGCGGACCTGCGACGCATACCGTCCGTGCGTCGGGTACCGCGGCAAGGGTGGTCTCCAGCAGTGTTCGGCCCCCGGCCATGAGCAGTGCCTTGGGGACGCCGCCCAGGCGGCTGGAACGGCCGCCGGCAAGGATGAGTGCGGCATGCTCCGGGAGTCCAGGCATCAGGCAGCTGTGTCATTCTGCAGGAAGGGATCCCACTGCGGGGACGGGCGTTCCAGTTCACGGATCTGCCACCGCGCTCCCCGGGGGGCCTTCGGCGAAATGCGCAGCTGCCACCCGAGCTGGGCCAGGGTCTTATCCCCCTTGGTGTTGTTACAGCGCAGGCAGCAGGCCACAAGGTTCTCCCAACTGTCATCTCCGCCTCGGGAACGCGGCACCACGTGATCCACTGTCGCCGCAGCCTTGCCGCAATAGGCGCATTCATGGTTATCCCTGCGCAGCACCCCCCTGCGGGTGGCAACAGTGCCCTCCCGGTAGGGAATCTTCACATAACGGTGCAACAGGATGACGGAGGGCCGGGGAAAAATTTCATTCGGCCCGGCCACGGGTTCACCGCTCTCGGCTACCACGCTTGCCTTTCCGTTAAGGACCAGTACCAGGGCCCGGCGGAAAGTAATCACGGCCAGCGGTTCGTATCCAGCATTCAGAACGAGAGTGCGCATGCACATACCTCTTCATCTGCCGCCCACGAACCGGTGAGTACAAGACACCGTTCCGCAAACGGCACTTCGGATTGTCTATGCAAGAGTATGCCGGGATTGGCAACTTGGCCATTTTCACCGAGCAAAACACCGGCACCCGCCCCGCTCCCCTTGGTGCGTTAAAACCGGAAGGCTCCCCCAGAAGGAGGAGCCTTGCCATGGTCTTACCTGCGTACAGCCCGGGGGCGCGCAGGGTGAGACGGGGTTTCTAGCCGCCTACACGGATGTAGACGCCGCCGGAGCCGAGTTCGGCCGGAGCAACCACTGTGCTGTTTCCGTTGAAGCCGCCGTGCACTGCCTGTCCGTTACCTACGTAAACGGCAATGTGGGCCATGCCCATGCCGCCGTCGGCGTAGTAGATCAGGTCTCCGGGCATGGCCTCGGCTGCACTGACCGTCCGTCCAAGGGACAGGTAGCCGGCCGGCCATCCGTGGAAGTTGATGCCTGCGGCAGCCAGCGAGTTGGTGGCCAGCATGGTGCAATCCTGGCTGACGCCGAGCTGGGCATAGGCTGCCGCCGCGATGGTTGCGCCAAGACCGGAAGGTACTGCCGGTGCCGGGGCCGGCGTAGCTGCCGTCGCCGGTGCTGCAGTTGCGGCACCGGTGCCGGCGCCGCCCTGGGCATTGGTGTTGGCCGTGGCGGGAACCACTTCCTGGGCCTGAACGGTCAGCGTCGGCGTCTCGGCCGGCACGGGCTCGGGCGCGGTGATCACGCCGTTGATCCCATCCCGTTCGAAGGAGACCTGGATGGTCTCCGGCACCTGGACGGGCTGGGCCGCGGAAAGGTTCAGGTTGCTGGTGCGGACATCGCGCAGGGTCTCCGCGCCGGAGGCGTTGGCAGCAACACCTGTTGTCAGTACCAGTCCCGAGGCTGCGGCAATAACTGCGGCCTGGCGGCCCATTGTTCCTGCGTTGGCGCTCACGGCACCGGCGAGTGCGTTCAGCGTAGTGGTGCGTTCCACCGGCGCCCGGTGGCGGGCGCGCTCAGTTGTCGAGGTCATGATTCTCCAGGTCTCGAAAACCGGGCTTAGCTGACGCGGACGAAGCTGGCGCCCGGCAGATCGGAGAGGCTGTGCAGGCCGGTGTTCATGCCGTTCAGGCCACCGCTGATGACCTGGCCGTTGCCGACGTAGATGGCGACGTGACCGCCGGTGATCACCAGATCGCCGGGCTGCGGGCTGCCGACAACGGAGCCGAACTGGAAGAACTGGCCCGGGGCCAGATCGCCAACAGACTTGCCGACGGAGCGCAGTGCGTTCTCCACCATGGCGGTGCAGTCCTGGGCAACGCCGATCTGGCCGTAGGCCGAGGCGACCAGGGCCGCGCCAACGTTGCTGGGCGCAGCGGTTTCCGGTGCCGGGGCGGCCGGAGCGGAGGACGCGGTCATCACAGCGGGAGCGGAGGCGGCCGGGCCGGCTGCGGGTGCTGCAGCGGCGATCTGGGCTGCCTCAGCGGCCTGGGCTGCAGCCTGCTCGGCTGCTGCGACTGCAGCTTCTTCGGCTGCGACCTGGGCGCGGTATTCGGATCCGTCGATGGAACCGGCGGTAGCGGCCAGCTGCAGAGCGAAGGGGGCGTTGGCGGGAGCAGTGACACTGCCGTCCACGAAGTTCAGGGTGGTTGCCTCGAGTGCCTGGCGGTCCGTGCTAACGGAGGATGCCTGTGCAGGGAGCCCTGCAGCCAGCACGAGGCCGGATGCTGCTACTACGACGGCGGCCTGGCGGCCTACGGTACCGGCGTTGGAGCTGACTGCCTTGGAAAGTGCGGTGATCGGGTTGGTCTGTACGGTGGCAGCGCGACGGCGGCCGTGAGCGTGTGATGACACAGGTTTGCCTCTCCCAATGCCTACGAGGTGAGCTGTCGGATTCGGATGGGAGTCACCCGGTTGCCAGGCCTACGGCCTTCTGCAACTTAACCCCAAGGGCTTCTTTCGAAACCCGAAATTGGTTCCCCCGCCTCTGCCATGCGATTCTGCGAACGGACTTCAAACAGTGGCAGAGCTCGGCGATCTGTTCGAAGGTGCCCGATCGTTGGCGAATCAGGCACGAGGACGAGCGTACAGCAACATTTGCTTTATGTCACGTTCCGATCACGAAACGATATTCGTCCGGTTACAGCCAGTCCCGCGGGTCGACAACTTCGCCATTAACAACGACCTCAAAGTGCAGGTGGCAGCCCGTGGAAGCGCCGGTGGTTCCGCTCGCGCCCACCAGGTGTCCGCGCTTGATTTCGGTGCCCACGGTGACTGCGGCGTTGGAAAGGTGGTTGTACGTGGTCTCCACGCCATTGCCGTGGTCAATGACCACACGGTTGCCGCCGCCATAAGGGTGCCACCCGGCAAAAACGACGGTGCCTGAGGCTGCGGCGGTGACGGCGGTACCGCAGGTGGCTGCGAAGTCCTGGCCGTTGTGCATTTCGCCGGCCTCGCCGGTGATGGGGCTGACACGGTGACCGAACCCGGAGGTCTCGATCAGGGCGGAGTCCAGAGGAGTGGACAGCGTGCCCTTGGCTGCGGCGGGAACCACCGAGCTGCCGGCCGCTACCGTGACGGACGCCAGTTTGGCATCCGGGTCAAAGGCACTGCTCAAACCTGCCCTGGCAAATCCGACGTTGGCATTCGGGTCAGCCTGTACGGGCTTACTGGATGCTGTTACCGGCTCGGGCTGTACCGCGGCTTCCCCGGAAGCAGCCGTACTGGGCATCGCCGCCGTGAGGATCAGGCCCGAGGTGGCGGCAGTGATGGCCACCTTCTGGGCCGCCCCGCCTACGGAGACTGTCTTGGTTTCAGCCCGCCGGCGACCGGAGGACGTTGAGTTGCGCTGACGCGCAGGCGTAACTGGAGCGGACGCACGGCGCCGGCCCGAAGCAGCATGCTTCGACAAGTGTTTCCCTCTCTTGGATCGCCTACGAAGTTAGCTGTCGGATTCGAGTAGAGAAACTCGGCCTCCGGTGCGACGGCGTGCGGACGGCTGGGCGTGCACTGCTGCCGGCTTCCGGAAGGCTTCACCCCAAGGCAGCATGGCTGCCGGAAAGTGGGTCCTCCGCCCCTGCCTGAACGGTTGGTACTCCGGTCCGCTGGCAGGGCTCGGCGGACGGACCGGATAACGATGGTGTTTCAACGTCAGGAACTCACTATAGGGTAAAGGCCACAAAAGTGACCATTCCGTTACCCGGCGTGTGAGACGAAGACGTGGGCCGCCACCTCGGCGGGCAGCTCCAGGGCCCCTTCAATACCGGGCACACGGACTGAGATATACCCGCCCACCTCTTCTGCCGTGATCCGGGCGCCCGGGCGCAGGCCCGCCTCGTCCAGCTGGGACAGCAGCTCAGGCTCCACCTGGATGGGCTCGGCCAGCCGGACCAGCTTCAGCGGGGCGCCGGGAACGGCTTCGGCCACCACCGAAACCAGGTCATTGACACCGGACCTGAAGACTTCCGAGGCTACTCCGCCAATCGCTTCCAGGCCGGGAATGGGATTGCCGTAGGGGGATTCGGTGGGGCGCCCCAGCAACTCGTAGAGCCGCCGTTCCACCCGCTCACTCATCACGTGTTCCCACCGGCAGGCCTCGTCGTGGACGTAGGCCCAGTCCAGTCCGATCACATCGGCCAGCAGCCGTTCGGCAAGCCGGTGCTTGCGCATGACCTCCGTGGCACGGCGCCGGCCAAGTTCGGTCAGCTCAAGCCTGCGGGTCCCCGCCACGACCACCAGGCCGTCACGCTCCATCCGGCCAACAGTCTGGGACACGGTGGGGCCTGAATGGCGCAGCCGTTCGGCAATCCGCGCCCGCAGGGCAACAATGTTTTCTTCTTCCAGTTCCAGGATGGTCCTGAGGTACATCTCAGTGGTGTCAATGAGATCCGTCATGACGGGCCGCTCCTACTAAGGAAGAAAGGAGGGCAACATGCCGCTGCCCCGGGTGTACGCCAACACGTTAGCGTATTCGCCCGACGGCCCGTGAATTGCCGGGCCTACCCCACATCCCCTCGTGGCCTGGGTCATAAATCGTCCGGAAGTGAAGGGTGCGGCAGAATGGAAGTGCATACGCGCTTTCCCCTGACACGCTTGGAGCGATAACCAATGGGCGATACCGCCGCACTGAAGATTCCCGCCGGACTCCTGCCCCGCGACGGCCGGTTCGGCGCCGGACCGTCCAAGGTCCGCCCGGAACAGATCGAGGCGCTTGCGCAGGCCGGAGGCAGCCTGCTGGGCACCTCCCACCGCCAGGCCCCCGTGCGCAACCTTGTAGGCAGCATCCGTGAAGGCCTGTCGAACCTCTTCTCCGCTCCCGAGGGTTACGAAGTGGTCCTTGGCGTCGGCGGGTCCACTGCCTTTTGGGATATTGCCGCCTTCGGCCTGGTCGAGAACAAGGCCCAGCATCTCTCGTTTGGCGAGTTCGGTTCGAAGTTCGCTGCCGCCACCAACAGGGCACCGTTCCTCTCCGCCTCCAGCATCATCAAAGCGGAGCCGGGCACCCGTCCGCAGCCCGTGGCCGAGCCCGGTGTGGATGTCTACGCCTGGCCGCAGAATGAGACCTCCACCGGCGTAGCCGCTCCGGTACAGCGGGTCCAGGGCGCCGACGCCGGTTCCCTCGTGCTTATTGACGCCACCTCCGCTGCCGGCGGCTTGGACGTGGATCTGGGCGAGTCCGATGTGTACTACTTCGCGCCGCAGAAGAACTTTGCGTCCGACGGCGGGCTGTGGCTGGGCATGTTCTCCCCCGCGGCCCTGGAGCGGGCCGCGCGGATCAACGCCGGCGACCGGTGGATCCCGGACTTCCTAAACCTCCAGACCGCCATCGATAACTCGCGGCTGAACCAGACCTACAACACGCCGTCGTTGTCCACTCTGGTGACCCTGAATGCCCAAATCGAGTGGCTCAACACCAGCGGAGGGCTGGCCTTCGCCGCCGGCCGCACTGCTGAGTCGGCCGGCCGTATCTACTCGTGGGCGGAGAAGTCTCCGGTAGCCACGCCGTTCGTCGCCCGGCCCGAAGACCGCTCAAACGTCATTGCCACCATCGATTTCGATGACAGCATTGACGCGTCCGCGATCGCCAAGACCCTGCGCGCCAACGGCGTGGTCGATGTGGAGCCCTACCGCAAGCTGGGCCGCAACCAGCTGCGGATTGCCACCTTTGTTGCCATCGATCCCGATGACGTCAGCGCCCTGCTGAACTGCATCGACTACGTGATCGAACATTCCTGACCTTCCGGCCGGGAGCACAACCCCGCACAGGACCCGGACGCTAGGCGTTGTCCGGGTCCTGCTGCTTTTCCGGGGTATCCGTGGTCATGCTCAGGCGGCGCGGCAGGCTGCGGTCATAGTGGAACCGCATTCCGTAGGTCCGCCAGGCCCAGACAAAGCCCAACACGGCAGCCACAATGCCGGAGGCGGCAGCTACCCCCAGGCTCCAGCGCGGGCCGAAGGCGTTGGAGACCCAGCCGACCACCGGGGCACCCAGCGGCGTTCCGCCCATAAAGATGGCGAAGTACAGCGCCATCACCCGCCCGCGCATCTGCGGCGCGGTGGTGGTCTGCACATAGGCGTTGGCGCTGGTCATCAGGGTGAGGGCGAACAGCCCCACCGGGATCAGGGAAAGCGCGAACAGGATCAGGTTGGGTGCGGCAGCGGAGAGGATGCAGGCAAAGCCGAAGGCGCCGGCAGCGCCGAACACAAACCTCAGCCGCGGCCGGTCCCGCCGGGCGGAGAGCAGCGCACCGGCCACCGAGCCGATGGCCATCACGGAGTTCAGGACACCAAAGACGCCCGCGTCGCGGCCGAATTCCGTGCGGGCCATCGCTGCTATATAGATGGCAAAGTTCATGCCGAAGGTGCCGACAATGAAAATGGCAAGCATGACCATCATCAGGTCCGGCCGGTGGCGTACGTAGGCCAGTCCCGCACGGATGCGCCCCTTGCCGGCCGCTGCCTTCGGCATGGCCCGCAGCTCCCCGGCACGCATCTTCAGCAAAGCCACCACCATGGCGCCGAACGTCAGCGCATTGAGGATGAAGACCAGCCCGGGACCAACAGCCACGGTCAGCAGGCCCGCCACGGCGGGACCGACCATCCGTGCCCCGTTAAAGGAGGCACTGTTCAGGGCCACGGCGTTGGGCAGGTCCCGTTCTGAGACCACTTCGGACACAAAAGCCTGCCGCGCCGGCCCGTCAATGGCGGAAACAATGCCCAGGGCCATGGCAAACGCGTAGACATGCCACAGTTCGGCATGGCCGGAGAGAACCAGCAGGCCCAGCGCCAGGCCAAGCCCGCCCATGCTGATCTGGGTCAGCAGCAGGACCTTGCGCCGGTTGTAGGTATCCGCAATCAGTCCGGACCAGGGGGCGAGCAGCAGCTGCGGTCCCAGCTGCAGCGCCATCACCACGCCCATCGCGGCCGCGTTCTGGTCAGTGAGGATGTCATAGACCAGCCAGTCCTGTGCGGTCCGCTGCATCCACGTGCCGATATTCGAGACCAGGGCACCGAAAAACCAGATGCGGTAGTTGAAGATGCGCAGGGAACGGAACATCAGCTCAGCGCCCCCTGCGGGATTGATGAACCTGTTGCCGCAACCGTCACGGGTTAGTCGTCCTCCCCGGCACCCATCGCGTCAGTAGCGGACTGCCCGGCCTGCCGGCCGGCGTCTTCCAGCGCGTCGCGGGCCTCCTGTTCGGCCTGCTCTTTCGCCTGCTGTTCCTGCTCGGCGGCAATATCCTCAGGCCGCAGCCGGTCGGACCACGGCACCCATTCAGGCGCCAGCAGGGCATCCTCGGACGGCAGCAGTCCCACTTCGCTGACCGTCACCTTTTTGCTCCTGGGCATTCGGGCAACCGTGGAGTACCACTGCCATCCGCGGTAACCGGGCCGCAGGGCGGCAAACCGGTGGGTTACCAGCCGCTCCGCGTCCGCGACGGCGCCGACATAGTCGCCCACTTCTTCTTCTGCAGCCACCTCCAGCAGCCCGGCGCGTGCCTGCGCCACTGCGGCGGCCAGGACGGCGTCGGGCTTGCCGGGACGGCGCGGTGCCCGACGTCGGGCAGCGGGGGCCGCTCCAGGCATATCGGACCCGGGTTCCGGAGACGTATCGGGAGAGGAAGTTGCCGGTGTCATAGTCACTTCAGTACGCGAACCTTAGATATCCAGATCATCAGCGACGGCGCGCAGAACTGCGGCCACCTTGGCGGCGTGTTTCTTTTCCGGGTAGCGCCCGCGGCGGAGTCCGTTCGAAATGCCGTCGAGCAGCTTAATGAGGTCTTCGGTAATCACGGCCATGTCCTCGGCATCCTTTCGGCTGGCCTTGGCAACCGACGGCGGTGCTTCCAGGATGCGTGCGGACAGGGCCTGCGGCCCTCGCCGACCGTCCGCTACACCGAACTCCATGCGGGTGCCGGGCTTGACCTCGCTGACTCCTGCTGGCAGGGCCGAGGCATGGAGGAAGACTTCCTGCCCGTCATCCGTGGCCAGAAAACCAAAACCCTTACCAGTGTCGAACCACTTGACCTTGCCGATAGGCACTTCGGTTACCTCGTTCTTAGTTTTCAGCAAGGCAAGGTTGCCTGCCTTTTCGTGTGACCCGCAGTCCGGCACGGAAGCGGCGCTTCGTACTCCAGAGATACTACGGGGAAGTCTGTTCCCTTTAGAATATCCCGACAAGCGAATCAGCCTCCAAGCGCTGCCCTTTGTCCGGCGGTTTTCCGCTGTTAGCGTTAATCACCATGAGCACCACGCCACCGGACGCTGTCCGGGCCACTGCGGCAGCGGAATCTCCGCTGTCCGACGATGTGAAGTTCCACGATCCGCAGCCACAGGAAGGGTCCGGCATCTCCAACGGCACGTCCCCGCTACGCCGCATCGCCGCCGCACTGGCGGGATTGCTGGCGCTCTTCGGTCTCGGCTGCCTGGCAACGGTTCTTTTCCTCTCCCTGCAGGGACGGACCGTTGACCCCTGGCTGGTCGCAGCAACCTTTTACGCATTGCCCCTTGCCTTCGTGCTGATGGCGGGCCTGGTGATCGATTCCATCAGGCGCCGGCGCCGGGGCTGATCGGTCCGTTTCCCTCCCTCCTCAGGTAACGTGGTGCTGATGTCCGCGATTCGAGCCTTGGCCGATGATTTAGCCGCACGCAGCGACGACCAGCTGCGGGAATTGCTCACGGCCCGGCCCGACCTCGTGCTTCCCCCGGTACCGGATTTCCAGGCTCTGGCGGCACGGGCGTCCACCCGGGTCAGCGTGCAGCGGATCCTCGAGAAACTCACCGCGCCGGAACTGCAGGTCCTCGAAGCCGTGGATCTGACCACCAACGAGGATTCCCACCTCAGTACCACCGCGTCCTGGCTCAAGGCCGCGATTGCCGGGTCCACGATCAAATCCCTGGACGTCATTCTGGGGCACCTGCATTCGCTCGCCTTGCTGCGCCGTGCCAAACCGCATCCGGGAGCCCCCAAGGCGGACGCCACACGCCGCTTCTACCTCCCCGTGTCCGTTCTGGGTGAGGCACTGGGTGCCTATCCGGCGGGCCTGGGCCGGCCCTACTCCACGCTTGCCGCCCAGCATCCCGAGTTCGGGCAGCGCCTCGTGGGGATAGTCGAGGGACTGCGAAACGCAGGACTGCCGGTGGAGAAGGCCGACACGCCGGCCACCGCAGCCCATGCGCTGCATCACCTGGTTTCCGACCCCGAGGCCTGGGCACTGCTGATGAGCGGGGCGCCCCCGCAGACTACCGAGTTGCTCCGGCGGTTCAAGTACTCACCGGTGGGCACCATTCCCAAGAAGGCCGCCCTGGGACGGGCAGTACTGGAGAACCCCTCCCCCTCACCGGTGGAATGGCTGGTGGCCCGCGGGCTCCTGGTTCCCCTTGACGCCCTGCATGTCGAACTGCCGCGCCCGGTGGGCCAGGCGTCCCGCGGTCACGTCATCGTGGCCGACTTCCAATTGGAAGCTCCCCGCCCCGAGCCGCGTCAGGTCGCCCGCAACCTGCGCGACAACGCTGCGTTCGGTGCCGTGGCTGAAACCCTCCGGCTGGTGACCGAACTGGTGGGTCTGGCGGCGGACAACCCGGTCGGGACGCTGCGCTCCGGCGGCGTAGGCGTGCGCGAAGTCCGCCGGCTGTCCGAATCCCTCCGCCTCGACGCCGCCGCAACATCCTGGCTGCTGGAACTGGCCGCCCTGGCCGGGCTGCTGACCCTGGACGCCGCAACCTCCCGCTGGGGTGCATCGGAGGGAGACTGGCTCCAGGCCAGCCGCGAGGAGCAGTGGCGGCGGCTGGCGCAGGCGTGGCTGGACGCGGACAGGGCTCCCTCACTGGTGGGTGCCCCCTTGCCTGCCGGCGGAGCAGTCAACGCGTTGGCTGCCGAAGTCTCCCGCCCCGATGCCCCGGTAGTTCGACGTCGGGCCCTGGAAATGCTGGCGCTGCTCTCCGAAGTTGAAGGCTCCGGGGACGCCGTGAACGCCTTTGACACCGAGGACCTGATCAGCGCCCTCACCTGGCACCAGCCCCGCCTGCAGCGGCGTTTCGCCCGCCTGGTGCCCGGAATCCTGCGGGAAGCGGCACAACTGGGACTCCTCGGTTCCGGCGCGCTGACCGTCCTTGGCGCAGCCGTGTCCGAGGGCGATTATGTGCGGGCTGCCTCGGTGCTGCGCGACGCATTGCCGGCGCCGCTGAACTCCTTTTTGCTGCAGGCGGACCTGACCGCCATTGCTCCCGGGTATCTGGAGCCCGAGGTAGCCCGGGAACTGGCACTGATTTCCACCCCCGAGGGGCAGGGGCCGGCCACCATTTACCGGTTCTCGGCCGAATCCATCCGGCGGGCCCTGGATGAAGGACACGATGCCGAAGGCATCCTTCGGTTCCTGCGCCAGCATTCTGCCACCGAGGTCCCGCAGCCGCTGAGTTACCTGGTGGAGGACACAGCTGCCCGGTACGGCCGGCTCCGGGTAGGGACCGCCGGGTCCTACCTGCGCAGCGACGACGAGGAAGGACTGAGCGCGCTGCTCGCCGACCCGCGCACCGCGTCCCTGGGCCTGGTCCGGCTGGCGCCCACCGTGGTGGCATCCGCCGTATCTGCCAAGGAACTCTCGTTCTCGCTGCGGGAGCTGGGGTATCCGCCTGCGCTGGAGGGACCGGCCCGCAAACCGGTCGGCTCCCACCGTATGGTTCCCGTCCCTGCGCCGTCCTCCTCTCGGACCCGCCTGAACCAGTGGGAGCTGACGGATGAGGATCTGGACCGGCAACTCGCGGCCCTGCGCGGCGAGGGACCACCGCTGCAGGCCGGCGGTGAAACCGAGTCCCTGGTCAGTCTGGAAACCCTGCGCAAGGCCATCCGGACCAAAAGCTCGGTACGGATGGGCGTGGTGGACAGCCAGGGGAATCAGCGGCAGGAGATTTTCGTTCCCCTCTCAGTGAATGACGGAAGGGTGCGGGTCTACGATCCGCGCCATGACGTGGAACGTACAGTGTCAGTACATCGGATTATGGACGTGGAAATAGTGGAGGGTAGCCCGGCGCATGGTTGACGGACCGTTGATTGTCCAAAGCGATAAGACGATTCTTCTGGAAGTCGATCACCCGCAGGCTACCGAGGCCCGGCATGCCATCGCGGCTTTCGCTGAACTCGAGCGGGCGCCCGAGCACATCCACAGCTACCGGCTTACCCCGCTGGGTCTGTGGAACGCCCGCGCCGCCGGGCTCGACGCGGAGCAGGTGCTGAACACGCTGCTGACCTATTCCCGCTTCCCCGTGCCGCACGCGCTGCTGATCGACATTGAAGAAACCATGTCCCGGTACGGGCGGCTCCGGCTGGAAAAGGACCCCCAGCACGGCCTGGTGCTGCGGACCAGCGACTACCCGGTGCTGGAAGAAGTAATGCACGCGAAGAAGATCCAGCCGCTGCTGGGTCCGCGGATCGACGGCGAAACCGTGGTGGTGCAGTCCGCCATGCGGGGGCAGCTGAAGCAGCTGCTCCTGAAGCTTGGCTGGCCGGCCGAGGACCTCGCCGGATACGTCGACGGCACCCCGCATCCCATCATGCTCAACGAAGACGGCTGGGCGCTGCGCCCGTACCAGAAACTGGCTACGGAGAACTTCTGGGCCGGCGGCTCCGGCGTTGTTGTCCTGCCGTGCGGTGCAGGCAAGACCCTTGTCGGTGCCGCGGCCATGGCCACCAGTTCCACCACCACCCTGATCCTGGTCACCAACACCGTCTCCGCCCGGCAGTGGAAGGACGAGCTGCTCAAGCGCACCTCGCTGACCGAAGACGAGATCGGCGAATACTCCGGGGCGGTGAAGGAAGTCCGGCCGGTCACCATCGCCACCTATCAGGTCCTCACGCTCAAGCGCGGCGGCCTGTATCCGCACCTGGAACTGCTGGATGCCAATGACTGGGGGCTGATTGTCTATGACGAGGTCCATCTGCTGCCGGCGCCGATCTTCCGGATGACCGCAGACCTGCAGGCCCGGCGCAGGCTCGGCCTGACAGCCACCCTGGTCCGGGAAGACGGGCGCGAGGGCGAAGTCTTTTCACTGATTGGCCCCAAGCGCTACGACGCCCCGTGGAAGGACATCGAGGCGCAGGGCTACATCGCCCCGGCCGAATGCATAGAGGTCCGGGTGGACCTGCCCCGGGACGAGCGGGTGGCCTATGCCATGGCCGAAGACGGTGACAAGTACCGGCTGTGTTCCACGTCGGAAACCAAAACCGGCGTTGTTGAGCAGCTGGTCCGCCGGCACACAGGTGAACAGACCCTGGTGATCGGGCAGTATCTGGACCAGCTGGATGAACTGGCGGAGCGGCTGGACGCACCGGTCATTAAGGGTGACACCCCGGTGAAGGAACGCCAGCGCCTCTTCAGCGAGTTCCGCGAAGGCAGCCTGAACACGCTGGTGGTCTCCAAGGTCGCCAACTTCTCCATCGACCTGCCCGAGGCCTCCGTGGCCATCCAGGTCTCCGGCTCCTTCGGGTCCCGGCAGGAGGAGGCGCAGCGGCTGGGCCGGCTGCTGCGGCCCAAGGCCGACGGCAAGGCGGCACACTTCTACACCGTGGTGGCCAGGGACACCCTGGACCAGGATTTTGCGGCCAAGCGTCAGCGGTTCCTGGCCGAGCAGGGCTACGCCTACTCCATCCTGGACGCCTCCGACATCGAAAAACCGGTATAGCCGGGGTTCCAGGGTTCACCGGCGACATTCAGTAAGTATCCGGCCCGCCTACAGACAACATCCAGCTAAATGTAAGAAAATGGCGGCGTGAACAAATCGTCTACCCCCGAAGCACGCCTACTCGTTGTCGATGACGAGCCGAACATCCGCGAGCTGCTCTCCACCTCGCTGCGTTTCGCCGGCTTCGACGTCGTCGCCGCCTCCAACGGCCGTGAAGCTCTGGCCGCCGTCGATTCCCACAACCCGGACCTGGCCGTCCTGGACGTGATGCTTCCGGACATGGACGGTTTCACGCTGACCCGGCGCCTGCGCGCCGCAGGACAGCACTTTCCCGTGGTCTTCCTGACCGCCCGGGACGATACCGAAGACAAGGTCACCGGCCTGACCGTGGGCGGCGATGATTACGTCACCAAGCCCTTCAGCCTGGACGAGGTGGTTGCCCGTATCCGGGCGGTGCTGCGCCGCACCCAGCCGCTGGAGGACGATGACGCGGTCATCCGGGTGGATGACCTGGAGCTCGACGACGACGCCCACGAGGTTCGGCGCGGCGGCGTCACCATCGACCTCTCCCCCACCGAGTTCAAGCTGCTGCGCTACCTGATGCTCAACCCCAACCGGGTGCTGTCCAAGGCCCAGATCCTGGACCACGTCTGGGAATACGACTTCAACGGCGACGCCTCCATTGTGGAGTCCTACATTTCCTACCTGCGACGCAAAATCGATAAGAGCCCGGACGCACCGGCACTGATCCAGACCAAGCGCGGCGTGGGGTACCTGCTGCGCTCCTCGGAGAAGCGCTAGGGCCTTGATACGCCGCTGGAAATCCGCGTCGCTGCGGTCGCAGCTCGTCGCCATCATGGCCGTACTGATGGTGGTGACGGTGACCGTTACCGGCCTGGCCACCATTTATGTGCTGCGCCAGATCCTGGTCGGCCGGCTGGATGCGGACATTGAGGAAAACGCACCGAACGTCTCACGCTATCTGGTGGTCAATGAAGCCAGCACTGATGCGTCCCTGTTCCGCTATTACGGCCTGTACCTGAATGAGGACGGCACGCACGGCCCGGCCACCCACTCGGAATCCGCAACGGATGTGCCGCAGCTGGGCAATTACACCGCCGAGCAGGTGGCGGAAATGGATACCCGCGGCTTTGATGTGCGCGGCACCGCTCCGCTGTCCAAGGGCTGGCGGGTGCGGATTTACGATTTTGCGAATCTGCCCGGTTCGGTGGCCGTGGCGGTTCCGTTGGACTCCGTGGCCGCCACGGTGGATGAGGCGGCTTCCCTGGTCTTTTCGGTGGGGCTGCTGGGAACCCTGGGCGCCACCGGCATCGCCTATTGGGCGGTGACCCGCCAGTTCCGGCCGTTGAGCCAGGTGGAGAAAACGGCGGCGGCCATTGCCGCCGGGGACCTGAGCCGCCGGGTGGAGGTCGGCAACCCGGCCACCGAGATTGGCCGGTTGTCCCGCTCGCTGAACGCCATGCTGGCGCACATCGAGACGGCCTTCGCCGCCCGCACGCAGTCTGAACGCAAAATGCGCCGTTTCATTCAGGACGCCTCCCATGAGCTGCGCACCCCGCTGGTGACCATCCGGGGCTTCTCGGAGCTGTACCGGCACGGTGCCCTGCAGAAGCCTGAAGAGGTGGCGGCCGCCATGGGCCGGATTGAAAGCGAAGCCAAACGGATGGGCCAACTGGTGGAGGACCTGCTCACCCTGGCCCGGGTGGATGAACAGCGTCCGCTCGAGTACGCGCCGGTGGACCTGATGATCCTGGGCAACGACGCCGCCATGGACGCTCGTGCCAGCGCCCCGGACCGCGATATCAGGGTGGTTGGGCTGGACGGCAACGGACCGCAGAGCGCGCCCACCATAGGCGACGAAGCCCGGCTGCGGCAGGTGGTGGCAAACCTGATGACCAATGCGCTGCGGTACACCCCGGAAGGTTCCCCGATCGAGGTGGCTGTGGGGGTGGCCCCGGTGATCCATGACCGGATGGACGCGGTGCTGGAGGTACGCGACCACGGCCCCGGGATTTCCGAGGACGACGCCGCGCGGGTCTTCGAGCGCTTCTACCGGGCGGATTCCTCCCGCTACCGGGAAACCGGCGGCACCGGCCTGGGACTGGCTATTGTGGCCGCCCTCGTGGCCCAGCATGACGGGACCGTCCGGCTGGCGGAAACCGAAGGCGGCGGCGCCACCCTCTCCATCCGGCTCCCGTTCCGGGCGCCGGAGCAGCTCCCCGAGCACGAGGACCCTGAGGACAGCCCGGAATCCTGACCCCGGCCCGGAGCACCGTGGAGTCCACCCGGCCTCCACAACCCGGCAGGCGGCCTGCGGGCGGGGCGGTGCACCCACAACCCCGGCCGCGCTGATCTCGCGGCTCAGCGGCGGATATTAGCCTTCCCGGTACCGATAGTGAGTTCCTACCAGGAGGAAAAGACATGCCATTATTCGCTGTGGACAGTGAGGCGCTCTCCGCCAAAAGCGCCGAAGTGCAGGGAACCATTGAACGCCTCCGGGCGGACGTGAACGGAATGCAGTCCGGCCTGGCCTCGCTGAGCGAGATCTGGCGGGGGTCGGCGTCAGCCAACTTCCAATCGCTGGTCACCGACTGGCGTGCGACGCAGGCACGGGTGGAGGAATCGCTGGACAGCATCAACCAGGCGTTGGCCTTCGCCTCGGCCCAGTACGCCGAAACCGAAGCAGCAAATACTTCGCTGTTTATGCATTAGGGATACTGTTCCTTCACTACTCCTGCCGGGTGCGGTTCTCCGCCCCGGGTTAACGCACCAGGCGCGGCACCCTGTACGGGTGCCGCGCCTGTTTATGCGTCAGCTGGGAGCAGCGGGGCTTAGAAGCCGCCCATGCCGCCCATGCCGCCCATTTCGTCAGCTCCGCCGCCCATGGCGGGAGCTGCCTTCTCCGGCTTGTCCGCAACCACGGCTTCGGTGGTCAGGAACAGGCCGGCAATGGAGGCGGCGTTCTGCAGTGCAGAGCGGGTCACCTTTACCGGGTCATTGACGCCGGCTGCCAGCAGGTCTTCGTATTCGCCGGTGGCTGCGTTCAGGCCGAAGCCTTCCGGCAGGCCGCGGACCTTGTCCACGACAACGCCCGGCTCCATGCCGGCGTTGAAGGCGATCTGCTTCAGCGGAGCGTCGATGGCAACGCGGACGATGTTGGCGCCCGTTGCTTCGTCGCCCTCGAGGGTCAGGTTGGCGAAAGCCTTCAGGCCGGCCTGGATGAGTGCAACGCCGCCACCGGCGACGATGCCCTCTTCGACGGCAGCCTTGGCATTGCGGACGGCGTCCTCAATGCGGTGCTTGCGTTCCTTCAGCTCGACCTCGGTTGCGGCACCGGCCTTGATGACTGCAACGCCGCCGGCCAGCTTGGCCAGGCGTTCCTGCAGCTTCTCACGGTCGTAGTCGGAATCGGAGTTCTCGATCTCGGCGCGGATCTGGTTTACGCGGCCGGCGATCTCTTCGGCGTCGCCTGCACCCTCAACGATGGTGGTCTCGTCCTTGGTGACAACAACCTTGCGGGCCTTGCCCAGCAGGTCGAGCGTGGCGTTTTCCAGCTTCAGGCCTACTTCTTCAGCGATGACCTGGCCGCCGGTGAGGATGGCGATGTCGGCCAGCTGTGCCTTGCGGCGGTCGCCGAAGCCCGGTGCCTTGACGGCAACAGACTTGAAGGTGCCGCGGATCTTGTTGACCACCAGGGTGGCCAGGGCTTCGCCCTCGACGTCTTCGGCGATGATCAGCAGCGGCTTGCCGGACTGCATGACCTTCTCGAGGACGGCAACCAGATCCTTGACGTTGGAGATCTTGGAGTTGACGATCAGGATGTACGGGTCCTCGAGGACCGCTTCCTGGCGCTCCGCGTCGGTGACGAAGTAACCGGAGATGTAACCCTTGTCGAAGCGCATGCCTTCGGTGAGTTCGAGCTCCAGACCGAAGGTGTTGGACTCCTCGACCGTGATGACGCCTTCCTTGCCCACCTTGTCCAGGGCCTCGGCGATCAGGTCGCCGATCTGCTGGTCACCGGCGGAGATGGAAGCGGTAGCAGCAATCTGCTCCTTGGTCTCGATTTCCTTGGCGGAAGCGAGCAGCTCTTCGGTGACAGCCGCAACGGCCTTCTCGATGCCGCGCTTCAGGCTCAGCGGATCGGCACCGGCGGCTACGTTGCGCAGGCCTTCCCTGACCAGGGCCTGGGCCAGCACGGTTGCCGTGGTGGTGCCGTCACCGGCAACATCGTCAGTCTTCTTGGCAACTTCCTTGACCAGCTCGGCGCCGATCTTCTCGTAGGGATCCTCCAGCTCGATCTCCTTGGCGATGGAAACGCCATCGTTGGTGATCGTGGGGGCACCCCACTTCTTTTCCAGGACCACGTTGCGGCCACGCGGGCCGAGGGTCACCTTGACGGCGTCGGCGAGGGTGTTCAGCCCGCGCTCGAGGCCGCGGCGTGCCTCTTCTTCAAATGCAATGATCTTGGCCATAACGGCTATCGTCCTTCCGGAACAGTCATGCTTGGAGCAGAATGTTGCATTCCTGCCGGGGTGCCCGCGACGGACGGCCAGGCTCGCGCGATCTCTTTACGCGCTCCCCTGACCTCACCCCAGTGGGTTGCTGGTTCACTCAACGCCGTCGGACTTTTAGCAGTCATCCGGCAAGAGTGCTAAGTCAATAATTAGCACTCCCGCACACTGAGTGCAAGCCATCACGTTGCCCTGGCGGGCACCTCACAGGGATCCCCCGCATCGCCTCCCCGCCACGCAAAAGCAGCGGCGGAGCTGATGCTCCGCCGCTGCTTTTATTCCCCCTCGGGTACGGAGGGAGGTCCTGCGTAACCGTTAGACGGCCCGGACCTCTTCGGCCTGGGGGCCCTTCTGCCCCTGGCCTATTTCAAACTCGACCCGCTGCCCCTCTTCCAGGGTCCGGTAACCCGAAGCCTGAATGGAGGACCAGTGGACAAATACATCCGTTTCGGCCTCGTCGAGGGTAATGAAGCCGTACCCCTTTTCGCCGTTAAACCACTTGACGATCCCCTGCGCCATGATCTTTCTCCAACCTTGATTTCCAGTGCCGCCCTCCGGCGGCTGGCAATACTCTAACCATGGTGATCCGGCTCACATGAGGGCAGGAGGGTAACGTTTTGGTGTTTTTCTGCGCGTTGCTACTGGAAGCCGGGTCCAAGGACCACCGTCACCACGGGGAACCCGGGAGTCTCCATAACGGTGGGGATGCCAAGCTGCGCGGCCACCTCGCGTGCGTTGGCGGCCTGATCCGGCGAGCTGTAATAGACGCCGGAAGCCTGCTGGGGCACTCCTGCCCAGTTGCCCACCGACCCCACGGGCCATCCGGCGCCCGAGATCCGGCCGGAGACGGAAGCACCGAGTCCGCTGATGCCGCTGGCGTTAAGCACAGTCACCGGCTGCGTCCGGTCCACTACCGGCTCGGGCTCGGCCGACGGCGTGGGCTCGGGAGCAGCCGTTGGGCTCGGAGCCGTGGTTTCCTCAGCCTCCGCTGCCTCGCCGGCCGTTTCGCTGGGCGTGGGGGTGGGGGTGGCAGCGGGCTCGGCGGGTTCCGACGCCGTCGGGGATGCCTCCGGATTTCCGGCACCCAAGTCAATACCCAGGCGAGGCACCACAAAGTATGCGGCCACGCCGATCACCAGTGCGAGTACGCCGACGGTGATCAGCAGGCCCAGCCCGCGTGAACGCGACGGAATAAGGCGTTCACGGTGCACACCCTGCCGCGCCGAGGTTTCGGGGACCTTGTCGAACTCGTCCCTGGGGTATTGGCTCATAGTGGAGAATCAATCCTTGTTCTGGTGGCGCCGCATCCTGGGCCGCCAAATGGTGGTTGGTGGACCGGAGCTAGACGCCGGTGCCCATGCGGCGGGCGGTACGTGCGGTCTGGCGGGTCGTACGTAGTCTACGCAATCGCTTGACCAGCATCGGGTCATGGGCAAGCGCCTCCTCGGTATCGATGAGCGCGTTCAGCACCTGGTAATAAGCCGTTGCCGACATCCCGAACAGGTCGCGGATGGCTTGTTCCTTGGCGCCGGCATATTTCCACCATGCACGCTCCAGTGCGAGCATCTGCTGTTCCCTGGCGCCGAGGGGGCTGTCCGGATCCACCGATTCATCGAGGGAAAACCGCCCGGCTTCCGATGATGTTTCCGTTGCGTCAGCCACACGTGCTCCCATGAAAGATCCCTGTCCTACCTACTTAGACATGCTAATTGGGAATAACAGGGTTGTCATTTAGACGGCCCGGGCGCCGCCGCGGCGCTTCCCCCGTCCGATCGTCACACCGTCCCCGCAACGGCAAATGGCAAGATGGATTGGTGACAACCAACGAGCCCCCGCTGTTCTCCTATGCGGCTCCGGCGGCGACCGACGCCCCGGTTCCCTTCGCCGCTCCTGCCCCGTTGACCGGGCTGATGGCTCCGGACTGGGCCGAAGCGCTGGCTCCGGTGACCGACCGGTTCCACGACCTTGCCGCCGGATTGGAGGCCGAACGTGCTCTGGGCCACCAGGTTCTGCCCGCACCGGCGAACATCCTGCGTGCCTTCCAGCGGCCCATGTCCGAGACCAAGGTGCTGATCCTCGGGCAGGATCCGTACCCCACCCCCGGGCACGCCGTCGGCCTGTCCTTTTCGGTGGAGGCCGGTGTCCGTCCCCTGCCCCGGAGCCTGAAAAACATCTTTGCCGAGTTGCAGTCAGACCTCGGTATAGCCCCTTCCGCGTCCGGTGACCTCAGCGCCTGGGCGGACCAAGGGGTTCTGCTGCTGAACCGGGTACTTACCGTTCGGTCCGGTGCTGCCGGGTCGCACCGCCGCCGCGGCTGGGAGGAAATCACCGAGCTGGCAGTCCGTTCGCTGGCTGCCCGCCGCGGGCCGGACGGCGCACGCATGCCCCTGGTTGCCGTGCTGTGGGGCCGGGACGCGCAAGGCATCATCCCCTTCCTCGACGGTGCCCCGACGGTTGAATCCGCCCATCCCAGCCCGCTGTCGGCGAACCGGGGATTCTTCGGTTCCCGGCCGTTCAGCCGGGTCAATGAGCTGCTTGCCCGGCAGGGCGCCGGGCCGGTGGACTGGCGGCTGGGCGCGGTACGGTAGTTTGCAGGCCCTTCCCTAGGAGAAACATACCCATGCCCGATGCAATGTCCGCCCCGCAGGAGCCGGAACGCCCCCGGGAGGCAGCGTCCCGACCGCAGCGTCCCCTGTTGACCCTTGAGGTTCTCCGCCGCGAGCAGATCAGCGAACACATGGTGAGGATCACCGCAGGCGGGCCAAACTTCGACCGGTTCCGGCCCAACAGCTGTGCTGATGCCTACTGCAAGATCTGGTTTGGCCCCGACGGCCGCCCCCTTGACGGTACGGAGGATCTTGAGAGCATCCGGGCCCGGAGCGAACGTGAGCACTGGCCCGTTTCGCGCACCTACACCATCCGACGGGTGGACATGGAAGCCCGGGAAATCAGCATCGACTTCGTGGTGCACGGAGACGAAGGGCTGGCCGGCCCCTGGGCCGCTGCGGCACAGCCCGGCGAGGCCCTGACGTTCTCCGGTCCCGGCGGAGCTTTCAACCCGGATCCCGGGGCCGACTGGTATCTGCTTGCCGCGGATGAATCAGCGCTCCCGGCTGCTGCCACCGTATTGGAGGCGCTGCCCGCTGACGCCGTCGGCCAGGCGCTCATCGAGGTGGCGGGTCCCGCTGACCGGCAGCCGCTCAGCGCGCCGCCCGGCATCGAGCTGACCTGGCTGTACCGGAACGGTACTCCGGCAGGCCGGAGCACCGTTCTCACGGAGGCTGTGGCCGCGGTGCAGTGGAGGGAAGGCACCGTGCAGGTTTTTGCCCACGGTGAGCGGGAGGCCATGAAGTCCCTCCGGGACGTGCTCTTCCGCCACCGGGGCCTGGAACGCTCCCAGGTGTCCCTCTCCGGTTATTGGGCTGCCGGCCGGACCGAAGACGTCTTCCAGGCCGAGAAGCGCACGCCCGTGGGCAAGATTCTCTAGTCCCCGCATCACAAAAGGGCCGGGGCCGCCGTGCAGTGCACAGCGGCCCCGGCCCTTTGCGGTTCGCAGCAGCGTCCCGCCCGGCAGTCACCGGCGACGGTTGCGCCTGTCATTGCCGTTCAGGTTGCGGGTGAACGGACGGCCCAGGTTGTCGCCCAATACAACACCGCCGGAGATGGCGAGGATGACGGTGAGGGCGTCGAACAGCCCCACCGCGCCGGCGTACATGTCCTCGGCGTCGATGCTCAGCCCGTACATGGAGCGGAAGATTGCCAGCCCAGGGAACAGGAACAGCACGGCCGGGACGGCAACAATCAGCTGCGGGGCGCCCATCCGCAGGGCCACGATCCGCGCCACCATGCCGATGAAGATGGCGGAAACGGCGGGTGTAAGCCGCGGCCCCACTCCCCCGGCTTCGGCCATCTGGTACACCAGGAAACCGGCCAGACCGATCAGGACCGTGGGCAGCACCAGCCGACGCGGGGACTGTTCCACAATGCAGATGGTGGCCAGGGCAATGGCCAGCAGCAGCAGCGTCACCGGGAAGGAGTACTGGGAAGCGACCACATCCGTGACATCCAACCGGGCCATGCCGAACAGGGCCCCGACCACCAGTGCCACGGCGATTCCGGCTACAAGGGCACCGAAGGTCAGGAACGCCGAGAGGAAACGCCCTGATGCCGTCACGGGGAAGCCGTTGATGGCATCCTGCACCGCGGAGACCAGACGCCCGGTGGGGAGCATCAGCAGAATCCCGCCCGCCACCACGATGCCCGGGGAAATCGGCACTTCCATGGACCAGAAAATCATCGCCATCGCCGTGACGACAAAGCCGCTGGCCGCCGTCGTAAAGAAATCCGGCACCCGCCAGCGGCCCAGTAACCGCTGAAGCAGGCTGACCATGACCGTACCGGCGAAGCCCACCAGGGAGGCGAGCGGGCCGCCGCCGATAAAACCGACGATGGCCGCGGCGAAGATCCCGGCGGAGACGGTGACGGCCCAGCGGGGAAAGGGCTTGGGCTGGTGCGTGATCTCGTTGAGCCGGTTCGCCGCTTCGGCACGGCTGAGCCCGCCGTCGATAATCTCCGTCACCAGCTGGTGCACCAGGCCCAACCCGGCATAGTTGTTGGTCCAGGAGCGCACCACCCGCATGACCGTGATGGGTGTCTGGTCCTTAGGGGAATAGTTGAGCAGCACCGACTGGTTGGTGATATCAACTTCGATGCTCTCGAGCCCGAACGCGGCCGTCACAGCGATGATGGCGGTTTCCACTTCCAGGGCACCGGCACCGTAGCGGAACATGGTTTCAGCCAGGCTGAGGGCAAGGTCCAGAGTCTTGCGGGCATTCGCGTCCGTTCCCGAGCGGACCAGCGGGTTGGCATACGGGCTGCCGGCCAGCCGCTCCACAATGGACATGGCCTGCGTCGGCGGGTTCTCGCCTTGCACAAGCCGGCGCAGCATCCGCCGGGCTGCCGCCGAGGAGCGATCAGTGCGGACGGCGGCGGCCGGAACTGTGCCCGGAGGAACCGTCTTCCGGGTGCGTGCCGGCCGCTTTTCACGTGGATCCGCGGTTTTCCGCCCGCGATCCGGCCGGGGCTTGAGCGCTTTGCCGCCGGCCGGACGGATGACCGAGGTGGTCGGGGGCGGCGGCTTGGGCCGGGTGCTGCGCAGTGCAGCGGTGGGCATCTCCCCGGTGGGCTGGCGGCCCGGCGGTGCCGACGGCGGGGCAGGCGCCTTGACTCCCGCTCCCAGCGATTTTGCCGCTGCTCCCCGCCCCCGTGATTCTGCTCCGGAGCCCTGCCGTTTTCCGGCCCGCTCCCCCCGGCCTGCCGGTACGCTGACGACGGGAATCAGCCCCGCAACCGGGTCCGGGTTGGGTGCCGAATCCGGCTTCGGTCCGGGCCTGCCTCGGCCCGGACCGGATGTGTTCTCCAAGGACTCACCCTTTCGCGTGGTGGCCCCGGGCGCCGCCCGGTTCCTGTGTTTCGTGAACTAGCTGGTTTTAGTAGAAGGGCTGCTGGTGGCGGCGCCAGTAAATCTGCCGGGCCACCTTTTCGCCGATGGTGTTCCAGATCCGGTACCGGAGCGGGTCCACCACAAAGTCATAGCAGCCCACAAAGTCGGTAACCGTCTTCGAGAAGCTGGTCTTGAACAGCCCCAGCCCGTGGTGCGGATGGCTCTTGTCCTTGAGCCGGTCGCTCGGCGGGGTGCCGCAGAAGTCATAGGAGGTGATGCCGCACTCGTCCTTGAGCTCGTTGATCGCCGTCCACTGGACCAGGTGCGAATCTCCGTACTGGCTGCGCTTCGGCTTGGAACCGCCGTCCTTATAGGTTCCCTTGTTGCCGTAGGCGATCACGAAGGCGCCCACCGTGGGTTCTCCGTCCTCGAACGCAAAGTAGAAGCGTCCCTGTCCGGCGGCCACAAAGTTGGACCAGAAGCGGTGGTAGTACTCGTAGGAGCGCAGCCGTGCCGCCGAACGGTCCTCAATATGGGCCATCAGCCGGTACATGGTCTGCATGTTCTCCTCCGTGGGGTCCACCCGGCGCACGTCGGCGCCTTCGCGGATGGCCCGGCGGACGGCGTTGCGGCCGCGGGAGGAAAGGTTCTTGAGCAGCTGTTCCGAATCCGGTGAGGTGTCCAGCAGCGCCGTGGAATCGTTGGGCTGCAGGTTGAACGTCTTAATGAACCCTGCACCGGTGAACAGCGCCCGCACTTCCTCGCTGTCCACAATGTCCGGCTCCACCTTGATCGCAAAGACCCTGAGCCGGTTCTCCTTGATAAAGCGGACGAGCGCGTTGACCACCAGCGGCACGTCTTCCGGTGCCGCGACGTCGGGCCCCTTGATCAGGTACCACAGGCTGCCCAGGCCGCGGACCTTCTTCTCGATGGCGAGAGTGTAAGTCACGTAATCGGGTCCGGTAACCGCGAGGTAGACGGGATTCCAGCCGTGGTGGGACTTCACCTCGGCGAAGGAGGCCGACTGCAGGACGTTGCCGCCCCCGGGGTTCGCCAGCACGTGTTTGTCCCAGTTGTCGATCTCTTCGGCAGTGGCCAGGCGTGCACTAAAATCTCGCAAAATACCTCAACTAATGGTTTGTTCACTGCATCGTTTTCGGTGCACCCACCCCGCATGCACCGGCCGCTCCTGAAGCGGCCTTCGGACCGGCTCCCAGTCTATCCGTTGCATTGCCGGCGGACCGAAACCCGGGCCGGGCCTCAGGCCGGTGCAGGCAAGAACCAGCGCACCCGGGGTTCCGCATCGGTCAGGTCCCAGGCTTCCTGGATAAGCCGCCTGTCCTCCCCCGTAGTCCTGGTCTGCTCCTGGCGCAGGTATTCCCGCCAGGTCGGCACGTCATAGATTTCCCGGAACTGTTCCTCCTCCGTGATGGAATGCACCAGCTCCCAAGCCGTGGCTCCGGTGCGCATCCGGGTAAGCCGCACCTCGTGCATCGCCGAGATGAAGGCATCGCTGCGGTCCGCCGGGACATCGTAGGAGATCAGGACGGTCACCGGACCGGCATCGGGTTTCGGTTCCTCCGGAACATCCAGGTCCAGGTTCGGTGCCGCGGCAACGCTGCGGTCCAGCCGGCCTGTCCCGGGCAGCAGCGGCAGCACCAGCACGCTGGCACCGGACAGGGCCAGGACGACGGCGGCGAACGCCAGGGTGGGTGCGTAGCCGGCACCGGTGGCACCGGATCCCCAGAACATGGCGCCGACGGCCTGCGAGCCGGCCGAGATCATGAGGTAGACGGACAGGCCGCGGGCACGCACCCATTCGGGCAGGGTCAGCTGCATGGCGGCGTTGAGCGTGGAGAACGTAAAGATCCAGGCGATCCCGCCGAGTACCAGGAGCAGGGCAACCGCAGCGGGAGGCCAGTAACCGGCGGCGAAGGCACCAGCGGCAAAAACCACGGAACTGATCCCGAGCAGAGCGTTGGCGCTGAAAATCCTACGTGCCGCCGGCAGAAGCAGCACCCCCAGGATGGCCCCGGCGCCCAGCGCGCCGAGCAGCAGACCGTAGCCGGTGGAGCCGAGGCCCAAATGCCCGTTGACGGCGATGGGCAGGAGGGCAAACAGGGAGCTGGCCGGGAACATAAAGAGCCCGTTGCGCAGCAGGATCCGCCGGATCCGCGGAGCCGCCCGGATGTAGCGCATGCCTGCGGCGAGCGCCTCGCGCATGTGCTCCCGCTCAGCCGAGTCCTGGGTCGGAGCGCGCCAGAGGTAGATGGCTGTTGCGGTGCCGATGAAGGAGAGGGCATTGAGTCCGAAAACGAATGCCGGGCCGACGAGGGCCACCAGCAGCCCCGCGATGGCCGGGCCAACGGCACGGGCGGTGTTCACCGCCACGCTGCCCAGCGCCGAGGCCGCCTGGACCTCTTTGCGCGGCACCAGCGCCGGCGTGATCGCCTGCCACGCCGGTGCGCTCAATGCCATCCCGCAGCCGATCAGGAAGGTGTAGAGCAGCAGCGAATCAGGGTTCAGCAGTCCCAGGGCTGCCACCACGGTGAGGGTAGCTGCAGCACCTGCGGCAAAAAGGTTTGCCCCCAGGATCAGCCTGCGCCGGTTGAAGGCATCCGCCAGCACTCCGGCGATCAGGCCGAGCAACAGGGACGGTGCCAGGTTGGCTGTCTGCACCAGCGACACCAGGGCGGGATTGTCGCTGTTCTCCACCAGGTACCACTGCGCTCCCACGGTCTGCATCCAGCTGCCGATGTTGGAGCCCAGCTGCGCCACCCAAAGGATGAGGAACATTCGCCGCCGCAGCGGCGCCCATGGCGAGTCCATCCTGATCCCTTCGTGGTGCCGCCCGGCTACGGGCTGGACGGGAAACCTTGCCAGGCATGGGCAAACCGCTCCTGTGCCGCCGCGGCGTTCGCCTGTTCCAACGCGTGCAGCCGGCCATAGGTGAAGCCGTTTTCCCCTGCGGCGGTCGCTGACGCCCCCATCCGGCGCAGGTATTGCCGGGTCACAACGCTGTCCTGGTGTTCCCCGAGGATCTTCTGCAGGTGTTCCGCGGCGTCCACCATCACCTTGGCCTCCACCGGCTGCACGGCCTCCCAGACCTCGGCGGCGTAGCGCAGCTTCTTGGCGTCCTTGCGTGCTTCGTGCAGCGCCTCCGAGTGTTCCTCACCGGCCAGTCCTCGCGCCTGCTTCACCCGTCGGCGCAGCCGTTTACGGTCGTGCCGGATCATGGCGGCCGCCGTGGGGGCGGCCGGCCGATCTGCGGTTTCGGTCCAGGGCGGACCGCCCACCAGTGCCTCCACACCGTCCAGGAGGCGGAAATACCGTTCCGAGTTCAGTGCCTCAAGGATGCGCCCGTAAGCCTGGCGGTAGTCATGCAGCAGCTCTTCATCCACCCGGGCACTCACCGGGCCCATCACCAGCTCCCCGGGTTCACCGGCAATCAACTCCTTCAGCCGGTGCCGCATCACGTGGGCATCCCGGGCGTCACCGAGGACTCCCGCCAGCCAGCGCAGTTCACCGCGCAGCGAACGTGCCGGTTCCGGCTGCATCGTGGAGCGGTAACTCGAGAGTGCCGAGCGGAGCCGCCGAGTGGCGACCCTCATCTTGTGCACGCCGTCTGCGTCGTTCCGGCGCACCCGGGGCTCGTGGTGCAGCAGCTCCCGATACTGTCTGCGCAGGTACTGCACCAACAGCGTTCCCACCGGGTCATCGCCGGCTGCAGGAGTCTCCGGCTCCCCGCGGGCCGCCGTTCCACGTTCCGCGTCCGGGACCCCGTCCGGCCCCGCCACTACGGCGCCGGCATTTTGAAACAAGGTTCCGGCTGCGTGCAGGGCGGGCCCGGAGAGCCCCTCGGCGCACCAGATCCGGGCCGTCGGGGCACCTGCTTCCGCGCCGGGGAGCAGGGCATAACGGGATTCATCGGTCACCGTGCCCGCGGCCAGTCCGGCACCGTCCGCAAGCTCATATTCCACCGACTGGATGAGCACCGTTTCCACCGGCACCAGTGCATGCCCCCGGACTATGCCCAGGAGGTGCTCGAGCAGTGCGGCCGGCACCAGCTGTCCGGGATCCGCTTCGGTGCCGGGCACCGTCTGTGCAAAGGCTGCCCCGGCGCCCTCGTCCGGATCGGTTCGGTACCAGTACGTACCGTGATCGTCGGTGACCGAACCCAGCCTGACTCCGTGCCGGCCCAGCGCTCCGTCCGGGGTGTCATACCGGGTTTCGGACCTGTGCGCCGTGCGCGGTCCGGCCACACGTGCCACACCGGGCAGCTGATGCAGCGCGGGGAAAACCACCGCTTCGCCGACGGTGTAGCAGACCCGGGGTGTGGTACCTGCTTCGGTGACCATGTGGGCAAGTATAGGGCCGCGGCGGCAGCATTCGGGAGCCCCCGGGCGTCACCGGGCCTTACCCTGGCCCAGGCTCCCCCGGACCTATCCTGCCCGGTGCGTCGCGGGTAGCATCACCGGTGAGTGGACCGCGGAGACAACCTGGGCGGAGGCTTGGCTGATGAGTGCGATGACGTACGCCAGACTGGGCAGATCGGGGGCGATGGTCTCTGCCATCGGGCTGGGTTGCCTGGGCTTCGGGGACCCTGGCCGCGGAGCCCATAACTGGACTCTGCGCGAGCAGGAAGCCACCTCCCTGCTGCGGCATGCCGTGGAGCTGGGCATCAATTTCTTCGATACTGCCAACGTCTACTCAGCGGGGCACAGCGAGGAAATCCTGGGCGCCGCCATCGCTGAATACTGCCGCCGGGACGAGGTGGTGATTGCCAGCAAGGTCCACGGCGAAATGGGGCCTGGACCCAATGGGTGGGGCTTGTCCCGGAAACACATTATCTGGCAGGTGGAACAGAGCCTGCGGCGTCTGGGGACGGACTACATCGATTTGTACCAGGTGCACCGCTGGGACAGAAACACCCCGTTGGAAGAAACACTGCAGACCCTGGACCAGCTGGTCCGGGACGGCAAGGTGCGGTACCTGGGCGCCTCGTCCATGTATGCCTGGCAGTTCGCCACGGCACTGAGCCTGCAGGAGCAGCACGGCTGGGCACCGTTTGTCACTATGCAGGACCATTACAACCTGCTGTACCGGGAGGAGGAACGGGAAATGTTCCCGCTGTGTGCGGACCGCGGAATCGGCGCGCTGCCCTACTCCCCGCTCGCCCGCGGCCGGCTGGCCCGGCCGTGGGGCGCCAGGACGCCCCGGCAGGACCTGGATGAGCAGGGCCATGAGCTCTACCGCGGCAATGAGGAGACGGACCACCGCATCGTAGACGCCGTCGGCAACGTGGCCGAGGGACTCGGCGCCACCCGTGCCCAGGTGGCGCTGGCCTGGGTCCTGGCCAACCCGGTGGTCACCTCCCCGCTGATCGGCGCCACCGCCGCGGCCCACCTGGATGAGAACATCCAGGCACTGGAGATCCGGTTCACCGAAGAGGAATACGCGGCCCTTGAAGAGGCCTACCGGCCCCGGCCCGTGGCCGGTTTCTGAGCGGTCAGCCCTTGACCGATCCGGCAATCAGTCCGGACGTGATGTAGCGCTGCAGGAACAGGAACAGGGCCATCACCGGCAGTGCCGCCAGTACCGCGCCGGCGGAGAACACTCCCCAGGTCCGGGACTGGTTGTCGCCCACAAACGAATACAGTCCGACGGCGAGGGTCTGGGTATCCGGGTCATTGAGCACGATGGAGGCGATCAGGAACTCTCCGGTGGCCGTGATGAAGGACAGCAGCCCGACGATGGCCAGGATGGGCGTGACCAGGCGCAGGATGATGGTGAAGAAGATCTGGATGTGGCTTGCGCCGTCAATCCGGGCTGCTTCATCCAGCGACACCGGCACCGTGTTGAAGAACCCGTACATGAGGTAGGTGTTTACCCCCAGCGCACCGCCCAGATAGACCATGATCAAGCCGATCTGGCTGCCCAGTCCAAGCCAGGGAACGACGTCGGAAATGCCGCTGAGCAGCAGGAAGATCGCGACGACGCCGAGCATCTGCGGGAACATCTGCAGCAGCATAAGGCTCAGCAGGCCCATCCGCCGGCCGCGGAAACGCATGCGGGAGAACGAGTAGGCAGCCAGGGCGCCCAGGAAGACGGTGCCGATGCTGGTGACCAGTCCAATGACGAGCGTGTTCAGGAACCATTTGGCGAAGGGTTTCTGCGGGTCGGAGAAAAGCGCCGTGAAGTTATCGAAGGAGACCGTTGCGAAAAGCCCGTTGGTGGAGACGAGCGTTCCGGTGGGGCTGAGGGCGGCGGAGAGCACATAGACCAGCGGCAGCAGCGCAAAGGCGCCCATGACCAGGCCCACCAGGTGCCGCCAGCCCTTCTCCTTGAGCCAGGCACCGGCTGATGCGCGCTTCACCGGCGCGGGTTCGGCGGGGCGGGGCGTGGACTTGCCAAGCGTCTGCAGGTTGGTCATGAGTTAACTTCTTCCAGTGCCTTGGTCTGCCGGAAGCTGACCGCGGAAATGATGGCCACGATGATGAAGATCAGCACGGCCAGCGCGCTGGCCAGCCCGTAGTCGCGCCCGGTGCCCTGCCCGAAGGCGACCTTGTAGACGAGCGTGATCAGCAGGTCGGTTGCCCCGATGTCCATGGAGGTGTCCTCGAAGCGCGGCCCGCCGCCGGTGAGCATAAAGATCACATTGAAGTTGTTGAAGTTGAAGGCGAAGGTCGAAATCAGCAACGGCGCCGTCGAGACCAGCAGCAACGGCAGTTTGATGGAGCGGAAAATGCGCCAGGCCGATGCGCCGTCCATGCGGGCGGCCTCGTTGACTTCCTCCGGCAGCGACTGCAGGGCGCCGGTGCAGACCAGGAACATGTAGGGGAAGCCCAGCCAGGTGTTGACCAACAGCACACTCGCCTTGGCGAGCCAGGGGTCGCTGAGCCAGGGAATGTCGGCGCCGCCGAAGAATGTGTTGTTGATGAAACCGAAGTCCTGGTTCATCATTCCGGACCAGACGAGCCCGGCAAGGAAGGCCGGGAAGGCATAGGGCAGGATCATGATGGTGCGGTAGATCCGCTTTCCACGCAGGGTGGCGTGGTTGAAGGTGATGGCCAGGAACAGCCCCAGCCCGAAGCACAGCAGCACGGACATGACGGCGAAGGTGAAGGTCCAGATGATGACGGCAACCAGCGGACCGCGGAGGTCGGGGTCGCTGAAGGCATGGGCGAAATTGTCGAAGCCGACGTTGATCTTCCAGCCGGTCGGCAGCCGCTCGCCGTCCTCCGCCACAAAGGCGCCTTCCCCGATGTCGGAGTAGACCTTTCCGCTCTCGGAGTCGGTGAAGGTTCCGGCGGCCTCGTCGTACACGAGGGACGGTTTGAAGACGTAGGCCGTGGCGCCGTCGGAAGTCTTGAGCGTGCCGTCGTCCAGGTCCTCGGAGAACGGGACGGTGAGTGCCAGGATCTCGTCCTGCCGCTGCAGCAGCTCGGAGAACTGCAGGGTGTCATATCCGTCAACGGCCACGGCCTTGCCGGAGGCGTCCTTTTCCGCAGTGACTTCCTCGAGGGGTTCGTCCGCGCCGCCAAGTTCAGCGGTTCCGTCCGGATCCGTTGCCAGCATGGCCAGCGTCCCGTCCTTTTCCACCACGGTGATCCGGTAGGAAGGGGAATCCGGCACGCGTTTCTGCGCCGTCATCTGGATTGCCGACACGGCGTCGGCCTTGGTGCTGTTGTGTCCGTCGCCGTAATTGGTGAAGGCGACATACCCGCTGTAGGCCACCACGAACACCTGGAACACCGCCAGGAAGAGGACTCCCGGAGCCAGGTATTTGGCGGGCAGGCCACCGCGCCGCAGATAAATCCAGTTGATCAGGACGGTGACCAGGGCGGCCACGGTCAGGACCGCCCACTTTTCATTCAGGAACAGCGCTATCAGCACGTACACGGCAAAGGCATCGGTGATGCCGAGCAGAATAATCTTGGCCAGGGTGCCGCCGAGTGAATCGCTCCGTGCTGCCCGCCCGGGCCGCGGCCTACGTCCGGCACCGGCGCCGGCAGTGTTTACCGGCTTGTCCAGCTGATCAACCATCTTGTGTTCTCCTTGAACGGGCGCCGACCGGGGCGCGGCATGATGCCGCGCCCCGGTGCGCGCCGGACGGCGGCACTCCGCCGCCGGATGAGTGCAGGTTGCCCCGCGCCGACCTACTTGCTGATCTTGGACTGGACGTTGGAGACCATGGTGGCCCAGGACTCGGCAGGGTCGCCCTGGCCCTTGATCAGGGCAAGCTCCGTGCCGCCCCAATCGGCCCACACCTGTTCCATTTCCGGAATCGCGGGCATCGGAACGCCGTTGATGCCGATCTCACCGAAGGCCGCCACGACGGGATCGGAGGCTGCCTTCTCGAAGGACGCCGTGAGGGCAGGCGGCCGTCCGCCGGCCTTGAACATTTCGTCCTGCACCGCCTCGGTGCTGAGGTAGTTGAGCGCAAACTCGTTGGCGGCCAGGGCGTTCTGGCTCTTGGCGCTGATGAAGAAGCCATTGACGCCCACGAAGGGCTGAGCCGGGTTCGGGCCGGCGGTGGGGATCGGGTCCACTACCAGGTTGATGCCTGCTTCTTCGGCATCCGGGACATTCCAGGGCCCGGTCAGGAAGTACGGGGATGCACCGGCGCTGAACTTTTCCTTGGCGATGTCCGGCGTGATGCTGGAGTTGAGGATGCCTTCGCCGCTCTCACCCCACTGCTTCAGCTTTGCCGCGAATTCGGCGCCGCCCGGGTTGCCCAGTTCCAGCTTGGACGCGTCGTAGCTGCCGCTCTCATCGGTGCCGAAGACGGGCGCTCCGAGCGAGGTCTGGAACGGGTAGAGGTGGTACGGATCGCCCTGCTTGGGGTCCAGCCCCACTAGGAACGGGAACTCCGCCTTGCCCTCGGCCACGGCCTGCTTGCCGTTGGCGATGACTTCATCCATGGTCTCTGCCGGTTCCGGGACCAGGTCCGCGTTGCGCAGCAGGCCGATGTTTTCAATCGAGTACGGAACTCCGTAGGTGCTGCCTTCATAGGTCATGGCCTGGACGGCGGCGTCCTGGAACTTGTCCGCGTTGTCACCGAGTTCGATCGGAGCAATCACGCCGTTCTGGACAAACTTTCCAACCCAGTCATGCGGACCGACAATCAGGTCCGGTCCCTTGCCCGTGGGCACCTGGGTAATGAAGTCATCCGAGACCTGCTGGAAGTCCTTGGTGACCAGCTTGACCTCGATTCCGGTGTCTTCCTTGAATTTGGCGGTCACGTCGGTCAGCGCCGGGGAGCGTTCCGCATCCACCCACATCGTCAGCGTGGTGGCGCCGCCTGAGGCAAGATCCTTGGCATCGGAGTCGGAGTCGGCAGCGTCGCCGCCTCCGCAGGCCGAGAGAACAAGAGCAGCGGTGACCGATACGGCACCGAGAGCAAAAGTACGACGGCGCATGGCCGGCGTACCTGTTGTGTGCACCTTCATTGGTGAACCTCTTCTGTTTGGACCCCGGTTAGGGGGAAATGAACGCCGCCGGAGAAGCACGGGACCCTGCCCGGGCACTACGGATGCGAGCTACGACACAGGTCAGTGTAAGCGCGTGCATACAATCCGTCCAACATGCGTCTCTCAGGTGCGAAGGGCTGGTCAGTATGCTGAGCATCTTGGCACGACGCACGCCTGCGAACAAGGGTTCTGATCGCCAAAAACGACACCCGCGGAAACGAAATGGAAGCGTTTGCATTTTTGCGGCGCATACGCCCTAGGATGTGGGCATGCTCAGTTCTGTACTTGACGATTCTTCGGCCCTCTCCCTCGTTCATCCGTCGTCCGAAGACCGTGAATGGTGGCGCTCATCGGTGATCTACCAGATCTACCCGCGCTCCTTCCGGGACCTGAACGGGGACGGCATCGGCGATCTGCAGGGCATTACCGCAGAACTGCCCGCCCTGGCCGAACTGGACATCGACGCCGTCTGGCTCTCCCCCTTCTACCGCTCCCCGCAGAAGGACGCCGGCTACGACGTCGCCGACTACTGCTCCGTGGACCCGATCTTCGGCACCCTGGAAGACTTCGACGCCCTCATCGCCGAAGCCGGCCGCCACCACATCCGCGTCATCGTGGACCTGGTCCCCAACCACTGCTCCGACGCCCACGCCCTCTTCCAGGCCGCCCTCGCCGCCGGCCCCGGCTCACCCGAACGGGACATGTTCATCTTCCGCGACGGCACCGGCGAGCACGGAGAAAACCCGCCCAACAACTGGCAGTCCCACTTCGGCGGACCGGCCTGGACCCGCATCACCGAACCCGACGGCACCCCCGGACAGTGGTACCTGCACCTCTTTGACTCCTCCCAGCCGGACTTCAACTGGGACTCCCCGGCCGTGCACGCCGAGTTCGAAGCCATCCTGCGGTTCTGGCTGGACCGCGGCGTGGGCGGCTTCCGGGTGGACGTCGCCCACGCCCTGATCAAGAAGTCCGGACTGCCGGACTGGGGCGGACGCGCCGACGGGTCCTCCTCCGAGGGCTTCCCCGGCTCCGAGGCCCCGATGTTCGGCCAGCCCGGCATCCACGACATTTACCGGTCCTGGCGGAAAATCCTGGACTCCTACGACGGGGACCGGGTGCTCTGCGCCGAGGCGACCATCGACCCGATCGAACGCCTGACCGACTGGGTCCGCGCCGATGAGATGCACCAGACCTTCAACTTCGCCTACCTCCACCACCCCTGGCACGCCCCGGCACTGCGCCACGTCATCGAGTCCTCCCTGCGGGCCTTTGACCAGGTCGGCGCGCCCACCACGTGGGTGCTCTCCAACCACGACGTAGTCCGCCATGTCAGCCGCTTCGGTATCACCCACCATCAGGACCGTCCCGGCGACGGGATCGGTGCCGCTGACCCGCAGCCGGACCATGGGCTGGGCATCAGCCGTGCCCGGGCAGCCACGCTGCTGATGCTGGGCCTGCCCGGCGGCGTCTACCTCTACCAGGGCGAGGAACTGGGACTGCCGGACCACACCCAGCTGCCGGACGAATTCCGCCAGGACCCCACCTTCCACCGCACCGGCGGAGAACGCCTGGGCCGCGACGGCTGCCGCGTTCCGCTCCCGTGGACGTCGGAGGCGCCCGCACTCGGCTTCAGCGATGCCGGCGCCTCCTGGCTCCCGCAGCCGGATCAGTGGCAGCACCTGGCGCGGGACGTCCAGCGGCAGGACCGCGACTCAACCCTCAACCTCTACCGGACGGCCCTTGATCTGCGGCGGAAGCTGGATCTGGGCAACGGGTCCCTCGCCTGGCTCACCGGATACCCCGAATGCGTGCTTGCCTTCGTTAATGGAGACGTCGCGGCCCTGATGAACATGGGCGGCGACGCAGTCCCCCTGCCCCAGGGCGAACTCATTGCCTGCAGCCGGAACGGTGCGGTCCATGACGGTTTCCTGCTCCCCGACAACAGTGCCTGGGTTCGGCTAAGCTAGCCGCTGCCCGCAACGAGTAGAAGAGGGAAACCTTGCCAGGAATCAAAGAGGTAGCCGCTCATGCCGGCGTCTCCTCCGCGACCGTTTCCCGCGCCCTCAGCGGCAACGGCGCAGTGTCGGAGGCGACCCGCCGCCGGGTACTCCGGGCTGCCGAGGAACTCGGTTTTGTCATTTCCTACAACGCCTCCTCCCTCGCCTCGGGCCGGACCCGCAATGTGGGTGTGGTGATGCCCAGCGTCGGCCGTTGGTACTTTGCCCAGGTCCTGGAAGGAGCGGCCTCGGCGCTGATCGAGGCAGGCTATGACCTGACGCTGTACAACACCAGCGACGGGCCCGGCCATCGGGAAAGCGTGCTCACCGAGATGCTCCGACGCAAGCGGGTGGACGCAGTGATTACCGTCGCCCTGCGGTTGACCGAGGAGGAACTGGCGCAGTTGCGGGCCGTTGACAAGCCCATCGTGGCCATCGGCGGGCCGCTGCCGGGCACCCCCACCATCCGCGTGGACGACGCCGGCATCTCCTCCCTGGCCACCAGGCACCTGATCTCCCTCGGACACACCCGCATTGCACACATTGGCGGCGGCGAGGAGCTGGAGCGGGATTTCCAGCTGGGCGGCACCCGGCGCAACGGTTACGAATCCGCCATGCGGGAAGCCGGGCTGACTCCGGAGGCAAGCTGGATCTCCAGCGCCGAGTTCTCCGTTGCGGGCGGATTCCGGGCGGCCAAGGCCCTCCTTGCCCGCCCGGATGTGCGGCCGACGGCGATCTTCTGCGCCGCGGATGAAATTGCGGTGGGAGCCATCCAGGCAGCCCGTGAACTTGGCCTGCGGGTGCCGGAGGATCTTTCGGTGATCGGCATCGACGGGCATGACATGGGCGAGGTGTTCGGCCTCACCACCATCGGCCAGAACCCGGCGGGGCAGGGTGCCGCCGCGGTGGCGGCCGTCCTCGCACTGATGCAGAACGAACCGACGGATCCGGTCTGGGAGTCGGGGTTTTATCCCACGGAGTTCATGGTGCGCTCCAGCACTGCCGTTCCCGGCACCCTGCGAGCCTGAATGCGGCTCATTGCGGATTCGGCCTCGGCGGCCGCGCCACGCCCGTTATTGCGAAGTTCCCGGGGTGCGGACCATGCTTGGGTTGTTATGGTTTCACCGCCCTTTCTGCGCCGCCCCTGACCTTTTACCAAGAAAGTCGCCCATCCATGCTGTCTCTGGTCCTATGGCTCGTCCAGCTGGTTCTGGCGTTACTTTTTGCCGGCGTCGGTTTTATGAAGATTACCCAGCGCCATAAACGGCTGGCCGAAAACCTGCGCTGGCCGGAGGATTTCCCGCCGGCCACAGTAAAACTCATCGGCATAGTGGAAGTTCTGGCTGCCGTGGGACTGGTTGTTCCCGAAGCGACCGGGACCCTCCCCGTACTGACTCCTCTGGCCGCTTCCGGGCTGACCGTGCTGATGGCCCTGGCCATCTTTGTCCACGTGCGCCGCGGCGAACGGAACCGCATCGCTCTGGCGGCTATCCTCATGGTCCTGTCCCTGCTGGTGGCGCTGGGACGGTTCGGAGTTCTGGGGTGAGTTCGCCTGCGAAGGATCCGCAGGGAACTCCGGAGCTGCGCGAGGTCATCGCAGAGCTCTACGCGCTGCTGCCCTCGGAGTTCACGGCCGCCCGGAATGCCCGGTCCGCTGCGGCGGGACGGGAAGGCCGGAAGGATCTCGCCCAGCACATCAAACGGCTGCCCAAACCCTCGATGGCCGCGTGGCTGGTAAACCTGCTGGCCCACCGGCGCCGGGAGGAACTGGACGGAGTCCTTGAGCTCGGCGCGGCGTTGCGCGAGGCGCAGGAGGACCTGGACCAGAAGCAGCTCCGCAGGCTCAGTGTTGAACGCCAGCGGTTGCTGCGGGCGATCATCCGGGATGCGCGGGACCTGGCCGCCGAGCTGGACCACCCGGTGAGCGAGGGTATCGCCGCCGAAGCCGAACAGACGCTGTGGGCGGCGATGGCGGATGCTGCTGCCTCTGACGCCGTGGCCAGCGGCCAGTTGGTCCGTTCCCTCCAGGCCAGCGGCTGGGAAGACGTGGACCTTCATGATGCCGTGGCGGATGCAGGCTCGGTGGACCGCGGGGACCGGTTCCGTCCCGGACGGGGACACAGAACGGCAGCCGGGACGGCGGACAGCGGCACCACCGGGAAAGGCTCCGGAGCGGGCAGTGCCGCCGCGCGGCGCCGACGGGCGGCTGCGGCCGAACGTGCCGTGGAAAAAGCCCGGCAGGATCTCGACGAGGCGGAGGCCGGTGAGCAGAAGGCACAGGACGCCCTCGACGCCGCCCAGCGGGAGGTCGAAGAAACGGCGGGCCGGCGGGATGACCTCACCGACGAAATTGATGAGTTACGCGAACGGATCCGGGCACTGGAGCGGGATGTCGCCGCCGTGGACCGGCAGTCCGGCAAGCTGGAGCGTGTTCGGGACAACGCCCGGCGCACGGTCCGGGCCGCGCGGCGGGCTGCGGAAAAGGCCCGGCAGAAGCTCAGTGAGGCTTTGGAGACGGCGGAGACGGACGCCTAGTCCGCTTCCTGCGGCAAGCGCCGCAACATCCCGAACCTGCTCCTGATCCTGGCCAGATCCGTGGGGTGCGCCGTTCCGGGGAACACGCCGGAATAGTCCGGCAGCCCGATAACGTCCAGCCGGCAGCCGGCGTCGTAAAGAACGTCCACTGCGTTTCCGAACCGCTGCCAGCCGTAGGGGTGGGAACCCGCGGTGGACGGAACTCCGGAGATCACCCAGTGAGGGTAGGTACGGGAGAGCTGCAGGTAGTCCGAGGTGGCCGACTGGGCATGGCAGAGATCCTCGAAGTCGAACCACAGCTGGCCTGACGCAGCGCGCAGGGCCCTGAGCGCCCGGCTGCCGGGGGTGAGCGTCACCGCTTCTTCCGGCCCGGGCGGCACCAGGCCCGCCGACGCCAGAAGGTCCGTGTCACCAGTGCGCAGGTGGTGCCCGGCGGCGAACCCGTCACCGGTCCCTTCCCGCGGCCTTTGGCGGTAATCCATCTCACCGTCCAAGGCCAGGACCTGCAGTTGCTCGGTGATCATGGCGATGCCCGGTTCGAACAGATGGTGGAACATCGGGTCCGGCAGCAGCTCCCGGGGTGCGTAGTTGGAGGTGGCTGCCAGGACAATCCCGCGGTCCAGCACCGTGCGCAGCATCCGGGTGATAAATGCGGCGTCCGCCGGGTCATTGACGTGGAATTCATCGAAACAAAGCAGCCGCACCGACCCCAGCATCTGCTCCAGTGCCGCGGCAAACGCGGAGTCCTTCCGGTAGCCGGAGGTTCCGTAGCCTTCGAAAACCCGCTCGTGAAGTTCGCGGAAGAAGTCATGGAAATGCAGCCGGCGTTTGTCCGGAATATCAACGCCGTCATACAGCGCATCCAGCAGCCAGGTTTTACCCCGACCGGGCGGACCCCACAGATACACCGAAGCGGAACCGGGTGCCGGGTCCGGGGACTGGGCTGCGGCGGCGGCAGCGGCCAGCACCGGCAGTGCCGCCAGCTGGGCGGCATCCAGAACCAGGCCCTCCGCTTCTGCTCTGCTGCGGATGTGGTTGGCCACCGGCCCGGCCTGCGTTGCGGTCATACTCCCGTTGTACCCAACCCTGCCGCCGGACAACAAAACGACGTCGCACCCCCTTCGACTCCTGACCGTGCCCGGGCGGGAAATAGGTGCAGCAAATTCGCTCTAATTATTCGGCTGCCGCGGTGGTACGTTCGAAAGCCAGGCACGGAACGAGAACCCGCCACACCGGAAAAACCCGTTGGAGGAATCATGACCGATCATGTTGCCCATGTGCAGAACTGCACCGTTTCGAACTGCGACTTCAACCACGACGGTTGCACCGCCTACGCGATTACCGTGGGCGGAACACGTGACCACGCGAGTTGCTCGACCTTCATCGATACCTCCGCAACCGGCGGCCTGCCGAAGGTCCTGGCCCAGGTGGGCGCGTGCCAGCGGAACGAGTGTGCATTCAACAACCACCTGATGTGTGATGCGCACGATGTACGGGTGGGGCCGGGAGCGGAACTGGCCGACTGCCTGACTTACCAGCCACGCTAGCGGTGCACTCCGTCCTGCTGGTCTGGGATGCCGGCAGGCCGGACTTCTGGGCGGGAGGCTATGGGCCGGCCGTCGCCGCCGTGGCCGCCACTGGAGGGTATTCCAGCCGTTACCTCCCCTCGCAGAACCTGCCGGCGCCCGCTGCTCCGGGCACCGAGGTGTGGCTGCTGACCGCCGGAGGCAGCCTTGGCGACGGGCTGCTGGGGCATGGGTTCATCCCTGATGAAGTGAATGCCCCGCAAGGGACGGCATCGGAAAAACCCGCGGCCGGGGAGATCCGCTATGACCTGCTGCTCCCTTTGGGGGAACACCTGCCGGTGAGCGATCTCCGGAGCTCCGTGCCCCGCGTTGACTGGTCCGCTGGCCGGACCGGAGGAACGGTTCCGGCGGCAAGCCTTCCGGCACTGCGGCGCGCGTGGTCAAATCATCTGGATTCGCTGGAACCGGGAGGCCAGGCGGACCCGCTGGCGCCCCTGCCCGGCACAGTGGACCCGGGGGCCCGCTCCGCGCGGCCGGTAAACCGCTATGAACATGACCCGGACGCGCGCCGGGTATGCCTGGCCTTTCACGGCGGCTCCTGCGCCGCCTGCGGGCTGGTGCCCCGGCAGCGCTACGGTCCGGGGACGGACCATGTGCTGCAGATCCATCATCTGGTCCCCGGAACAGACCTGTCCGCGCGGTACGAACTGGACCCGGTGTCCGATCTGGTGCCGCTCTGCCCCACCTGCCACGCGGTGGCGCATACCCGGGTTCCCGTTCCCTACACACCCGCTGAGGTGCGCAGGATGCTTGCCGGCGGGCAGGATGCGGGCAGCTTTGCCCCGCCCGCGGCGGGGGCGGTGGAGGGAAGCGTGGTCACGCCGCAGCAGCAGCAGTCGCTGGAGGACGCTGCCAAGCTGCGCGGACTTGGTTAGACTCGGAGGCTCCATGAGCATTCCAGCAAGCACTTCCAAAACTGTCCGGCTCGACGCCTGGTTGTGGGCGATACGCGCCTATAAAACCCGGTCCGCCGCGACGGCGGCCTGCCGTGCCGGCCATGTCCGGCTGAACGGCAGCCCTGCCAAGGCGGCGCACGCCGTGCAACCCGGTGACAGCATCAGGGTGCGCCAGCCGGGCTTTGAACGGATCCTGGAGGTCCGCCAGCTGATCAGCAAGCGGGTGGGGGCCGAGGCGGCATCGCACTGTTTCGTGGACCATACCCCGCCGCGCCCGGCCGTCCCCGCACTCGGGATTCCGGTCCGGGACCGCGGTGCCGGCCGTCCCACCAAGCGGGACCGCCGCGAACTGGACCGGCTGCGCGGCGGGAGCTGACCCGCCGCGCAGCCTATCGCCTAGAGGCCTGCCGTTGCCGGCAGGCTGGTGCCGGTTTCCACGAAACGGTGGTGGAAGGACAGGGATTCATCGAGCAGGTGCGGGGTGTGCTTGCCGAAGCTCTCCCGGCTGGCACGCTCGAAGTAGTCCTGCAGCAGGGGCTGGAAGTCCGGATGGGCACACTTTTCGATGATCGTGCGGGCACGCTGCTTGGGCGAGAGACCGCGCAGATCCGCCAGGCCGCGCTCGGTGATGATAAGCATCGTGTCGTGCTCGGTGTGGTCCACGTGGGCTGCCATGGGCACGATGCCGGAGATCTTGCCGCCCTTGGCCGTGCTCGGGGACATAAAGGCCGAGAGGAAACCGTTGCGGGCAAAGTCTCCGGAGCCGCCGATGCCGTTCATCATGGCGGTGCCGGCCACATGGGTGGAGTTCACGTTGCCGTAGATGTCCGCTTCGATCATGCCGTTCATGGCGATGCAGCCCAGCCGGCGGATCAGCTCCGGATGGTTGGAAATCTCCTGGGTGCGCAGGATGATCCGCTTCCGGTAGAAGTCGATGTTGGAGTTGAACTCTTCGATGCCCGCCGGGCTCAGCGAGAAGGAAGTTGCCGAAGCCACGCGGATGACGCCGTCGCGGATCAGCTCCAGCATGCCGTCCTGGATCACCTCGGTGTACGCGGTGAGTCCGGTGTAGCCCGCGGTGGAAAGCCCGGCCAGCACGGCGTTGGCAATGTTGCCCACCCCTGACTGCAGCGGCAGCAGCTTATCCGTCAGCCGTCCGGCTTTGATCTCACTTTCGAAGAAGTCCAGCAGGTGCCCGGCAATCTGCTGGGAGGTCTCGTCCGGCGCGGCAAAGGGAGTCATCCGGTCCGGGGCGTCGGTTTCCACCACGGCAATGACTTTTTCCGGGTCCAGGCGCAGGTACGGTTCACCGATCCGGTCATCCGGGTTTACCAGCATGATGGGCTTGCGGTGCGGCGGCAGTGCAGTGCCGTAGTAGACATCGTGCATGCCGTCCATGGCCTCGGGCTGCTGGCTGTTCACCTCGAGGATGATCTTATCCGCCTGCTCAATCCAGGTCTTGTTGTTTCCCACCGAGGAGGAAGGAATGAGGCTGCCGTCCTCATTGATGCCGACCACCTCGATGACGGCCAGGTCCACGTGCCCGTAGAACCCGAACCAGGTGTATTGGGCCACGTGCCCGAGGTGGATGTCGATGTACTCGAGTTCGCCGTCGTTGATCCGCTTCCGCAGCGTGGGATCGGACTGGTAGGGCAGGCGCAGTTCCATGCCGCCGGCCTTGGCGAGGACACCGTCCAGTTCCGGCGCGGTGGAGGCACCGGTCAGTACCTTGATCTGGAAGTCTTCGCCCTTGGCATGTGCGGCTTCCATCTGGGCTGCGAGCGCCCCCGGCACGGCCTTGGGATACCCAGCCCCCGTGAAACCGCTCATTGCTACTGTCATTCCCGGCCTGATCATGGCCGCGGCCTGTTCGGCTGACATAACGAGGTTCTGGAGTCCGGGATGGGCAATGCGACGGTGCATGGAGAGGGCCTTTCAGAGAACTTGACCAGTTCACCCTATCTCGCTGTGAGCCGTGCCTCATACTCGGGTGTCGGCGCGCACTTTACCCACCGGCCCTAAGATGGTCCCAACGCCCCGCCGCCCGAGCCGCGGCCAGGCGGACGTCCGTCGCGGAAGGAAGACCAGCCCATGCCCGAAGCAACCCGTCCAGCTCCCGCCCCGCTGGCCAATCTACGCGACCTGGGCGGCATTGCGGTCCACGGCGGACGCATCCGCCCGGGTCTTGTCCTGCGTTCGGACGACGTCGCGACCACCACGCCCGCCCAGGTCGCCGAGCTGGTGGCGGCGGGCCTGTCCACCATCATCGATCTGCGTTCCGCGCAGGAGGCGCAGCGCACCGGACGCGGCCCGTCGGCGGATCATCCGGTCCGGTATCTGGCGCTGCCCCTGACCGACACGGAAGCGGCTCCCCCGGATCTGGCCGGGCAGTTCCTTGCTGCCGTCCGCACCCCCGAGCATGTGGGCCAGTGGTACGCGAAGATGTTTACCGCCCGGAAGGAATCCCTGGTTCAGGGATTGGAGGCTGTGGCGGAGGCCCCCGGCACGGTGCTGTTCCACTGTGCTGCCGGCAAGGACCGCACCGGTATGTTCGCCGCTGCCCTGCTCGCCGTTCTGGGCGCCGGCCCCGACGCCATTGCCGATGACTATTCCCGAACCCAGGAGCGTTTGCCGGAGGTCTACCGGAGGATGGGGCTCGCCGATCTGGCCGGCGGCACCGGGATCCCCCTGGACCATCCCGTACTGGCGGCCCATCCGACAGCGATGCGGACCATGCTGGATGTTCTCGACTCGCGGTCCGGCGGGATTACCGGGGTGCTGCGTGCCGGCGGCCTGACCACGGACCTGGCCGGCCGGCTGCACGCCAAACTGGTGCAGCCCGCTCCGTCGGGGCTCTAGGAACCCGGTGCCCGGCCGTTCAGACCGGCTCGCCAGCCTGGCGGCGCCGTCGGGCGGTGGTTCGGCGGACAAACGGCCGGCAGCCCTGCTGCTGCTGGCGACCGTCCTGGCTGTGGTCTGGGCCAACGCCCCGTTCGCCGCGTCCTATGAGGAGTTCTGGAACTCCACCGCCGAGCTGCGCGCCGGGGGCATGGTCCTGGAACTGACCTTCCGCGAACTGGTCAACGATGCACTGATGGCCGTGTTCTTTTTTGTCGTGGGTCTGGAGGTGCGGAGGGAGTTCGCACTCGGGGAGCTGACCAACCGTGCCCGGGCCGCAGTTCCGGTAGCGGCCGCCGCCGCCGGCCTGTTGATGCCGGCCGTGATTTTCCTGGTGTTCACCGCCGGCACCGGCAACGCCGCCGCCTGGGGCGTGGTCATCTCCACCGACACAGCCTTCCTGCTTGGGGCACTGGCCATTGTCGGTCCCCGGTTCCCCGGCAGGCTGCGGGTTTTCCTGCTGACCCTGGCGGTGGTGGATGATGTCGCAGCGCTGAGCATCATTGCCCTGGTCTATACGGACCGGCTGCAGTGGGTGCCCCTGCTGCTGGCCCTGCTCGGGCTGGCCGCCGTGTACTGCACCCGTTATCTGCCCGCCGGGCGAGGACCCGCCTACGCCGGATTGGCCGTACTCACCTGGCTGGCCTTCTACGCGTCGGGGGTGCACCCCACCCTGGCAGGTGTTGGCATTGCCCTGCTGGTTCCCGTTTTCCAGCCGGGCCGACGGGAAGTTGAACAGGCCGTGCAGCTGGCACAGGTCTTCCGGCAGTCGCCCAGTTCGGGCTATGCCCGGGCTGCGGCATCAGGGCTTCGGGAGTCCATTTCCATCAACGAGCGGCTGCACGCCGCGTACACCCCCTACGTCAACTACGCGATCCTGCCGCTGTTCGCCCTCGCCAACGCGGGCGTGCGCCTTGACCGGTCCACGGTGGCCTCCGCCGTCACCTCGCCCCTGGTCTGGGGCATCATCTGCGGACTGGTTCTGGGCAAGTTCATTGGCATTTTCGGTGCGTCCGCGCTGCTGCGCCGGTGGGGTGCCGGCGAGTTCGGTCCCGGCCTGACACTGGGGCGGATCGCCGGCGGATCCGCTCTCTCCGGTATCGGCTTCACCATTTCCCTGTTCATCATCGACCTGGCCATCCCGGACCCCGCCGTGCAGAACGAAGCCCGCGTGGGTGTCCTGGCCGCATCAGTCCTGGCATTCGCCGCGGGCACCCTCATCTTCAGGATTATTGAACGGCGCCCCGCCGTCCCTCCCGGACAGGTCCTGGCCCGGCCCGTCGACGTCTCCCGGGACCACGTTGCCGGAAATCCGGACGCGCCGCTGACCCTGGTGGAATACGGTGATTACGAATGTCCGTTCTGCAGCAGGGCCACCGGAACCATCTCCGAGGTGCGCCGGCACTTTGGTTCCGATGTGCGGTACGTCTGGCGTCACCTGCCGCTGACACGGGTGCACCCGCACGCGGTCGCCGCGGCGGAAGCGGCCGAAGCAGCACACCGGCAGGGGCAGTTCTTTCCCTACAGTGCCTACCTTTTCGAACACCAGGAGCGCCTGGCACCCGATGACCTGCTCGCTGCGGCGCAGGCCCTGGGACTGGACCTGGACCGGTTCGAGGCGGACCTGCGCTCCGCGGACATCCGCAACCGGGTTTTGGATGATGCCCTGGATGCCGAGTCCATGGATCTGCACGGCACACCCACCTTCTTCATCGGGACCAGGCGGCATCACGGCCCCTACGACGCCGCCACCCTCATCCGGTTGCTGGAAGCCGAGCGGCCGGCGGGCAACTGACCAGCCCGTGTCTGCGTTCGGACGGCGTCACATATACCTGTGGCTAAAGGGGACCGGTACGCTCGCGTGCATGAGTACACCGCGCACGAGCACCCACATTCTGGTCACCGGCGCCGGACGGGGCATCGGTTCAGCCATTGCAACCGCGCTTGCCGGAGCCGGTCACCGCATTGCCGTCCATGCCGGACATGATGCCGAGGCGGCCCGCCGCGTGGCCGGAGAGCTGCCCGGCACCGGGCACGCCGTCGTCGTCGGCGATCTGTCATCGGCCGAGGAATGCGAGCGCGTTTTCACCGATGCGGTCCAACAGCTCGGCGGCCTGGATGTGCTGGTGAACAATGCCGGGACCTACCAGTCACATCCCCTGCCCGGAACCTCCTATGCCGACTGGCAGCGGGCCTGGCAGCGCACCCTGGAGCTGAACCTGGTTGCTCCGGCGAACCTGAGCTGGCTCATGGCAGACCACCTGATCAACCGCACTGAGGGCAGTTCAGGGGGACGAATAGTAAATGTGGGCTCCCGCGGTGCCTTCCGCGGCGAAGCCGAGACGCCGGCCTACGCGGCCAGCAAAGCCGGACTGCACGCCCTGACCCAGTCCCTGGCCGTGGCGCTGGCACCCCACGGGATTCTCTCCACCGCCGTCGCCCCGGGGTTTGTGGACACCAGGATGGGCCGCCCCGCGTTGGAAGGGGAAAGCGGCGTCGCCATCCGGGCGCAGAGTCCGTTCAACCGCGTGGCCGAGCCGGAGGAGGTGGCTGCCGCAGTCCTGTGGCTGGCCACCGAGGCTCCGATCTGGACCAGCGGCACGATCATCGACGTGAACGGCGCTTCCTACCTCCGTTGACACCGGGCGCGCTGGATCAGCGTCCTCCTGCGGCTGCGTCGAGTTCATCATCCACGTACCGGGGAGCGGCGGCGATCATGCCCGCTCCAACCATCACCGCGGCCGAGGCGATCAGCAGTGCCAGCGGCAGCGACCAACTGCCGGAAATGTCGTGGAGGGCTCCGATGGCGAACGGACCCAGCGCAGCCAGCAGATAGCCCACCGGTTGGATGAAACCGGAGAGCCGGGCGGTGATCTGCGGCTCCCGGGACCGTGCAGTGATCAACGCCAGCGCGGTCGGGAAGGCAAAACCGCCGATACCCAGGCATACGGCCCAGAGCCAGGGCAGGGTGTCCGGTGCCAGCAGCAGCCCGGAATAGCCGGCAACCATGCAGATACCGAGACCGGCAATATAGGATCGCAGCCGCGGTGAACGCGCCACCAGGACAGGCATCAGCAGCCCGCCGGGAATGCCCAGTCCGGCAATGATCGCTGCCATAAGCGCGGCCTGCCCCTGGCCGAGACCGGCATCACGGTAGATCTGGGCGGCCCAGCCGAACTGGACGTAGGCATGCATCGACTGCACGCCAAAGAAAATGCTGAGGGCGACGGCGGTGCGGGAGGAGCGCATCTTGGCTCCGGTCCGTGTCCTGCGGGCAGTGGCAACGGGGTCCCGTCCGGCCCGCCAGGTCAGGAATACCCACGGAATAAAGGCCAACAGGGCCACGGCACCCCAGATCCCCAGGCTCAGCCGCCAGCCCTGCGGGCCCGTGCCCGCCAGCACGCCGCCAAAGAGCAGCGGAAGGGTGGCCCCCAGCGCCAGGCTGGTGCCGTAGACGGAGTTCAGGAGGGGAAGCCTCCGGCCGCCGTGGCGTTTGATGAAAGCCGGAACCAGGATGTTGCCGATGGCCATGCCCGCAAATGCCAGCACCGTCAGCAGCATAAACAGCACGGCTGATCCCACGACCGCGCGCACCAGCAGTCCCGCCGCCACCACACCCAGGGCAAGGAGGACGGCGCCGTTGATCCCGGTCCTGCGGGAGAGGGCGACGGCGAAGGCACCCACGGCTGCGAATGTCAGACCGGGCAGGGCGGTCAATACCCCGGCAGCCGTGGCGTCCAGGCCCAGCGCTGCCTGCACTTCGGCCAGCACCGGCCCCACCGAGGACGCTCCGGGCCGCAGGTTCACTGCCACGAGGATCACCGCGAGGAGAACCATCCAGAAGGGAAGAGGACGCCCACGTCCGGTGTTTCTCGCCGGTGTCCGCTGGGTCTCACTCATCGGCTCTTTCTATCACGGACCCCGGACGCGGTCCCTCAGGCGGTGGAGGCCGCGGCGGAACCCGCGTCCGCCCGGGCAACAAACGCCGTGGCGGTGTCCGGGGCTATCTCGGTCATCCCGGCATCCACAATCAGCGGCCCTGCCTCCGGGCTCGCAGCCAGCTCGGTGAACCGGGAGCCCGGAGTGAAGCGGACCGCGGCCGGCCAGCCGGCTTCTTCCCATGCGAGCTGCTCGGGGAAGGGCAGCGCCAGGTACCAGGACAGCAGGGCATGGGCTGCCTGCGCCGCAGCCTTGCCGGTGGACATCTCCAGATCCAGGTTCAGGATGATGCAGGGCGCAGTATCCGGCTGCGGCGCCGGCTGCTCATCGGGCAACTGCGTGCCCGAGACCTGCAGTTTGCTGAGGCTTTTCGGCATCTCCCCGTAGGTAACGGGTTCAAAGGCAATGGCCTGCGCCCGTCCCACGGACACGGGACCGGACGGCGCCTCGGCTGCCAGGCGGGCGAACGTAGTGGGATTGGCCCGGCGGACGGTCTTGGTGAACCGCCCATACAGCCAGTTCTCCCATGCTGCGCTTTCCCTGGTAGCCGCATAGGACCGCACGCTTGCCACGGCGGCGGCCGCCACGGCATCGCGGTGGGCGGCGGGCTCGGACTTATCCACGAGCAGGACAATGGGCTGAACTTTGTCGAGCGGCTGCATCCTTCCAGTTTTCCATGTCCCGGGCAGCACCTGTTTCGTCCCGCCGGGGCCACAGGGTTTCCGTTCGCAGGGAAGACCGGTTCCCGCGCCAAAGATGACCGGCACCGCGCTGATCGGTCATGCTGATTCAGGACCGCAGCTACAGGACGGCATCGGCAGGGCGTAGGAGGATTCGTGGATCAGGCAGAAGCAGTGACGGCACGGCGGGAATGGGAAGTGTTCCGGCACGGGCGCGACGCGGAGCTGGGCAAGGACCACGGCTGGCTGAGCCTCACCGGTTTCCACTGGCTTCCGGACTCCCCCGCTGCCGTGGGCACGCTGCCGGGGCTGTGGTCCGCGACCGGCGACGACGCGGTCCTGGCCGCCGGTCCCCGGGACGGTCTGGCTTTTGTGGACACCGGAGAGCCGGTGGACGGACGGTTTACGGCTTCTTTGGACAATGAAGAGTCGCTGCTATGGGTCCGGTTCGGCGGACGGAGCGGTCACCGCGTCGTCGTGGAGCTGGCCCGGCGCGGCGGGCGGTACGCGGTGCGCCCCCGGGATGCGGAATCACCGGTAGTGACTTCCTTCAACGGAGTGCCTGTCTACGGATATGCACCCCAGTGGGTCCTTCCCGGACGCTTCGAGCCCTATCCCCGGCCCGTGGATGTGGCCATTCACACCGCCCACCCGCTGGTCCCCGGGGTCCAGCGGTCCGTGGGTGAGGTGGTGCTTTCCCTGCCGGGACGTACTGAGGAGCTGCGCCTGCAGGTCAGCGCGTCCGGTTCGGACAAGCTCACCCTGACCTTTCATGACCGCACCAACGGCGTCACTACGGCCGGGTGGCGCAGCCTGACGTTCCCCGCCCCCGACGGCGACGCTGCCGCCGGCCAGGGTGCTTCCGCGGACGGCACAGCGGCAGCCGGTGCGGTGGTCCTGGACTTCAACCGGGCAGTGAATTATCCCAGCGCCTTTACCGAGTTCGGCACCTGTCCCATGCCGGTCGGGGGCAACCGGATCCCAGTCCCCGTAGAAGCAGGGGAAAAACGCCCTGACGCGGGCTGAGACCTGCCCGGCCATGTCCCGGGTGCGGCCCGGAACCTGGCTCCGGCGGTTACCGGACCAATGTTGACTCCTACCCTGCCGCTGGCAGGACAGCAGCGGTAGCGTTGCCGCCATGAGCGATCGTCAACCCCAGCGGCACAGCTCCGACAAGGCGCCGGCCGGCACTGCACCGGCTGCCAAAGGCGGCGCCGGCAAGAGCCCCGCCGCTGATCGTGAGGCAGAGAAGCAGTGGCAGGTCATGGAGCGTGAAGGGGGCCTTTACACCGTGGCCGAGATAGCGCAGCGTCTGGGGTTCGGAGGCGGCCCCAATGCCATGGCCCGGCAGCTGACCGGCAAGGGACGGGTTCTCGCCGTCCACCGCGGTGACCACTTCCTGTATCCCGGGTTCCAGTTCGATTCCGCGAGCGCCCGGGTCATTCCGGCCGTCAAGGACGTGATCCGAATGGGACGCTATGCGGGTTGGCCGGATGAACAGATTGCGCTGTGGTTCTTCACCCCCAACCGGCAGCTGTCCGGCAAGCGGCCGGTGGACGTACGCAATGATGAGGAGCAGCTGCTGAGCGTGGCGGAAGCTAACATCGGAGCGTAGCCGGCACGCCGCGCTTTATGGTTCCCGGCCGCACCGCGACGGGCGAGCCAGCCCCGCCAGACCGCCGCCCCGCTAGCCCCGGCGGAAACGCAGGGTCACCAGTTCAAAAGGCCGCAGCCGCAGCAACGTTTCGTAGTCTGCGGTCGCCGGACCGAAACCTGTCCCCGTGCCGGCGAGCACGCCCGATTCAGTTTCACGCTCCAGCAGATCGACAACCCAGGCGGCACCATACTCGAATCCCGTCCTCAACCGGGCTTCCGCCCGGCTGCCGTGCGCTTCGTAGAGCCGGACCACAATATCGCCGCTGCGGTCCTCTGCCAGTTTCACCGTCTCCACCACCACCGCAGGATGATCGGTTGCCAGCAGCGGGGGCAGATCCGCTCCCGCCGTGCCGGTGACGCTGCGCAGCGGGATATTGAGTCGGTAGCCTTCCGCCACGGCGTCGGAAATCTCGGATGCCGGGCGCAGCGAATACCGGAACCGGTGCCGTCCCTGATCGGAATCCGGGTCCGGGAACAGGGGCGCACGCAGCAGCGAAAGCCGCAGGACGGTGCAGGTCCGGCCGTCCACCGTCTCGCGGAACGTGTCATGCCCGTAGGTGGAATCATTCGCCACTGCCACTCCGAAGCCCGGCTCCCCGACATGGATCCATCGGTGCGCCACGGTTTCAAACCGCGCCGCATCCCAGGACGTGTTTGCGTGGGTGGGCCTAAAAATGTGACCGAACTGGATTTCCGACGCCGCGCGGTCCGCGTGCACGTCCAGCGGAAAGGCAAGCTTGAGCAGTTTCTGCCGCTCGTGCCAGTCCACCTCCACATCAAGATCCACAGCCGTGCCGTCCGGACTCAGCGAAACCAGTTCGGTGATCCGCGAGTCACCGAAAGACCGTTCAATCCGCAGCACGCGCCCGCCGTCCTCGGCCGCCATCGCCTCGGGCTGCATCAGGTCGGTGCTGCTGAACCGGTAGTGGGCGTCCAGGTCCCAGGCGTCCCATTGGTTGGGAGTGTCCCGGAAAAGCTGAAACAGGTTGCCGGGGCGTCCGGGGGGAAAAATCTCCCGTCCGGTCCCGGATTCCACCAGGGAGGTAAACAGGCCGTCCGCATCGACCTGCAGCCGCACCCGGCTGCTGCTGATGCTCCAGCCGTCCCCGGACGGTTTCCAGCGCCATTCTCCGGGGTCCGGCGCAGGCCCTGCCCCGGATGCCGGCACTCCCTGCACCGGGTAGGGCCCCGCATTCAGGACGGCGGTGTGGCCGCCGGTGCCCAGCAGGGCCCGGACCGCGGCCTCGGTCACTTCCTGAAGCTGCCGGCCCACCCGGTCATAGTTCCGCTCCGCTTCCCGATGCACCCAGGCAATGGAGGTGCCGGGCAGGATGTCGTGGAACTGCTGCAGCAGCACTGTCCGCCAGGCCTCGTCAAGCTGCCGGTAGGGGTATTCGGCGCCGGTGCGGACGGCGGCGGCAGTGCACCACAATTCGGCTTCGCGCAGCAGGGATTCGCTGCGCCGGTTGCCCTTCTTCGTCTGGGCCTGGCTGGTGTAGGTGCCGCGGTGGAACTCCAGGTAAAGTTCCCCGGACCAGACCGGCGGATCATCCAGTTCCGCCTCTGCCGCGGCGAAGAACCCTTCCGGGCTGGACAGCCGGACCGTCGGAGACCCTTCCAGTGACTGCGTGCGGTGCGCGGCGGCGAGCATTTCCCGGGTGGGTCCGCCCCCGCCGTCACCCCAGCCGAAGGGCACCAGCGAGGTGTTGGCGAATCCCTTCTCCGCGAACTGCCGCTGCGCCAGGGCCAGTTCCCGTCCGGACAGTTCCGAGTTGTAAGTATCCACCGGAGGGAAATGGGTGAACAGCTGGGAGCCGTCGATCCCCTCCCAGCGGAAGGTTGAATGCGGCATTGTGTTTGTTTCGTTCCAGGAGATTTTTTGGGTCAGGAACCGGTGCGATCCTGCAGCCCGGGCAATCTGCGGCAGGGCCGCGGAGTACCCAAAGGAATCCGGTAGCCACACCACGTCCGGGTCCACGCCGAACTCCTCCATGAAGAACCGTTTGCCGGCTACGAACTGGCGGGCCAGGGACTCCCCGCCGGGCATATTGGTGTCCGACTCCACCCACATCCCGCCCGTTGGCACAAACCGTCCCTCGCGCACCCGCGCCGCCACCCGGGCGAAAAGCTCCGGGTAGTACTCCTGCAGCCAGGCGTACTGCTGCGCGGAGGACGCCGTGAATACAAATTCCGGGTCCGTCTCCATCAGCTCCAGCACGTTGGCGAAGGTGCGTGCCACTTTCCGGACCGTTTCGCGCACCGGCCACAGCCACGCCGAGTCAATGTGCGCGTGCCCGACGGCGTGTACCCGATGCGCGCTGGCATAAGCGGGCAGGGCCAAAACGGGTGCCAGCTGCTGCCGGCCCGCGGCAGCTGTTCCCGAGACGTCGGCCGGGTCCACCGCGCTCACCGCCCGTTCCATCGCCCGCAGGATCTCGTGCCGGCGGGGCAGGTCCATCGGCAGTTCGTGCATCAGCCCGTTTAGCGTCCAGAAATCCCGGGCCAGGTTCCACACTCCGATGTCCAGAACGGCCGCGTCAGCGGAACGGAAGACGTAGAGCGGTGCGGTCCCCGCCGTCGTCCGGTCTCCCAACGGTGTCGGCGCGAAGCTGAACCCCGCTGCGACATTGGGGTTCGATGCGGCCTCCACATAGAACTCGAAGGGCGCCCCGGGATCCTGCGGCAGGGGAACGTGCTGGTTCCGCGGTTCCACGGCTTTCACAATGCTGCCGTCCGGCCTGTACACCAGAGCCTCGGCCTCGAACCCCGGGCCGCCGCCGCTGAATCCAAGGTCAAGAAGCAGCTCCGGACGGTCGCCGTCCTTCAGCTGCCAGTCCGTCGGCACCGTGCCGGAGACACGGAACCAGGTGGTGCCCCACGGCGCTCCCCAGGCGGTGCCGGCGCTGAACGGGCTGAACTGCCCGGCCACTGCCACCTCGAAGGGCTCGGGTTCACCCGGCAGGTCCAGGGCGGACAGGTCCGCTGCACGCCGGTCCCGCCAGACGCTCCCGGTGAGGCGTTCCCTAAGGAACCTGCTGATCCGGGCTTCCACAAGTTCGCGGTTGTCGTGCATCGCGGTAGGCCCTTTCATTCCCGCTCGGCGCGACAGGTGCCCGAGGCTGCGGCAGGACGCGATTGACCCCGCGTCCCCCGGTCCGCCCGAGGCTAGTACATGGCCGCGGATAGCTCCACGGGTGTACGGCACCGGCCCGTCAGGGCAGACGGATTGCCGCCTCCATTTCACGGACGAACGCTTCGGTTTCCGCCGCGTTGCGGAATCCGTAGGACACTTCACGGACGGCTTCCTCGCGTGAGCGGGGAATGGCATGGTACTTATCGGCCGGGAATCCGCCGGGCTCGGCCACCGGCTCCACCAGTGGACGGCTGTTCAAATGGGCGAACTGACGCAGCGTCGGATCGATCCGCCATTGGTCCGTTTCCACCCAGAAGTGGTCCCCCATGCCGGAACTCCCGCTGGCTACGCGGACGTCCTCGAAACCGGCCTCGTGCAGAAGCCAGGCCAGGGTGAAGGAGGCGGGGGCACCCAGTCCGGAACCGTAAGGGATATGGCCTTCGGCTACCCCGGCGGTCTGTTCGGCAAGGCGGGTGGCTTCCTGAAGGCTGAGTGTTCGCATATCTCCATGATCCCAGCCCCGGAGCCTGCCCGGCGCCGGGGCGTAAGGCCGCTGCCGTGTCTGCGCGACTGCGGGCCTGCGGGACTGCTGTGTCCGCAGGCGGCACCGGAATCAGGCTGCCGCCGTACCCGTCTCCGGACGGCGCATCCGTGTGGTGGCGCGGCGGACCTGCGGGTCCCGCTCGGCGTTCTGCAGCAGGCGGTCGAAATCCGTCAGGCCCACGTCCCCGCATTTGTAGGAAAGCCTGGCTTCGGGACGGCTGCCTTTGGGTGTGGGAAGCCGCCGCCCGGTGAGGCCGATGCGCAGCTGCCCGCCGCCGTCGTCGTTCACCTGCAACTGCCGTTTCCGCACCAGATCGCGGACGCTCTTCGCGTCCACTTCGGGAGAGTTGTAGAAGTATTCCCGGACCACCCCGGTGAGCGCCTGGGCGTCCGCCCGGTCCTGGCGCGGCCAGCGGACCAGCCTGTCCGCCGCGGCCTGCACCGGATGGACGGCGAATCCCATCCCGATGAGGACGGTCACCAGGTCGCCGCCGCCCAGGAAGAGGAAAAGGACCGCTGCCATGCTCAGCCCCACCAGGGTTCGAACCGAGTGGCTGCGCCGGGGACTTAGGGGAAGGGCAATGAGTACCGGGTTAATCTGTGCCGACATCAGGACCAGCCGCCTTTCAACCCGGCGAGCGCTTCGGCTTCGCGGGCGAGCCGGGACGCCGCCCTGAGCTCATGGTCGTAGACATCCCTGCTATGGATGATCTGGTCCTGCCCGCCGGCAGATTCCAGGGCGCGCAGACGGTTTCGGTGGTTCTGGGCCGTCTGGGCCAGTTTTAGCTGGGATTTGGAACTTGTCAGTTTCTGCATCAAATCCTCCACACGGGATTCCTTGGCACGGACCGCGTCAAAGTGATGACGCGCCGTGGCTTCGATGCGGGCCGCGAGATCGTGCATCCGGCGCGCAGTTTGGGCAAGGCGGACAGTTTCCCCGGTATCAATCCGCTCTTCGGCAATGACCTGTTCCAGGCAGCGCAGCCGTGTTTCATAGGAACGGGTGACGGCACTGTAATGCCGCAATACTTCCCAGGATGCCCTTGTCTGGTTCCTGAGCATTGCCTGTCTGGCGGCGGTGGCGGCAATGGCGGCATCAAGCCGGGTGCAGGTCTGGGTGAAATTGTCGCCCTTGGCGGGATAACCGAACTGTGCCTGCGCAATTCGGCGGATTCGCTTGAGGTTCCGGCCCACAGCTACCTCCATGATGGTCCCGGTTTTCGCCCGGCAGGGTAACCCCTGCCGTCCGGGACGGCACAAAAATGCTTTCCCGCCATTCTTCCCCTCATTCCCCGGCCAGCCAAGGTCCCGGGCCCTGCTGAAGCAGCCGGGCCAGCCGGTCCAGCTCCGCAGCAGTGTCCCGGACCATGCGTTCGGCCGTCTGGATCAGTCTCTGCAGGTTGGCTTCGGTTGCGTTGTCCGATTCGTGGCTGGTGTCCGGCAAGAGGTCGGTCTGGATCCGCACGTACCTGTCTCCGAGGATGAGTTGCAGACAGTCGCGTGCCACCTGTCCGGGACCGCTGAGCACCATCGAGAGGTCCTTCTCCAGAACCTGCAGATCCGGTGTGTGCTGTGTTTGTTCAGCTCCCAGCCGCAGACCCGCGTTCCGGTTTCCGGTACTGGTTCCGGTACCCAGGGAGACCAGCAGCACGCCGTCCACAGCGGCGGGCAGTACCGTGCCGAGTGAGTACCCCAGCAACGCCGGATCATCCGCGGCCAGGCCCCCGTCCACCAACTGTCTGGCATTTCCCTCGGCGTCCGTGAACGGCACGGCCGGGAAGTACCGGGGCAGCGAGGCCGTCGCCTGTGCTGCCAGCGCCATCGGGGCGTCGCCCAGGACCGTGGGTTCCAGGCCGCCGCCGGCGAAGTGCAGCGCCTCGGTATGGGCGAGGTCGCAGGTGGTCACTGCCACCGGTCGCACAGCTTCGGAAAGCGGGAGATCACCCAGTGCTTCCTCCAGGTAGTGTTTCAGCGGCTCGGCGGAATACCTCGGTGCCCCGGCAGGCGCTGCGGCATGGGCAGGGTGTCCCGGGGACTGGGGAAAGACTTTCGCCGCGCTGTCCAGGTTCAGCCGGCGCACTTCCTCGGCGCTGTATCCGGTGCCGTCCTTCTGCGGAGAGACCAGTGCCAGGGCGGCCATACCACCGGCCGAAGTTCCCACCACCAGGTCAAACAGGTCAGCTGTCCGCTGCCCGGTCTTCTCTTCCAATGCCATCAGCCAGGTCATGGGGATAATCCCGCGGATGCCGCCCCCGTCAATCGAGAGAATGCGAAGCATAAACGGCTCCTGACAGCGTGCAGCGCGGGTCCGGTGGTCCATTAACCCTGCCCGGCTCCGGCTGGCGGGGTCAATGGAGGAGGCCGGTTTGGCGGATGCCGGTGTGCAAGACTGCGGGCATGGAGATCAGAGGCGCCTCGTTGCTCAACGGGTCATTTACCGTGCGCCGGGCGGCACGGGCTGACGTGCCGCAGATAGCGGAACTGCTGGCGGCAGACCGTCCCGGACCGGTCCGGGACGAAGACCACGGACTGGAACCCTATCTGCAGGCCTACGACGCCATTTCCGCCGATCCCGCGCATTTCCTGGCGGCGGTTGACGATGCCTGCGGCGGGTTTGCAGGGACTTTGCAGCTGACGCTGCTCCCGTGTCTGGCGGCCGGCGGGGCGACCCGGCTGCAGATCGAAGCTGTCCACGTCCGCGCGGATCTTCGCTCGAACGGACTGGGCACGGCCCTGCTGAACTGGGCCATGGGCGAAGGCCTGCGCAACGGCGCCGGGCTGGTTCAGCTCACCTCCAACAAGCGCCGGCACTCCGCCCACCGCTTTTATCTTCGGCTGGGCTTTGAGGCATCGCACGTGGGGTTCAAGCGTGTCCTTGTGCCGGCGCCGGCGCGTTAGGCCGGGACACTAGCTTCCTGCCGGCCACTGCCCCGTCCTGAACAGTTCCTCCAGCACGGCCGTCGCCGGGGCCGGATCCAGTCCGCGGGCAGCCAGCCAGGCGCTGTCGCCGTAGGAGGCGGCGTACCGGTCACCCGAGTCGCACATCAGCGACACAATGCTGCCGGCCCGCCCCTCGGCCTCCATCGCGGCGGCGAGCTGCCAGACACCCCAAAGGTTGGTGCCGGTGGACGGTCCGGCATGCAGGCCGGCGGTCCGCTGCAGGTGTTGGGCCGCGGCCACGGACGAAGAGTCCGGAACCTGGATCATATGGTCGATCACTGCGGGGATGAAGCTCGGCTCCGGCCGGGGCCGGCCGATGCCTTCGATCCGGGACGGTCCCCCGGCTGCCGGGGCCGCCGGGTTCTGCCAGGCGGGAAGGAACGCGGAGTTCTCCGGGTCCACGACCGCCAGCCGGGTGGGGTGGCGGTGGTAGCGAATATAGCGTCCCAGGGTCGCACTGGTTCCGCCGGTGCCGGCGCCCACCACTATCCATTCCGGCAGCGGGTGCTCTTCCAGGGACATCTGGCTGAAGATGGACTCGGCAATGTTGTTGTTGCCGCGCCAGTCGGTGGCCCGTTCGGCGTAGGTGAACTGGTCCATGTAGTGGCCGCCGGTCCGCCTGGCGATCCCTTCCGCCGCGGCATACACCTCGGACGGATCATCCACGAAGTGGCAGGTGCCGCCGTGCTGCTGGATCAGGGCGACCTTTTCGGCGCTGGTGGTCCGGGTCATCACCGCGATGAAAGGCAGGCCCAGCAACTGCGCGAAATATGCTTCCGAGACAGCCGTGGACCCGCTGGATGCTTCCACCACAGTGGTCCCCTCCGTGATCCACCCGTTGACCAGGCCGAAGAGGAACAGGGACCGGGCCAGCCGGTGCTTGAGGCTGCCGGTGCGGTGGGTGGACTCGTCCTTGAGGTAGACCTTCACCGCCCAGCCTGCCGGCACCGGGATCTGGAAAAGGTGCGTGTCCGCGGAACGGGCGGCTTCGGCTTCGATCCGGCGGATGGCGGCCTCGGACCAGCTGCGGTCCCGGGAAATAGGGGTAATCACCCGTCCAGCCTACGTGGCCCGCTGTGAGGGCTGGATGCGTGCCCTTCCCGGTATGTTTCCGGCAGGGGCTATCCGCCGGACGGCCCCGGTGCTAGGGTTCCCGGCATGGAGATCCTGATTTTCGAGTAGCGAGCGCACGCGCCCTCTCGAACCTTCGCAGACAACCATCCACCGCTTGTTGAGGCCCGGCCTCCGAGTCCTTCCGTCTGCAACTCCCCTTTACGGCCCGTTATAGCGGCCTGCCCGGAAGGGCCCGTGCCGGCATCGGCAGCACCAGTTACAGGAGTGAAGCCATGCGTGCACCGAAGAAGAAACCACTGGGTAACGAACCGTCCGTCCAACCCGTCCCGCCGCCGGCACCGGGACTGGAAATACATCTCGCCCCGTCGGCGGAGGCACGCCTCCACGACGCGGGGCAGGCTCTACCGGCTGGTACCGCCGAGTCTGCGCTACCCGGCTGGCAGAGCCTGGGAAAGGGCCATAAACCCACCCAGCCCACCGGCAGGCAGGGCCCCCGCGAGCGCAAGGTCCGCTGGTAGGGCCTGCCGCATCAGGACTGGCTGGCGGGCCGGAGCGCGTCCGCCAGCCAGTCCGCCAGCTGCGGTGTCCGGGGGCCCACTGCCTCCGGATGGGTGCAGGCCAGCAGCCGCCGCCAGGACTCGCAGCGGTGCAGGCTGGCCAGCCTGTCGGCGCCCTCAAGCATGAGCCGCATGTTCCCTTCCGCCCGAGGCCAGTAGTGCAGGTAGGCGCTGCACATGCGCTGGACGACGGCGTCGTCGGGCGGTGCCGGAGCAGGCCAGCTGCCGCTTGCCATCCGCAACGGCAACTGCAGCGCGGCAGCGGGGTGGGACCAGAAGGCATCCCCGAAGTCGAACAGCCGCACCCCGTCCCGCGTGTGGAAAGCGTTTCGCAAGGTGACGTCGTTGGGCTGGAGCGACAGGGGAATTCCGGAGCTGTCCAGTGCCCTGAAGGCAGCGGCGGCGGACCGCAGACCGGCCGCTAGGCGGGAGGCCTGCGCAGCCGGCAGATATTGAGGGTGGGCTGCCGGCAGCATGGCCAGGTCCTCGATCATGCCGGCGGCATACTCCTCCGCCTGGTCCGGACCCAGCACCGGCAAGCCGGCCAGCTGCAGTTCCCGCCCATGCGGGGCCAGCGCTGTCTGCATCCGCGCTGTCTGCTCCAGCAGCGCGTGCCAATGGGTTGCGGCGGGCTCCTCCCGCTCGGCAAGTACCGTCCCCCCGTCGGGAAGCAGCAGCCAGCCGCGTGCGGTGTCCACCGCCACCGGGGCGATGACGTGCCCGGGGACGAGCCGGGCCAGCTCCTGAAGCAATGCTGCTTCAAATGCCTGTCCGGGGTTGGCTGCCTTGAACCACAGGCGTCCACGTCCGGTATCCACCGTGAAGATGGCAGACCAGAAGCGGACCCGGTGCAGCGTCAGCGGGCCGTGGACAGGAACGGACTCGTGCCCGTCGGCGGCGAGCCGGGCACGGATCCACTGCAGCGCCTGGTCCCGGAAGACCTCCGACGTCCAGATCCCTACGTGGTCCGTCTCCCCGTCGAAGCGCCGCAGGGAATCACTGCTGTCCAAACCGTGTTCCGGACCGCCGGGACGGACCTGCGGCAACCGTCGGCTCCCCGGCCCGGTGACCGTGCGTTCGGAAGGTGGCTGCATGGCTACAAGCTAGAACGCACGGTCATATCCGGCAAGGCGGAGGCGTCAGTTGATCCGGGCTTCCAGACCCTCCCATTCCTGCGAGCGCAGCTCGTTCTTGCGGATCTTCCCGGTCGAGGTCTTGGGCAGGTCCAGGATGAACTCCACCGACCGCGGCGCCTTGTAGGAGGCAATCTGGGATTTCACGTGGGCCAGCAGCTCCTCGCCGGTGACCTCAGTCCCGGGGGTGAGCACCACAAAGGCCTTGGGCCGCTCGCCCCAACGCTCGTCCGGCACCCCGATCACGGCGACGTCGGCGACGGCGGGGTGGCTGGCCAGCGCCTGCTCCACCTCGATGGTGGAAATGTTCTCTCCGCCGGAGACCACCACGTCCTTCGAACGGTCCAGCAGCTGCACATAGCCGTCCGGGTGCATCACGCCCAGGTCCCCGGTGTGGAACCAGCCGCCGCGGAAGGCGTCGGCCGTTCCCGCCTCATCGCGGTAGTAGCCGGCCATCACGCAGTTGCCGCGCATCACAATCTCGCCCATTTCGACGCCGTCGCCGGCCACGTCCTCCAACTCACCGTCGGCGCCGGCGGCGTCCCGGACCACGCGCAGCCGCTCGGAGGTCAGCATTCCCACGCCCTGCCGCGCCATCTTTTTCGCCAGTGCGTCCGCATCCAGGTCCGCCCAGGCAGCCTGCGGCTCGCAGACCGCATACGGTCCGTAGGACTCGGTCAGCCCGTACACGTGCACCACGGTGGCCTGTAGCTGGTGGATCTTGTTGATAACGGTGGGGCTGGGCGGTGCGCCGGCCGTGACGATGGTCAGGGGATGCTCCAGCACATGGGCTTCCTCCGCGGTGGCGATGGCGGAGAGCACGGTGGGCGCTCCGGCCAGGTGGTCAATGCCGTGGGTGTCGATCAGCCGCCAGATTTCCGGGCCGCGGACGGCGCGCAGGCAGACATGCGTGCCGGATGCGGCGGTCAGGGCCCAGGTGGTGCACCAGCCGTTGCAGTGGAACATCGGCAGCGTCCACAGATACGTGGTGTCCGCGTCGAAGCCCTGGTGGTGCACCTCGCCGAGCGAGTTCAGGTAGGCACCGCGGTGCGTGTACATCACACCCTTGGGCCGGCCGGTGGTGCCGGAGGTGTAATTCAGGCTGATGACGGTGTTCTCGTCCTTGACGTCCCACGGCAGCGGTGTGTCGGTGCCGCGTGCTGCGAACGCGGCGTACGACGTCGTGCCCTCCACCGGGTCCTCGCTGCCGTCCTGCAGGGGTACCGCGATGACTTCGGTGACGGTTTCCAGTTCCGGCGCGGCCAGCGACCCCAGCCCACGGAGCAGGTCCGGATCGCCGAAGAGCAGCGTGGCGCCGGAGTGGTTGCAGATGTAGGCAACCTCGGGCGGGGACAGCCGGGTGTTCAGGGGCACCAGGACGCCGCCGGCCAGCGGCACCGCGTGGTGGGCGATGAGCAGCTCGGCAGAGTTGGTCCCGAGGAATGCCGCACGGGCGCCCTCGGTCAGGCCGGAGGCGCGCAATGCATGGGCGGCGCGGGTGACCGCTGCAGCGAACTCGCGGTACGTCAGCTGCCGCTCTCCGTCGATCACGGCTGTCTTCTCCGGATGCACTGAAGCGGCACGTTCCAGGAAGCGAAGCGGGGTCAAAGCGGTATCCAGGCCGGTCATATCTCTCCTATGAGGTGTAACGGGCCTTCCACGCTACATGGAAAATGAGGTGCGGATCACATCCGCTCCGTAGCGTCGGGACACATGGGCCGCAGGATTTGCGCCCCGGCCGGGCAAAGGATAAGGACCACTTTCCACCTAGGCAAATCCGCTGGCGGGAGCTCGGGAGCTCTGCGGAGCCGGAGTATTTCCTGTCCGCCCAACGCCGATAACCTTAAAAAGCAGTGCCCGCCCCCACCGGGGTTTACCGGCACCCGCCGCCCGCCGTTCCCGGCGGTCGGCCGGCCCTCGACACTCCGTACAACCATCGGTCCGCCATGCTGCGCGCCCGCCGGCCGTACCGGAGCGGGGCACTGCAACGCCGGAATTTCGGCTCCGGCGCGGGAACCCTCAACGAAGCGGAGATGCAATGCCCCACAAAATCATCCTGGACTGCGATCCCGGCCATGATGATGCGGTCGCCCTGCTGCTGGCACACGGCAGCCCGGAGATCGACCTCCTCGCGGTGACAACCGTCGTCGGAAACCAGACTCTGGAGAAGGTGACACGCAACGCGCTGGCGATTGCCCGTGTCGCAAATATCACAGGCGTCCCCTTCGCGGCAGGGTGCGACCGCCCCCTGGTCCGGACCATTGAAAACGCACCGGATATCCACGGCGAGTCCGGCATGGACGGCCCCGTCCTGCCCGAGCCCACGCTGGAACTGGATCCCCGCCATGCCGTGGACCTGATCATCGACACCGTGATGTCCCACGAACCCGGAACCGTGACCATCGTGCCGACCGCCGGACTCACCAACATCGCCCTCGCCGTGCGCAAAGAACCGCGCATCGCCGAACGGGTGAAGGAAGTTGTCCTGATGGGCGGCGGCTACCACGTGGGCAACTGGTCCGCCGTGGCGGAATTCAACATCAAGATCGACCCCGAGGCCGCCCACATTGTCTTCAATGAGAAGTGGCCGCTGGTTATGGTCGGTCTGGACCTCACCCACCAGGCACTGGCCACGGACGAGGTCGCTGCCCGCATCGCCGCCGTCGGCACCAAGCCGGCAAAGTTCGTCGGTGAACTCCTGGAGTTCTTCGGACAGACCTACAAGGACGCCCAGGGCTTTGATTTCCCGCCCGTGCACGATCCCTGTGCAGTGGCCTACGTGATTGACCCCTCCGTAATGACTACCCGCCGCGTGCCGCTCGACGTCGAGCTCACCGGCACCCTGACGCTGGGCATGACCGTGGCGGATTTCCGTGCCCCGGCGCCCGCTGACTGCACCACCTCGGTGGCTGTGGACCTGGACCATGAAAAGTTCTGGGGCCTTGTTGTTGACGCACTCGAACGAATCGGTGAGGTAAACCTGTGAGTGAAACCACCCGGCGCCGGGTCAACGTCGGCGCACTGATGACGGCACTGCTGGCAGCCTGCGTGGCCTTCCAGCTCAATGCCTCCATGCTCTCCCCCGCCCTGGTCACCATCGAAGAGGAACTGAACACCACTTCGGCGGCCGTGGGCCTGAGCCAGACGGCGTTCTTCACCGCCGCTGCGCTCTTCTCCCTGTTCCTGCCGCGGCTGGGCGACATCATCGGCCGCAAAAAGGTCCTTGCCGGCATGCTGGTGGTCCTGACCATCGGCTCCGTGGTTGCCGCCCTGGCACCGAGCATCGAGGTCCTTTTCATTGCCCGCCTGATCCAGGGCGTTTCCGGTCCGGTGGTCCCGCTGACCCTGATCATGCTGCGGGTGGAAATCACCGACGCGAAGCTGTACGGCACGCTCATGGGTGTGATCACAGCCGTGAACGGCGGCATTGCCGGTGTGGACGCCATCGCCGGCGGCTACCTGGCGCAGAACCACGGTTTTGCCTCGGTCTTCTGGGTCATGGCTGCCGTGGGTGCGGTCGCTGCCGCCCTGCTGTTCTTCCTGGCCCCTGAATCCACCGCCGAGAAGAAGGAAAAGATGGACTGGGTGGGCGTAGTGCCCCTGGTCATTTCCGTGGGCACCCTGCTGACCGCGTTCAACGAGGCGGGCAAACTCGGGGCCGCAAACTGGCCGCTGGTCATCGGCCTGATCGTGATTGCCGTGATCGCCTTCGTGGTCTTCTGGAAGGTGGAGAACCGGACCGAGCAGCCCCTGGTCGCCACCCACCTGCTCAAGCAGCGTTCCACCTGGGCACTGCTGCTCACCACCCTCCTGACCATGACCGGTGTCTTCGCCGTCATGAACGGCATCATCCCGGCCCTGGCGCAGGACGGCGCCGTCGGCTTCGGCATGGGCGCCGAGGAGTCCGCCTGGTGGACGCTCACCCCGTACGCCATCGCCGGCCTGGTCCTGGGGCCGATCGCCGGACGCCTGGCAGCGACCTGGGGCTACGGCAAGGTGCTGCGGATCGGCATGATCGGCTCCGTTATTGCCCTGACGCTGATGCTGCTGGTTGTCGGGGGCGACTCCAGGCTCGGCGTCCTGGGCGTCTCGGTGCTGATCGGTGTCACCTACGCCGGCATCGGCAACATCATGCTCAACGGCTTGGGCATTGTGCTCTCCCCGAAGGAAAACCCCGGCTTCCTGCCCGGCCTCAACGCCGGTGCGTTCAACCTGGGCGCGGGCCTGAGCTTTGCGGTCATCTACGCAGTGAAAACCGCAGCTACGCCGGCCGACGGCGTAGGCACCTCAGGCTACTACGCCGGTATTATTGCCGGTCTGGTGATCCTGGTGCTGGCCCTGGCCACGTCCTTCCTCATCCCCAAGCCCGTCAACGCCGAGGTCACCGCCAAGGCCGAGCCGGCCGACCGCTGACATCACGCCTAGGAGAATCCCCGCATGCCTGCCGGAAAAGTTGTAGTTGTAGGGTCGCTGAACGCTGACCTCACCGTCCGTACAGACCGTTTCCCCTCCCCCGGGGAAACCCTCAGCGGTTCGGAACTGGTGATTGTGCCCGGCGGCAAAAGCGCCAACCAGGCTGCAGCCGCCGCCATCCTGGGCGCCGACGTCCGGCTTTTCGGTGCCGTGGGCGCCGACGGGCACGGGGACCTTCTGCTCAAGGCGGCTGCCGACGCCGGCGTGGACGCCTCCCGCGTCCTGCGCCGCACCGGCACCGCCACCGGCACGGCCATGATTGTGGTGGACGCGGCGGGGGAAAACACGATCATCGTTTCCCCCGGAGCCAACGGCACCGTCACCGGTGCGGAACTGCCGGCGGACCTGTTCGACGGCGCCGCCGTGCTCACGCTGAGCCTGGAGGTTCCGCTGGAAGCGGTGACCGCCGCGGCACGGGCCGGGCACAACGCCGGCGCGCAGGTGCTGCTGAACCTCTCCCCGTACCGGGAGGTTCCGGCGGAACTGCTGTCTCTGACCGATGTGCTGTTGCTGAACACCCATGAGGCAGCGCTCGTCACGGGTCTGGCGGACCCGGCGTCGGATTGGGAAGCGGTCATCGCCGCCCTGGGCGCGCTGGGCGTGCGCCGCACCATCATCACCCTGGGCGGGGACGGCGCCGTCGTACTGGACGGCACCGCCTCCGGCGCCGGGAGGGTAGTGCCCATCGCACCCACCCGGGTCACCGCGGTGGACACCACCGGCTGCGGGGATGCCTTCACCGCCGCCACCGCCGCCCGGTTGGCTGCAGGGGATCCGCTGGCCGACGCCGCGGCGTTTGCTGCGCGGGCCGGGGCACTGGCCGCCACCCGGGAGGGCGCGCAGTCCTCGTATTCGGCGCTGCTGGAGCTGGCAGCAACGGCTTAGCTCCAAGCACCGCATAGGGTCCGGCATTCGCGCATAGTGTGCGGATGCCGGGCCCTTTGTCCTTAACTCCCGAACGACCCCTCAAGGAAATGCCGGTTCGCCTCCGCGCGCTCCAGCAGCTCCTCCCCCGTGAAGTACTTCCGGTCGAATTCTTCCCACTCGCCGACGAACATGGTCCACTCGCCGTCCACGCACACCGGCCAGCAGCGGCGGACCCAGTTGAGCTTCTCCCGGGCGTTGTTGCGGTTGTACGGATCAGTGCTGGTGTATTGCAGGACCGTGCAGTTATGGATCACCTGTTCCTTGTCTGCGTCCCGCAGCAGGAACTCCTCGTCGCTCCAGCGTTCCAGCACCAGGCGGGTGGCCCACATGAACTCCCCGTGGGTCACCAGGAGGACGTTCTCCCGGGCGTTCTCGCGGTGCAGGGTGCTGAGGATGTTGCGTACGCGGTTCTCGGCAACATTGGCGATGGATTCCCCCGCGGGTGGCGCCCAATACAGCGGGTCGCTGTCCCGGTATGCCGCGTTCTGCGAATACTTCCGGGCGAAGTCCTGCTTGGACATGGACCCGATCTCACCCCAGGAACGCTCACGGATCACGCGGTTCTCTTCCCAGCGCACATCCAGTCCCAGATGGGCGGCGGTCTCGCGGGTCCGGGTATAGACGGAGACCATGGCGCGGTCGAACTGGATATTCTGTTCGGCGATCCAGGCTCCGGCCACTTTGGCCTGCTGCACGCCCAGGTCCGTAAGCCGCCAGGAGCGGTCCGGGACGGTCATCGTCTCTTCGGTATACAGGCTCGGGTCCCCGGCCTTGGCTGCCCGTTGCATCACATTCGCTTCGCTTTGTCCGTGACGGACAAGAAACAGGTTGCGGGGCATAACCATCGGGGCCTCCTTGGATAGGCGAAAGTGATTCTGTTTTTATCCTATGCGGACCATCAATCAGCCTTTTCGCCGCGGAATTGGATTAGCCCAATCCGTTGGTAAACTCGCACGAATGAAACACACATCACAGCACCCTGTCCGCCGCCGGAGCGCGGGAGCGGCCATTGCCCTGTCGGCCCTGCTTGCGGTCACCGCCTGCGGCGGCGATGAGGCCGAAGCCCCCGCCGATCCGGCCCCCGTCGCCGTGGAAACCGCCACCACGCCTGCCGCTGAATGGCCCGCCGGTGATGAGAAGGGGACGCTCTCCAACCCGTACAGCCTGGGTGAGGAAATGGTCGACGGCGATTTCACGCTCACCGTCAACAGCGTCAATCTGGAGGGCAACGAACAGTTCAAGGCGATGGACAGCTTCCTCGGAAAGGTCGAGCCGGATCCCGGCAACACCTGGGTATTCATCAATGCGACCTGGGGATACACCGGTGATGAACCGGCCGATAACGTCGGCACCGATTTCTCCATCGTCAACGAGAACTGGGACGGCGGTTTTATGACCGACGACGAGTATGGCACCACGTTTAATTCGGTGTCCGCGCTGAAGGAGGGCGAAACCAAGGCCGACCCGGTGGAAAAGGGCTTCACTGTGACCGCCGATGCGGTCCTGCAGATGCCGATCGAACACGCGAACACCTCGAGCATGGTCAAGGTGAACTTCAACCACGGCGGAGCCAATGACTTCCTGGTGGCGCTGAAGTAGTTTCCAAGCGAATCGATGCCCCGGCCGCTGCAGCGGCCGGGGCATTTTTTTCTCACAAGCCGGCACTCAGATCAGCGGTCACGGTGCGGCCGATGAGGAGTCCGGATCCGCTGCCTATGTGTCCCGGTGCTGCTTGGGTTTGATGAGGCGTGCTGCGACTGCCCAGACGGCGAGGATGATCAGAGCGGTAATGAGCAGCTGAATGAGACTGACCGTGCCGCCCAGGACCACCGCATAAATGAAAACGGCAACAAGGAACAATGCCGGCGGGCCTATCCGATTGATCAATTTTCGATTCACCGCTGGGCCTCGATTCTGCTCGCGAGTCGGGTTATTTCGATTCCCCAAAACCCATCTCCGGCGGGCAGGCCGGATATTGGGACAAAGGAACAGAATTCCTTCAAAATACGGCTTGGGCAGCCGCGAGACAACCGGAGACAGATCGCCGAGCACGGCGCTGGCCATCGGTCGACGACGTGCCGGCAGCTCATAAGAAAACCCCTCCCGGTCGGCGCCATGCCTGACCAGAAGGGGTTTGCAGTGAAGGAGTGGAGCCCCCTGCCGGATTCGAACCGGCGACCCCCTGTTGTCGTGTCACCGTGACCTGACGGTTCCTCACAGTTCCCAGGATTGCCCCCTGATCAGGGCGAACGCTTGTTTTAGTGACGATAGTCTACCCATGAGTTCCCGTTGATTCCCGCCCAAACCGTGTCGTAAACGTGTAGCCAGAAGGGCAACCGCGACGACACCTCTGGAAACGACAACAAGACCAGCTGTCCAGTCATGGAGATGAGCGACAACCTCACGGAGAAGACCAAGACGCCGAAGCAGACGATTAACACGGTTGGCTACAAGATCTGGAAGGCGACGGTGGGCTGGTCGAGCATACGCACGTTCGCGCCGCTCCTGAGGGAGAGCAATCAGAAGGAAATTGATCACTTCTTCGAGAGGCTCTCGTCATCGGTGGACTAGTACATCCGCCGACGCCGGGCTCCCCCTCCGGTTCAGTCTTCGCCGGCTTCGGGTCCGGTAGGGAAGTCGGAGATCATGGCCAGAAACGCGTCGGACACGACGTGGGGGTTGTTGTCATTGCCGATCAGCTCGATGAGGATCGCATCGTCGCTGCATTCGAGCACCCTGTACTCAGCGCCGGCCTTGAACTCGAGCCCTTGGCCATCCATGCCGTCGGCCCGGACAGTGAAGACCTTATCCTTCAGCCCGCAAGGGGCCTTGCGTCTCTTGATCGCTTTCTTCAACGCGCCGAGTCCTCGCTTGCCGCCGGCCTCGGTCGTCCTGCCGACGACGTATCCCACACTCAATGTCGTGGCCAAGAGTCCGGCCGGCCCACCCACCTTCTTCGCAAGGGTCGTCATTAATTGATAGTTTCCGAGATTGCCCACTGTCGCCCCTCATCGTTGTGCACGTCAGGGAATTCTATCGGCGTGCATACACTTGGTTCCGGAAGTTGGCATCAGCGGACGGGACCCCGATCCGTCTCACCAGCAGAAGGGGGCAACATGGCACGCAAGATAGGCCCCGAGACGATGCTCGCCGAATGGCTCTTCGTCGAGACAGTCGGTGACGTCCAACGGCGGAGCGAGGATCCGGGCGCACGAAGCCGGTACGAATTGCTCGGGATCGCGCCGCTCCTGCGAAAGCTCCTCATCGACGGCCGCCCCCTCCTCAACACTGTCCGGGCAGCTCGCCCAGAGGAGCTGACGGAGTTCCGTATCAGGCAGTGGATCGCTCCGGAGGACGGTCAGCACGAAGAAGATCTGCCATACCTCCTCCGGCTTGGCGGACCGGAGCTCGTCGGTGGGCCTGAGGACCCGGCGCTGCCGAAGCTGAAGCAATTCATCGGCGCCAGGGTGGGCATGGTCCAAGGACGGCATCTGACCGTTCGCGAGGTGGTGAAGTACTACGCCAACGTCGAAGGAGGCGTCCACTTTGGCGTGCCTGAGGACGACATGCAACGCGCCCTAAATGAGGTGGCTCCCATTCTCCTTGGGCGATCGACCGGGCAGATCGAGATCCTCGCCCACCTCGGCACGATCGTTGTGAACGCGCTGACGCCACTGTGCGAGTCGATCCTCGCCTCGCCCCTGATCGACACGCGCATGCACCGGCTCAACGAGCGGGGCTTCTTTGCCGGCCACTGGACCGCGCACCCCTACACGCGATTACCCGAAGACCGGTCAAGGGTGATGGCTGATGTTGGCTCGGTCTTCGGCGGGGTTCGACTGCCGTCAGCGACAGGGACAACGATGCCTTGAACGCTTTCAACTTCTTCGAGGCAATTCTCGCCGACTCCCCCCAGACACCGACTAAGGTGTCGTCACGCACCTTTCGGAGCGTTATCGAGGAGGCGCTCATCCAGACCTACACGCGGAGCGACCTCGAGACGGTATTGGCCGAGGAGCTTCAACTGCCATGGCCGGAGACTGCCGAACATCAGCCAACCCACTCCGGATACTCGAAACGGGATGTCGTCAGGGCGTACACGGCGGACTGGGGTCTTCCCAGCCTCGTGGCCCTTACGCGACGCATCGTCGCTGAGCTTGAGGTAACCGGCGTCCTTCTGTCCGATCTGACTGCTCTGCTCGCAGAGTACGACCGTGGCGGAGGTGTCGGTACGCAGGCGAAGAACCTGATCATCGCTGCCAACGGACCGAAGCCTGAGCTTGTGCTGCGCGACGCGGTTAACAACGACATCGAGATCGTCCGCAACAGCGAGTTCTGCCTCGTCTACGACAGACCGATCCCTGCTGATGGCCTGACGTTCAGCGATCTAATCGAGTGGTGGCGAGAGCATGAGAGCTTCGAAGACACGATTCCGGCGCGTGACGTCGCATTGAACCTGCACAATCGCCTGCGGGCTTCCCTTGGAGACAATACGGTTGAGCTCCGTGTCTTTGACGCCTACGCGGGGCGCTACAAGGACGGCCAGTTCAACATCCCGGCTTTGGTCCCCCAGGTCTACCTGCACTTCGACCCCGCGACCCACTCGGCTCGTCGATCTGCTGGCCAGAGCAGAAGTCCGTTGGCATGACAGCGGATGGATTTCCTTATCCTGTTCTCCAGCACACATCGCGTGGTCCTCGAAGTTGACGGGAAGCAGCACTATGCGACCGGTGATACCGCGAGCCCGGCCCTCTACGGCGAGATGGTCGCCGAGGACCGACGGCTCAAGCTCGCAGGCTACGAGGTCTACCGATTCGGTGGGGCCGAGTTGATGAAGAACGGTGCAGAGAAAATGCTCATTGAGTTCTTCGACCAGCTCGCCGAGCGCATGAGTTGAGAAACAATTGGCGTCCTGAACTGTCAGCAGTCGGAACACTTCACGCACATTTCAACTTGGTCTATCCAGCTAGTCACAGGTGTATGACCTTCGGTGGCAACGGCGGCTTTTCACGGGTGCTCTGGGTGGGTGGTGTCGGGCAGAACGATCCCTCAGCGGGACGGTGGCTTGGGACGGTTGAGTCGTGTCCGTACAGCGATGCCGGCGCAGATTATGACGGCTATGCCTCCGATGATGGTGGTTGGCGTGAGGTGTTCGTTGAGTAGGAGGACTGCCCAGAGGATGCTGAGGACGGGTTGGGTGAGTTGGACCTGGCTGACTTGAGCCATGGGCCCGATCGCGAGTCCCCGGTACCAGGCGAAGAAGCCGAGGAACATGCTGATGACTGCGAGATAGGCGAAAGCGGCCCACTCGGTGGGGGAGCCGTTTTGTGGTTGCTGTGCGACGGCGGTGATGGTCAGGGCGAGCATCACCGGGGATGCGATGACGAGGGCCCAGGACACGGTCTGCCATGCGCCGAGTTCACGGGCGAGGAGGCCACCTTCGGCGTATCCGATGGCAGCAGCGAGGACTGCCGCGAAGAGCAGCAGGTCGGAGGCGGTGAGGTGTGTGAGGCCGCCGCCCTGCAGGGCGGCGAATCCGACAGCGATGACTGCGCCGATGGCCGCCATGACCCAGAACGACAGGGGTGGTCGTTCGTGGCCGCGGATGACGGCCATAACCGCGGTCGCTGCAGGCAGGAGTGCGATGACGACGGCCCCGTGGCTTGCCGGGGCGGTGGTGAGTGCGAAAGACGTCAGGAGCGGGAAGCCGACGACGATGCCGCCGGCGACCACAGCTAAGCGAACCCACTGGAACCTGGCGGGGAATCGTTGCCGGGTGAGGGAGAGGGCTGTGATGGCGAGGGCTGCAGCGATCACGGCCCGCCCGGATCCAATGAATAGCGGTGACAGTCCACCGACCGCGACCCTAGTGAAGGGGACGGTGAACGAGAATGCCAGAACACCGAGAAGGCCCCAGGCGAGCCCGGCCTGGGAAGACGATAGCGGCGTTGATGTTTGCAGGGTAGCGCTACTATGTGGGTTCATGACTAACGATAGCAGTGCGAGAATCGTGACCGCCCTCCGGGAGTGGATCGCCACTGCCCCTGCTGGTGCGAAGCTGCCGTCGACCCGTTCGTTGGTGGCCCGGTATGAGGCGAGCCCGGTCACCGTGCAGAAGGCATTGCGTACCCTGACTGGGCAGGGACTGATTGAGAGCAGGCCAGGGGTCGGGACGTTCGTTCGTGCTGTGCGTACCGCGAAGCCGGCCGACTATGGGTGGCAGACCGGGGCGCTGGGGTCCCCGCGTAACCGTTTGTCGCCGGCGCCGGCGTCGATGCGTGGTGCTCCCGTCGATGCGATTGCTTTGCATGGTGGGTACCCGGACCGGGAGCTCCTACCTGAACGACTGGTCCGTGCTGCCCTCGCTCGAGCTGGCCGCAGTGATGCGGCGCTCACACGGTCACCTATTGCCGGTGTGCCGGAGTTGCAGGCATGGTTCGCTGCTGAACTGGCTGCTGCTACCCCTGTCGGTGTCGCCGTACCTCAGGCAAGCGATGTGATCGTGCTTCCTGGTAGTCAAAGCGGGCTCAGTTCCATCTTCCGGGGTCTCGTCACCGACGGCCGGCCGTTGCTCATCGAGTCCCCTTCGTACTGGGGTGCGATCCTCGCCGCAGCGCAAGCCGGTGTGCGCCTTGTTCCCATTGCATCGGGTACGTCCGGTCCTGACCCGGACGACGTTGCCCGGGCGTTCGAGGAAACCGGTGCCCGGGCTTTCTACGCTCAACCGAACTACGCGAACCCCACCGGTACACAATGGTCCGCCAAGGCTGCACAGCAGATCCTCGACGTCATCAGGACCTACGGGGCGTTCCTCATCGAGGACGACTGGGCCCACGACTTCGGCATCACCACCGACCCCACCCCGGTAGCAGCCCAGGACGACAACGGACACGTCGTCTACATCCGATCCCTCACTAAGAGTGTGTCCCCGGCTCTGAGGGTCGCCGCGATCATCGCCCGCGGGCCGGCCCGAAACCGGATCATCGCCGACCGGGCAGCAGCATCCATGTATGTCAGTGGAATCCTGCAGACCGCGGCCCTGGACATCGTCACCCAACCCGGCTGGCAGACCCACCTCCGCGGGCTCCGCCACCAGCTACGCTCACGCCGGGACCTGCTCGTCGACAGCCTCGCCGACCACGCCCCACTCGCCCACCTCACCGCCATTCCGCCCGGTGGACTGAATCTGTGGTTGAGACTGCCCGATACCACCGACCTCCCCGCCTTTATTCGGGAATGCGAGATGCAGAACGTTCTTGTCGCACTCGGCACTGAATGGTTCCCCGCCGAACCAACCGGCCCCTTCATCCGACTCAACTACTCCGGCCCCAACCCCGGCGCCTACCCAGAAGCCGCACGCATCATCGGCCAGACCCTGAACCGCATCAGCTAGGAAAACACCACAACCTCGCCAGCGCCTGGAAGCTGATCCCCTCATGGAGCGGAGTCCACCACGGAAGTCCGCACCGATCGCCAGGACGAAACGGTACCGGCGGGGGCGCCGTCGTAATCCTGCAGCGAAACAACCTGCTCACCGATCACCAGTCCCGAGGCAGGATCGATGACGAGATCACTGCGCCATATGCCATCGAGGCTGAGCATGCCGAGGGCGACGCCCTCCCGGCCGTCCGCCATGACCACGCTGTCCACAGCGTCGACGCCGGGAATTAGCGCGGCGGCCCGGTACAGGGCTACGCGGAGATCCGACGGGATCACGCCGGTGCGCAGGATTTCCTTGATCATCTCAAAGGCCTTGTCGTCCGGGGTCCCACGGTCCTTCGTGTACTCATAAATCCGGTCGAGCAGCTTGGCCGGATCCCGGGGCAGCCCGGTGGTATCGGCCGGCGGCACGCCCAGTATCGTGTAGCCGGCACCGTCGAAGTCACCGCCCGGGGCCCGGAAAACCCCCACCATGGCGGCTTCTGTTCGCGGATCATTAACCGCCCGGTTGCGTGCGAGTTCCTTGACCACCTCTGGTGCCGAGTCTGCCGGAACCTGAGCTTCCCGGTTCCACACCCACTCACCCTCCAGATCGGAGGGAACATAGAGCTGATCGCGGGAAAGCGCATCCCAGGAAAGCACTACGCCGTCCGCCGCGGAAGTGTTGGAAAACAACTCCTCCCTTTCGATTTTCAGATACTGCCCCGGAAGGACCACCGGATCCGCGGTACTCATCGCGGCCGCTTCCACGTCATCAAGCAGTTGGGTTGCCTCCGCTGTTGCCCGGCCGCGATCGGGCAGAACGACGTCGGCCGTCACCAGGACGCCGACGAGGAAGGCCGCCGCTGCCGCCAAGAGAGTGATGCGGCGGCGCGCCTTGCCATGGCTGGCCCGAGGTGGTGCCACGACTGCGGTGTCCACGGAGGGAGCAATCCCTATGCCTGCCAGAACTTTGCGGCGGTGGCGGGACAGTGTTGCCGGCGGCGGGGAGGCAATGCCGTCACGCATTCCGCGGAGCAGTGTCATTTCGTCCATGCTTCTTCTCCTTTGTCTGCAAGCTGCACGGCATCAAGCGCGTTACGCAGGGTCCGCCGTGCCCGGTTCAGACGGGACCGGACGGTACCGATCGGAACGTTCATAGCGGCGGCAATACCCTCGTAGGTGAGGTCTCCCCAGGCATAGAGAAGCAGCGTGTCCCTGTCGATGACGGGCATCGACTTCAACGCCACGGCGATCAGGCCTGTGGCCACCAGGGCATCCGTCTGGGCAGCGACCCTGTCGGATTCATCGGCCACGGAGTCCCGCAGACCTGCCTTCGCTGCGGCTTTCAGCATCCTGGCTTCTGTCCGGTGGTGTCGCCGCAGCAGGTTGGTAGCGATGCCGAACAGCCAGGGACGTGCGTCGTCGTGGTCGTGGTCGTAGCTCTCGAGCCGTTCCCATGCGACCAGGAAGGTGTCGGCAATAATGTCGTCGGCAGCGAACTCCCCTGCCCGGCGCGCTGCATACCGGTAAAGGCCGGCAGCGTGCCTGTCATACAGTTCCCCGAAGACGGCCGGGTTGTCCCGGGCAAGGCGAATGATTTCGCCGTCAGTGTCTGTGCTCACACTATGTATTGCCCGAACATCGCTTTAGGGTTCACGGACCCAAGACCCGCACGGCTCTCACTCAGGATGTCGGATTTCACCTGACCACTAATGGAACCAGCAGTTTTTTGAACACCAGTCATCACTGCATTCACAGTTTGGTTGCCTGCCTCAAAGCCGATCTCAGCCCACCCCTTGGCAGCACACGGCGAGCTATGACGAAAGCCCAACAGCCGCCGCTCAGCAACGGTAAGAGCACCCAAAAGACAAAAGCCTGCCCAAGTGTCATGGAACCCACAACCAGCTGCCACAGGACAGGGACGGCTAACGCCGCTAGCGTAGCCGAGAGAAAACAGGTGCAAAGAGCAATCCACGCCGGCCGACTCGATGCCGCATTCATCAGAAGAACAACAGGTCCTCCCACGAGGAGCGAAAAAATAAACCAGGGAATTGCAACCCATGCAGCGAAGATAAAGCCCATGCCAGCAGGACCGAAATCATCCGTGGCACCGGGTGGACTCGTCACCACCAACACCCAGACAAGCCCGCCAACAGAGACAGCATTGAGCCATGCACCGCGAAAATAAAGACGCCGGTTGGATCCTGACATTGATCGTTCTATGTGGGCTTCCGTCTCTTTTTCATTGGACACGTACCAGAACATACAGGAGCTGGATCTGTGCCCCTGCGAACCCGTCCATGAGACGTGTCCACCACCGCTCGTAACAGAACCTTTCGTGTCGGGCAGCCTAGTCCCGTAAGCCGGTCCGAACGCCAATCCGTCGCTCGGACGCCTCCGAGTTCCAGTTGATGATCAGAAGAAACTCTGGCATCAGCGGCAGCTGATTGGTTGTTGCTCGACGCGCCCCATACTGTCGGTTTCTGAAACGGTGACTTCTCCAAATTCAACCGTCTGTTGTGGCAGAAGATTTTGGCGCGATCTGAATCCGAAACCCTCATAAACAGTGATTTCTGCGCCAGTTGTATTCCAGTCCAGTGTGTAGGACCCTTCTTCGATTGGCCGGTATCCGTCGTCAGTGCTCCATGTCCCAGCGAGATGGCCTATGCCGGCAGTACCAACGGTATATGCCTCTCCCTTGCCTGACATCAGGAAAGCGGACTCGCGCACGACGAGTCGACAGCTGTCCGGGCCACGTGGACTGACCAGCACGAAGTTATGTGTGTTCATGTCCTGAAACGCTCCTACTAAGCTGGCCGCACCAACTGAACCGACCAGCAAAAACATGACCAAGGAGCGCTGCCACCCCCACACGCTGCCACCCGCACGGCCATTTCGGCGGGTCTTTGCACTAACCCCTAGGAGTACCAGCGAGACCAGGAGCAGCATGCAACTTACTATCCAGTTGCGGACGACATGCGACCCAATCACCAGAATCCATCCATTGACGAAGACCACGACTACTCCAAGCCCGAGCAACAGGCAACAAATACTGGGCAATTCCGCACGAGACTTTGCTGCCGGGGCCAACGCCTCGTCTCCGTCCGTAGGTGGAGTCTATGCCGGAAGGGAGGATGGCTAACGTTCAGAAGAAGGATCCACCACCAGGACGCCTCCTGCGGCGGGAGACAAGTCTCTGAGCCGCAGTTTACTCAGGCTCTCCGCCTGGGTTTTGCAACAACTGCGTGAGCCTAGCCGAGAGCACCCATCAACATTGTGCTTCAGCGCAATTAGTTTCTGGCCCAGTGGCAGATGCCGGGAGCTTCACGAGGTGCCCCGTAGTATCCCCTGCCACCGGGAGCGTTTTCGCATAGCTCCTCAGCCATTGCCTTACTGAAGCTATAAAAGGGCGGAAACGCCGCGACGAGGAGCAGTGTGACCGCACAAAGGGACATCACCCATGCCCGCCGGGACGTCTCAGCTCGTCTCATTAGGAAACCGGTCACGACCGCGGCGAGAACTGCTGCGAGGAAAGGCAGATACATCGTTACCTGGGCCCACACGGCACCCGTTCCCCGGGCTAAGGAAACAATGGTGGCGGCTGAGAGCATGACCAAGAGAAGTATGGGAAGAAGGGTGACAACCAGCACTATTTTTACCAAGAGGTCGGGCCTGGTTGACCGGACAGGTCCATGGGGGCTCTTAGCGCTGCGTTCGGTACTCATCGCAGCTCGTCGATAACAGCGTTCTGTTGAGCCGCGCGGCACAACTGTTCACCGCGTTCTTCCTGGCTTAGCTCATTCCACGCGTGAGCTTGTGCGTCGACCTCAGCTCCGGGCCGACCCATGGATCTCATCTCAGCGGGCGAAACCATCACGCTATTCTCCGGGCCGATCATGCTGCTCTGGTCCAGGGCAGCGCCTGGACCATTCACATATTCAGCAGAACAACCGATGAACGGTTCGTACACAGCTGTCTGTGGATCATCCTTTAGCTCAGGAAATTCCGTAGCCGAGGCCGGTGAGGGCACAAGGTCATCAGCAGCCGATGAGCTTGTCTTGGACTCCGTCTCGGATTCATCGAGCCCATGGGCGGGTATCGTGCCGATCCCGAGGGCAAAACCACCCAACATCGACAGAGTAACGACCATCCCTACTGACGGTTTCCGAAGCAAAACGTTCCCCCGAGCCTCTCCCTCGCGCCCCGCTGGCGCAACGCCCCCACCCTACCGGACGAGGGACTCCCACCTGTGCTACTCAACGCTCTGCAGCAAAAGGCAGTTAGGCAGGCTAACAGGCAGGCTTTGGCGCCGCCCCGACACCTGCTCCAGCTGAGGTGGATCGACCCGGTGAGGTGAGTCAAGCGCCCGCAAACCGATCCCCCACTGGGACAGCTCTCGCGGCCCAAGCTGGGTAACAAGGGGCCCTCGCGGGCAGCCGCCATTCGCTGTTCTGAGACCGCCTGGTAAAACCGCCCACTATCCCGCCTTCTTCGCCCACCACTTCTCAACGGTTTCGACGAAACTATTGTTCTTTGCCGTCAGATTCATCGTCACGCCTCCGGAGAGTGCACCGTGAGCTGCTTCAATATGCATTTTGATTCGATTGAGGAGCCGATATGTGGCTAAGGGACTAATATCTGCCCGTTTCGCTACGAATGACCCTGCGTCTAGTTCCTGGGTTCTGGATGAGAACCGAACATCATCTCCAAAAAAGTAGACATCCCCCGTGTAACCTAACTTCTCTTCTTCCGGCGTAAGCGGACCGGTATCGAACTGGCTGTACAGTTTAAGGGCCAGGTCATTTCGGCGCGCTTCGGTGGCTGGAATCCCATAACCATGGGAATAAAGATTCCGCAAACTTCTCACCGTTCCGAAACCGTTCCCATCTATGTTGAAGGAACTTATTGGTACGGTCCTATAAAATTTCCGTTCCCATTCGCGGAACCAAAGTTGCCCTTCGGGAAAGATCCAATGGTCGGGGTCGTCAAAATGCGCTGCCGCCATACGCGCGATCGTAACTTCGCTGAGTGACACAGCTCGGGTAATCGCCATCAGCCCTGCATGCGACGCCACTTCCCACGGGGCGACACCGATTTTCCTCTCAGCATCCCAGATAGCGTCTCCGCCGTCGTAGCTACCGTCCCCAGGCAAAGCCATCAAGCGGTCCCACTCCTCCCGGAACTGCTTTTCCGACACATTGACGAGATACCGGTGCATGGCAGTTATTCTTTCGATTTCTTCGTTGAAATCTTGGAGATGAAGATGCCATGACGTTTGATCAGTGAGGAGTCTGAGATGCTGCATCCTTAATTATGCAACGCATCTCTAGGTATCCGAGAGCTTGATGCTCAGCTCGTTTTTGACGCTGGGCCTGTACCACCTTCTGAACTTTCGCTTTAGGGCGTACCCTCATCTCCCTAGTCAGCCATTCGTTAATGCGACATATAAACTCGGATGCGCTGGCCGACACACCGCTTACCACTCTCCGAACAAGGGGTACAGACCCAGACATGACGGAAATACAAGGACATCGCGCTTACACCGGCGTGACCACCGAGGGAGAAGCTGCTGTAGGCCGCATCGCTGTCTGGGCAGCAAGAGTAGAAGAGAACCTTGTCGACCTGTGTGCGCGTTTATTCAACGTCGATGACTACAGCGTCGGCTACGCCGTGACTGCGAAGATGAGTGCGTCTGCGGTGATCGATTTGACGAGGACTTTGGTCACTAAATCAACGTCAACCAGTGAAGACGACAGAGACCATGTCCTGGCCATGCTTAGGGAGGCAAAAGCAGCCCTGATACAACGCAACAAGATCCTGCACTCAAGCGTGGGAGAGATCATGTTCGGTAGCAAATCAGTCTTCAACCTGCGAAAAAAGGGAACGGTCCCGGATGGACAGAATCTGGTCTGGGAATCGACCCTGCATGGCGTGGATGAGCTTGATGAGATCGGCGCTCGGCTTTTCAACGTATCGGAGGACCTTTGGGCATACGTTCATTTGTCGTGACTGGCGCTGAAACTGCCCACGTATTTCCATTGGCGCAGTGTGACCCGCGTGGACGGGGTCGCCGCCCCGTCCACGATCAACCTCGACCCGGGCGACCATCGGCGCACACGCTGGGGCAGCTGCTGTCAGCACGGGCACGACCGAGGTCAGTCTCGTAGGGATCGACCTGCACGCCGCCCATGAAGGCCGTAAGGGAAACAATTAGAGTGATTGGTAACCAGCGCCAAAATCCGGCCTGCTTCCGTGACTTCCCTTGCTCCCCCGCGTTTTCTTTAGGGGGGTGCCCTGGCGCGTGCTCGCCAACTCGTGTGGCCGCCTTCGCGCGTGATCTGAAGCCCGTGGGCCGCCCCCCTTCCTGCGCGCTGGCTCCCTGGCCGTCAGGGGTATTTCGAGAGCCACGCGTAGAGGTTCCCGTAACGGCAGCGGACTGCCCTGGCCGGTGTTGCAGGTCCGAATTCGAATAGTTGTCGGCCCTATGTATCTTGTAGCTGGAAGCGCATCGAGAAGGACGAGGAACCATGACCAACGCCACCGCGACGGAGTCTCCGGTGCTGCCGGACGGAGGGCAGCTGTGCTCAACGAAGGGGTGTGGCAATCCGGCCGCGTTCAAAACCAGGACCAAGCCGTCCTGGTGCCTGGACTGCATCGACGGGATCCTCCTTGAAGGCGTCCTGCGGGCCGACGAGCCCTTCACCAAGCCCAACGCGTACCGCCTGACGACCTGCGTGGACTGCGGTGTGCAGGCACACTACAAGCTGGCCTACACGGTGGAGAAAAATGCGCTCGGTGAGAAAACCTGCCGGGCGTGCTATTGGCGTGGCTGGGCCAAGGTTGCCCGAGCAGGCCTGGGACGTATGGTGCCGGAACCGCTGTATTCCCGAGGTGACATTGAGGAGCATTGCAATCTGAACGGGCTTGACCTCATCGCGCTGACCACCGACATCAACGACGGCGACGATCCGATCATCACCCGCTGCCGCTCCTGCGGAAAGATCTCGGCAGAGCGCATGGGGGACATCGGCTGGGGCTGCACGTGCACCCGCAACGCCCGTTCAACAACCCCAGCATTCGCTTCATCTCCAACTCGGGACACCGGGTCAGCGAAGTCCGGCACTCCGCGTTCACCACAGAACCTGCTGGCCGACTCCGCAGACCCTTCGCTTGTGTGGTGGGATCACGACCGCAACGACGAGACAACCTTCCGGACCGTGAAACTCAGAGCCAGACGGGAATGCTGGTGGAAGTGCCCCGTATGCAGTCATTCATTCCAGGCCAAGGTACTGGATATGACCGGAGGGCGGCCTGCCTGCCCACAGTGCAACGCTCTTCGGGAGGAAGAACGGGACAGGCAGCACGCCAAGTGGAGAATTACCCCGGTTGCCGAGGTCCCGGAGCTGGCGACCGCCTGGGCTGACGATGCCGACCCGCGCGCAGTCATGGTTGCCGGTGACTGGCAGCTGCGACGGTTCCAGTGCCCTGCCGGACACCATCCCAGGATGAGGCCCCTCGCTTTTCTGGAATCGGGCTGCCCAAGCTGCCGGGCAGCTCAAACACGGAAGGCCCAGAAGAACTGGCTTGCCAACACTCTTCCAGAAATAGCCTCGCAGTGGCACCCGACCCGCAACGGCAAACTCACCCCGGAAAGTATTGTCTGGGACTCCCAGCGAAACGTTTGGTGGCTGGCTGACTGCTGCGGCTATGAATGGCAGGAGAGCCCCCGGTCCCGGGACAAGTACGACCGGCTACGCTGCCCGCAATGCCTAACCATCCTGGATTCACTCGCCTGGCAGGACCCCGGTCTGGCCGCGGAGTGGAGCCCTGCCAATCCCCGCAGTGCCTGGCAGGTCCGTCCCACCGCAACGACCCCGTTCGTACCGGAGTGGATCTGCGCCACCAACCCGGAGCATGTCTGGAACAGCACCCTCGCAAGCCGCACCAATGGTTCGGAGTGCCCGGAATGCAAGGTCGCCGGTAAGTCGAAGGTGGAGTTGGACCATTACGCCGCGGCCAAGGAGTTCTTCACAAGCGTCCGGTCCGGGGCACTTGTTCGGGATAGCGCCTTCTCTACGCGGCCGACCTGGACGGTGGACATTAGCGCAGCGGCCGGCAGCACGAAGTTCGCCATTGAGTATGACGGCGCTTACTGGCACCGGGCCGCAGCAAAGGTGCTCGTCGACGAACGCAAGAGCGCAGATCTGTTGGCAGCCGGCTACGCTGTCGTACGCCTCAGGGAGGATGATCTTCCGGAGCTTCCCATCCAGCATCCTCGGTACCGGGAAATCCGCGTCTATTCTGCAGCACCGCGGCCTCGGGAAGTCCTGCAGGAAATACAGGCCTGGCTGGATCAGCTGCCCAGTGCGAAAGGTGCCGGACTAAACCGGCACATAGCTTCGGCGGAGAAACCGGCCATCATGGACCAGGAGGTTCCGGCCATTCCGAAGGCACCGGAGACACCCGGATAGCCCAGTTAATGTGTCAGATATGGATCATGGGCACTCCAACTAGAAATGTTCAATATCTGGCACGTTCACCACTATGCCGCGATTCCCGGTCTGGTCGATCTTCCCGTAGCCGCCGGTGACCTGCAGGGTCATGGGACACTAGCCGTGAACCGACCCGCCTGATCTGGGAGCCCCTTTGACAATGACCGGACCGTGGACCTGTTTCCACGACTGCACCAAGCATCAGTATCGACTGCTGAGCAACGCCGTCGGCCACTCCTGCTGCGGCCGGTGCCGTGAAGGCTTGTCCTGCATGGAGTCGGCCTGGGGGAACGCGCCGATGTACCCGCACGGTTACGAGGAAAGCATCCTGAAGCCGGGCCGGTGCCTGACGTGCAAACAGGGCCCGCACTAACGATGGTCCGCCACACGAAGTCAAAGAACGCGCGGAGGATCCCTGTATGGATTCCTTTGGATGTAGAGGGCCAGGACGGCCGGAAGGTGACCCTTTCCGGCAAATCACTCACCAAGCTCACCGGCACGGTCATCACTCCGAAGAACCTGGAGGTTCTGGACAGGGACCGTAACCGGATCGGGAGGCTCCGGAGCATCGACAACTTTGATGGGGTCCTTCAGGTCGTCTTTTACCTGAACCTGTTCGACGAACCGGTTCCGTCCGTCTCGGGGAAGTTCCTCCTGGGACTCTCATTCCGCGGCAGGCACACCGCTGTGTCCCTGTACGAGACGAAGCCGCGACCGATTCCGGATGGCACGTATGTGGGAATGCTCGGAGAGGAGTTTTGAGCCGGGTGCCGGCAATTCGCAACTCCAGCTTTACGTATAGATTTATCGGCGTAAGAAAAGGACAGTCAGGGGCGTAGTACCGAAGGTCCTGGTGAGCTTGCCGGTTCAATGCTGATGTCATATGCCGATGCTGCCAGTTCGCGTTCCCGGGCCGCCGCTGAACGTACACGTTCGGTCGCCATCCAGACAGGCATGGCGTCCAGCTCGGCTGTTTCCGTGGCACCGCCTATGGGCATGTCTTGCGCTGAAAGGTAGACCGGCAGACTTAGATCCTCGCGCCACCAGTTCAGAATTTCCTTTTCGATAGCCCACGCCGAGGCCCCCTCATCAAACGCCTCGATGGCAACTGCTTCCCAGCCGTACCTTGCATGCCCTGCCAACCGGCTGGAATCAATCCCGGCAACCCCGACCTTGATGGCCCCAAGGCGGGTGTTAGTGACAAGGTAGACCACCGCCGCCTTTGACCGCTGGAACCCATACTCCGCGCAATCCTTGCACCCTCGAACCCCCGTTGAAGTCACTGAGGTATAGGTGGGGTAAGTGTCTTTTCCGCAGCTGCAGCGGACATGCCATTTTTCTCCGGCGCCCGGGTAAGGTTCCAGCAGCGTGTAGCCGGCAGCCCGCATTCTCGCTTCCGCGATTTCGGCGTTGCCCGCCTTTCTAGTTGCGGCCTGGGATCTCGTTTTACAAACGGAGCACCCCATGGATTTACCTCTCTTCAGGTCCTTGTGTCTCGGACTCGTAAAGTTGCCGCACCTCGAGCACCGGCATTCCCAATTCACGTCGGAGCCGGGGTAGGGCACCAACGGCTCCAAGAAGTTCTCTCGCATAACCTCCACCGCTGCTTCAGCCTTCACCCTTAGCTTTTTGGCGCCGGTTGCTATCCGTGAACACTTCATGCATCGAGAGTTGCCCTGCTGGATCTCGACGTAGACCGGGGCGGCTTCGTGGCCGCACTCTGTGTAGCGAATCCGCCACGGTGCCAGACGCGAGCCAGGGTAAGGCTCCAACGGCTTCATGCCTGCTTCAGCCAACACTGCGAAACTACGCAGCTCCGCCTCCCGGTCGGAGGCTTTCCTTGTGCAGGACTGGCATCCGTTCTGCTTGTTCCGACTTCTAACGCGCGCTGCTCTGACGGTTCCGAGCAGGACAGCACTCTCTTCTCCGCAGACCATGCAGAGGCAGCGCCACCTGGCCGAATATCCCGGATACGCTTCGAGCGGCTTCCACGATGCAGCCTTCATTTCTTCAACGGCTTCGATTGCCTTGCGGTTAAGCATGGTGGCGGTGCGTCGCACCAGCCTGGCCGCCTTTATGGCTGGGAGGCACGGGCACTCGATTAACGAGTCCTTATTCGCTGCCTTCATCCATGTCAGGGTGACACCTTGCCCGCAGTCCTTGTGTCTGGCGCGCCAAGGTGCCGTAATGCTGCCCGGATAACTCTCCAGCGCTTCATAGCCGAACCCAAGAAGTCCTGATGTTGCTGTTTCATTGGTCAGCCGCGCGGGCACTGAATTGCCTACTTTCTCCAAAGTCAATGAACTCTGGATCTTATCGGCCAGCAGTGACACAACCCGGGTATGCAATACGCGGTCGAGGCGAATCCACTCAGGGAAAAACAGCTTATGTGTCTGGAAGCCTCTGGACAGGCCGTAGTTTCAGGCGTCGGAGCCCGAGCACTCCTAGACGCGGCGCCGTCGGCGTGCCGGATGGCCTGCAGATGTGTTCGGGCAGGTTTTCGAAGTCGATGTACAGATTCCCGCCGAAGTCCCGCCGGATCCAGGGCTGGTCTGGTGCCGCATAGCGGCCGCTGTGGCCGCGGATGAGAAGTTCCGTTCAGGCTTCGGCGTCATAGGCTCCGCGGGACCCTTCTCGCAGGTGAAGCAGGTGAAGCAGGGATGATTGTGCCGACGTCTGCGAGGAAGGCCGGGGGCGCCATCCTCAGGTGCAGTGTGCGCACTCAACAGCGGAATGAAGTTCTCCGGCGCGCAAAACCCTCACAATGAGCTATCGACGATAATTTCCATTACCGTCGGCGAAACTATAGCCTCTTGAGGCCGGAAGCGACGGAGTGCTAAAGGCTGGTCCGGGATCATGCTGAGCTTCTAGATCCTCGGGCCGTCCTGTGCGGGCGCCGCCGTCGTCGGCATCGCGTGTCCTCGAGATGAAGCCTCACACCAGCTGCACAAAATTCGTTCCCACGCGGATAATCAAGCTATGGAAGAGAGACTGACCGGAACTTTCCGCACAGGGGACGAAATTCCGGTACCTGGAACAGCCATACTCCATGGGGATGGGACTTACACCCTCGACCTCGAGCAGTTCTGCTTCATGCCCCAGCAGATAACCCCCCTGCCCAACGGCTACGCCATCAGCGCGGATGCTCGCCATATCGTCGCCGACCACGAACCGCGGTGCATCTTGGCCGAACTCGATGGGCAGCGGCTGATGTCCTTCCCAGAAGCCCACATGCAGGATGTCCTGGGACTGCCAGCGCGGGTAACCCAGCGGATGAGGGGGCAGCGGTACGTGGATGGTGCGCACCTGAGCTTCGTATCGCCAGTGGAAGCAATCCGCTGGGTATGGGACCTTGCCGCACCGGGTCTCCGTCCGGACCAAAATGACCTGTGGACCGAGACAGAACCGGCCCGCGTCAGACTGCCCGTCTCAGGGACAGTGCGTCGGATCGTGGAAGGAAACGACTGCGGCCTAGAATTCACGCCCGATGATCCGGCACCGCTTTACGACCTGATCTCCGACATTCAGGGGCCTTCCACAGTACTCGCCGGCTTGTGGTGCCGCCGCCGACCTCCGGCGATCATCCTGACACAGGTGCTCACAACCGGGACCTTCCATCAGTATGTTGCTCCCGTAGAAACGGTCGGCAGGGTTTCGAAGTCGGACCTGCTCCCCGTGCAGGAGCTCACTGGCAACATAATCGCCCCCTGGCTGGATACGGCCCACAGGCTCGAGCCCCTGCCCTACATTGCGGCTATGCAGCTGGATCTGATGCCTCTACAGGCTACCGCCCAAGTGCTAACAACGGCCTTGGAGGGCCTGCACAAACGCCTCGACCCCCGGGCCAAGAGGAGGGTCGACTACGCGGTACGGGCCGAGGATCTCGCCAAGGAGTTGGAGCTAGTCGCCCCCGGGTTATGCGGCCCGCCCAACTTAGAGCCTTGGAAGAGGACGGTGAGGGACATCCGCAACGACCAGAGCCATCAATCACTGACGAGATTTCACGGCGACGAGGCCGACCGGTATTACGCGGCCAGCCTGGCCGTACGCAATGTCCTGGCACTGCGCATGCTTCTCCTGTTGGTTCCTGCCGACACGCTCCGCGACGCCCTGGCCGGCTCCAGTTCCATCCAGTCAGACCTGGCCAACATGGACCAGGCCGGCCTCTACCCGGGGTTCTCCGCCCTGGACGCCTTCCGTCTGTCAACCGCAGCGGACAGAGCACAGGCTAAAAACCGGTGAACCTGGGATAGTGGCGCCCTTCAGGACCGGAGCGACGCTCCCAGGTCCTGGGTCCTTGGTCCTGCGGCATAACCACTTCAGACCGCAAGCGCCCCAGACCCGATGGGGAAGTGCCCAGAATTCGGATAGAAACTGGTAGCTCAGCGTTCCCGCTGGGGCTTCTTCCCCTCGGGCGAGCCATCCAGCGCAGGCGCTGCCAATCATGGCAGAGTGTGTCCATGAGATTCTGGTGGGCTACGCAAAACAGGAACTACGAGGATGCAATTAATGAGGGCTCTCTCTGGACATGCCCACGTCCTAATGGCCGAAAACTGGACAACTCTCGAGCCTTCATCCAGGAGATCCGTGCGGGGGACGTCGTTTTCCATCATGCGCATGGGTATCTGAGGGCCGTCAGCGTCGTTATCGAGCCCTGGCAAAAATGCCACCGTCCAGCGGCCTATCATCCCGGTCGGGTCGGAGAAGAGGACGAGGGCTGGCTGGTCCGAGTTGATCCATTCGCCACCGGCCTCAGACTGCATTACACGCGGGTAGCTGAGCTGATTCAGTACGGCCGAAAGGATGCCCCCCCCTTCATTCGGCTGGCCGCCCAGCCGAACGGTTCCTGTCAACCTTGGCGGAAGAAGAAGGCCTACGCCTGTTGGAAGAACTCAAGGTGCAATTGCCGGACCGGGCCGAAGGGTTTATGGGCCGACCTGAGGACTGGTGGAACGGCCAAGACACCGATACTGCGGCGTTCACGATGCTGCGCACAGAACAGGCTGATCTCCGTCGGCGGCTTCTGGGAGAACGGGAGGCTGCACCCTGCTCGATCTGCGGAGAATCGTATCCGAGGCGTCTCCTTATCGCTGGTCACATAAAACCGCGCCGCATGTGCACTGAGGAGGAACGCAGGGATTTCGATTCTGTGGCCATGCTGGTCTGTTCGCTGGGATGCGACCCGCTTTTCGAATGGGGTTACATAGTGATCAATGAGGAAGGGACCATCTGTAATGGCCGGACGCCGGAAACCCCAGCCGTCGCGATCGCCGTTTCCGCTCGAGTAGATAGGGGCTGCTTGGCCTTCAATTCCAGTACATCTACCGCTTTCAAAGAGCATGGTCACCTTCATGCCAATACTTGACCGGGGTTCCGCTCAGCCCATCGTCATCGCCGGCGACTGGCACGGTGACCAGGAGTGGGCTTTGGCTGTAATCCGCTCTGCAGCCCGAAGCGGCGCGCAAACCATTCTGCACGTGGGAGACTTCGCGCTTGATTGGCCCGGGCTTAAGCGTGCAAGGTATGAAGACAGACTGAACAGACGACTGATTGAATGCGACATCGAACTCATCGTCTCCGGAGGAAACCATGACAACTGGGACACTCTGATGAAGCTCAGCCCACAGGAAGACGGATTAGGGACGTTCAGATCCAATATCCGCGTCCTCCCTCGAGGAGGTAGAGCCCATATAAGCGGATTGACAATTGGTGCCCTGGGCGGGGCCTACAGCGTTGACCAGGAGCACCGGACTGAGGGAAAAGACTGGTGGGCGAATGAGGAACCCAGCGAGTCCGAAGCCCAAAGGCTGGTGGGCGGTGGCCCTGTGGATGTACTCCTTACCCATGATGCCCCCGCCGGCGTATCTATCACGGAAAAGTTTGACCTTCCAGCCGATGTCCGTCGTCGTGCGGACCGTACCAGGACATTACTTCGCGAGGTCGTCGATTCCTTAGTTCCGCCACATGTGTTCTGCGGACATTGGCACCAGCGACGATCCCAGGAAATAATTCACCGGGACGGACGAATAACCCGCGTAGATGTACTCGACAAAGAGAAGTCCCGTGTGGGCAACGCCGTACTTGTGTGGCCCGGCAAGGTCCCGCTGCGCGTCGAACCATTGGTTGTCCGCGGATGAGCGCACGTGCACAGCACCGTGGTTCCGGCGCTGTCAGCATCGACGACAAACCGACGCGTCGCCGCCGCCGATTCCTTTGCACGCCCATCGTCCTCGCACAGGGCGAAAACGAACGTCCTGACCGCAGCCGGGAGGAACGCGAAGCGTGGCCGAACCGCAACCGGCTGTTCGGTGAAAGGACTTCATGAGCGAACGCTACGGGGCGGAGACTCAAGGGGACGAGCGGAGGTCTATCACCGCCCCAAATCTCGGTCACCGTGCTGGGCGCCGACCTACCGAAAGCAAGGTCCCGGACGCAGACTGAAACAGGGAAGACAGTCAGCCTCGCTCACGAGGAGGACCCGGAACGTTCGGCCCGCTAACCCCTCACACCGATTCCGCGATGGGGTGCAAGCCAGCGTCACAGGACCTACATCGCCGACTCGCTGCCTCGTCCTGCCGACCTGAGGGTCGGCAGGATAAATCCGCGGAATCTAAAGGGACGAAGGGGCTTCCTTATATATAACCAACTTAACCAACCAAAAGATATATATATAAAGAGGGGAGCGAATCATATATAGCCCCTCCCCTATGTATATACATATGTTCCCCTCTTATAGGCATACTCTCCCCTGCTTGGTTAGGTCGGTTCGGTCGGCGGCACCCCAAAATCCCGCGCGTTCTAGCGGAAAGATGACACTCTGCTGTTTCCCACCGGGTCGGCGTTCGGATGCCCGGAGGTCTGCAGTCGGTAGGCCCGAGTGCCAAAAGATGACCTCCCTTAATACAGAAGAGAGTCCCGGACATCACGGGGACTCTCTCCTGAAGCCATGAAAAGCGATTGCGGCTAGCCCGCTTCCTCGCCCAGAATCGTGGCAATTGCGACGGGCACCCCTGAGATCCGATGACTTCCCACTTTACGACGCACAGTACTCAGAGGACCGTTTGATTTGGGATGCCTGGCACGCGGAATATAGGTGGGGGTGAGACCCTCGTCCCAGACACAAGCCCACGAGGTTCCTTTACGCTGGCCATAAGGAATCAACGACGGATAGGCAGCCTGAGCCCTAGCAAAAGCACTTTCCTCGTCAAACAGCACGACCTTCTGTGCATTGCCCTCGTAATCCCTGACCGTTGTGACAGTGCCGATCCGCAGTCCGCCAGGCGTAAGAGAACCGTCCTCGGGACCGCATATCCATCCCAAGCCGCGATTAGCCAGCGCAGCACCCTCTTCGGTGGGTTCAATCGGCGGCTCACCAGGGTTATGGCCGCAGATCACATGGGCGGCACCGGACGCCAACAACGACGTTAGCGCGCGTATCAGGGAGATACCGGGAGCAGACTCCTGATTGTTCCCATGAGAACTAGCCACCGCTTCAATGATCGCCAACCCCAATCCATCGGTGCCGAGCAAACGAAGCATTTCAGAACCCATATCCAATTCCTGGGCCATGCCCCTGAGGATCTCAAGCGTCAAGAGCATGTCGGCCGCCAGCGACGCGCTCCGTTCCGAGGAAGCGGATGGGCCCCAGAGCCTCTCCTGACCTGCTCCAGCCAACTCCATCAACTCGTTGCGTTTGCTTTCCAATCCCTTCACGTACTCTTCCCAACCACCGGGAGTCTCGTCGACAACATGACGGATGTAGCGCACGATGTGAGAAGTGAAACGAGCCTGAAGCCCGTCCTGACGGGCGAGTTCGTTGATCCGGTCGGTCGCCTCCCTGAAAGGGCTGAGCTTGCCCGGCCCCAGATATACGGAAATGAGCCGCTCCCTCACCGACGGTGTGCTCAACTCTTTCTCAGCCGTAACGACCAGCTGTGCGCGGGGTTTATTGACCCTCTTGGGAGTCATATCAGGATTCATGCGGGCCTTCCCCGCATTGTTGAAGATGGCCCGGACGGCGTCAGAGACCTTCGCTTCTTCTTCTTTGGCCTGGTTGTATACCGATGACGGCGCCAAGTCATCTATGACCCAGATGGGGAGATGAGCCAGAGCATTCTCGATTGCCGAAGGTGTGTCCTTGGCCTGACCCGGAAGCATGTCCTGCCAGTCAGGCTTCTTGCGTGCCCAGAAGTACATCATGGACCGGGCTGTCCAGGACTTACCTTTGCCCTTCGGCCCCCACAGGTAGATGGTTGCGCGGGGGCGGATGGGAACCAGTGGGCGCAGCGCCGCTGCAAGCACAAGTGCAGCTGTCGATTCCTCGGTCCAAGCCCGGGAACGGATATAGGCTTCGATCACCTTATGGAAGTCCCGACGCACCTGGTCCCGGTACGCCTCTTCATGAAAGTCTCCGTCGGCCAAGACGCCGACCCCATAGTGCTCTACCATCGGCGCACTCAGACGTCGGGGGCTGGAGCATGATGCCCGATCCTCGCTGATATCACCAATAATCTGGTCGCCGACCAGATAGACGGGGCGCCCATCGTCGGTGGGAGCCCAGCCCATGTGTCTCCACCGCGTCGTCAATCCGATTGCATCCGCACCGTTGCTCTTGACCGCTTCCAGCCATTTGTCGCCCGCCTCCCAACGAGGAGGCCACGACGGGTGCCGAAGTATCGCGAAGGGAACGATTGCACCCTCCGAAACCCAGTCTGTGGGCGGCGAGGAAAGAATGCTGGCGGGGCCTCTGATAATCCCACTTTCCACGACGCCCCTCTGCCCCACCCAAGAGAGTTCGATTTCAACGGTAGACGTTCCGTGGCGCTTTCCGGACTGCAGCACGCCTGTGCGCAGCTCCAGTTCGGTGGGGTAACGTTCGCATTCAACACTGAGGACGCGTCCTCCGAGATCAACCTCTCTGACCCACTTGTGAGGCTGGCTCAAAGCGTGGCTACGTTTGTCGGAACCAACAAGTCTCTCTACGAACAACCCGTTCCCGGAGACGCGCCATGCACCGTCCTTCCAAACGTGAGAGGGCGTAGGTACTGTCAAGAGAGCGTCACACAGCCGGGTCTTGAGCTGTTCCCACGTCCCGACCTTAGCGAGAAATTCGTCCAAAGGGATCTTGCTCGGTTCCGCACCGTCCTGGGGGTTGTCCTCCAGATTCAGGAACAACACATTCTTAGCCTTTGCTCTCTCGTGGAGGTGCAGGGACAGGGCCTTTACGTCCGTGGCATGCGTGCTTTCGCTTTCACTGGCTGGCGCCAACCAAACGACGCGGTCCTCCCAGTTGAAGGGATAGTGCCGTGAGTCACTCAGCTCGTGCGCTGAAACGATGAGGATGCTGTCGTGGTCAGAGATGCGTTCCATCAGAGCACGCAGTTTCTTGACGGGGTTGGCGACATCACTGGTGCGAAGCTCATCCCAAGTGGCGCCCATGGCACGAAGGTAGGCGGAAAGCGCCGCGTCTGCGCTCAGCATCCCTTCGGTGACCATGACTACGGGGGCTGTATCGAGCCACGAAACTGGTGTCCCCGGGTGAAGGCCCGGTGGCGCACCCGTGTCCTCGATGAACTCATACTCCATCAGCTCCCCAACCTTGTTGACGGTCGGGACCATGGCACGAACCTGAAAGGTGAGAGGAACTACGGACGTGTGGCTGTTGTCAGCTTCCCTAAGACTTGCGCGTGAGAACCACGGCAGTAATAAGGCTTCTCTTCCAGGGATAGAAAGAGACTGCTTCCAGCGGAGCCCCTTTCCTTTTCTTGTGTTCACCCCGATGGCTTTCAACTCAGCCGCAATGGTGGTGTGGTTCATGAGCTTGTATCCCCGCGCTTCAGCGACCAATGGAGCGATGCCGGAGTTCGCGAGCGCCCAAGCTGCAAAACCTCCCAAGGAAGAGGGATAGTCCTCCAGCTGCCAGGGCGGCAGGTCGGGCAGAGCGAGCCCCGAAGAGTGAGGGAAGTGCACTCCTCCGTCACCGCTCGCCTGCCGATCGTCGGCCTTCGGACTGATGGTTTCTCGTATCTTGGTCATATTGTTTCTATGCGTCCTTGGCCCTGACCGGTGACAACTTTTTGCGCCTCGATACGGCAATGGCATTTTTAGCGGCCTTCGTGGCCGGGTCGGTGACAGCATCACTTGTTTCGCAAAGGATCGAAGACAGGGAGACCCAGACACGAACGCGGAAGCTGATGTCGCCAGGCAACGGCGGCAACACACCTCTCGGGTGTTCAGGGATGCCACCGTGCTCAGGTCTTGGAATAGCCGGAAACAGCGTCCGGTCCTACTTCTTTTGGCCCCGCTCTTATTTGAAAAGCTACCTACCCCGGCTACCGCTCATCATTTCGCACCCGTACCACCCGTGAAAACAACCCGCGGTGACATTTCTGACCGAATCCGCACACATATGAGGTGAACGGCCCGCATCAGGGCCACCGATACAGGAGTAGCAAAAATGACTCAGGCCGAGACTAAATATGAGCACACAGCCAATAGCCTCATTAAAGCCCTCTCCCACAGGGGCATAGATTCCTTTGTCTACCAGACCAGCCCCGAGGTGGCCACTATCTACGCATCCTTGCCGAACAGCATTCTGTTTGCCGGCCCCGGAGACTACAACAACGAGAACCCGGGCGCTTCAGTCTTCAATACGGGGAGCATGTACGTCACTACGATTCGTGAGGATGATCCCGGGGTCGCTGTTCTTCCCGGATCTACAGCCGATCAGGTCGCTGACCTTTTCATCGCTGCGGGTGGTTAAGGCCTCATTGGGTCCTGGGTGCGCCTATAAAACAGGTCCGCACAATCGTAAAAACCTGCATGTCAGGTTGGCTAGCCCCGATGACCGGTTCCGATGAGCCCAGTCCTGCTCTGAGGCGTGTACCGAAATTTCGCTAGGCCGCGGATATCAACGTCGACGCAGAGTCCTTTCTCCCTACACAACGGGCTTAGGGCCCATGCCGATAAGCGGTTATGCCGTTTTCACCCCAAACCCAACACCTACGACTCTCTGCGCGCAAGGCCAAGGTCTCTGTTCGTCCGGCGCAGAACCGAACAGCAGTAAGGCATGATGCCTGTTCCGCACTGTTCTTCTATCAGCGGGTGCGAGAATAATCGGATGGAGCCGACCTCTGGGAACGACAATTCTATTCAAACCAATAGAATGAGCATCCATGCCTTAGCGCGTGAACTAAACGACAACGTCGGCGCAACAGTTGTCCAGACTATGGCCGGCGTCCGTGAACCGACCTCCCCCAACGATTGGGCCAGCCAGGACGGACCTGAGCCGCCCCCAAACGTTGAAGCTAGGCTAAGGCTCGGGTACCGAGTGTGGCGCACGCTCACGCTTGCCATGGGTCCGCATGAGGCCCTGGCTTGGCTGATGGGCTCAAACCCCCGGCTTGATGGACAGCTCCCCGTGCTCTTTATCCAGCATGAGCGTGAGGCAGAGGTTCTGGGCGCGGCTATGGCCTTCGTGAACGATACAGTGGCGTGACTCCCTAGGCTCGGCCTGAAAAATGCACTCGGTCACATTGTGCTAAACCGCGCGTTTACATGACGGACTTGGCTGTGCCGGCTGTTATGTTCCCTCGCTGCGGCAGGATGTTCCCGATTCTCGCTGCGGCAGGATGTTCCCTATTCTCATTGCGCAGGCAGTTCTGCACACTCACCGATAGGCAGGATATTGCCTTTTTCGACGCTTGGACGTCCCTAAGCGGCTGACAAGAACTGAATCGGCATGATATTGCCGCTAGTTGGATATAGGCGACCCCATGGCGCGCTGCGCTACGACCCGCGATGCCCAGAAGGACACAGGCATCGTCCAGTCTGATTTGGCAGTCCCTGACTCCGGAACCTCCGGACTCCCGGACTCCCGTACTTCCAGCCACGCCCGAGCGGCCAGGCACGGACATCCAGACTCCCGGACTTCCGAACATCCAGACCACCGGACTCCCGGACTCCCGTAGTTCCAGCCACACCCGAGCGGCCAGGCACGGACATCCAGACTGCCGGACTTCCGAACATCCAGACTCCCGGACACCGGAACCTCCGGACTCCCGTAGTTCCAGCCACACCCGAGCGGCCAGGCACGGACATCCAGACTCCCGGACTTCCGAACATCCAGACTCCCGGACTCCGGGACCTCCGGACTCCCGTAGTTCCAGCCACACCCGAGCGGCCAGGCACGGACTCCCGGACTCCCAGACCACCGGACTTCCGAACATCCAGACCACCGAACTCCCGAACATCCAGACTCCCGTAGTTCCAGCCATACCCGAGCGGCCAGGCACGGACTTCCAGACCACCGGACTTCCGAACATCCAGACTCCCGTAGTTCCAGCCATACCCGAGCGGCCGGGCTGGAACTTCCGAACTGCCGAACTCAGCCAAAACCGAGTCCTGGGGTCAATGCTGGACCGGAGTTCACCTCAGAGAATTACAGACTGTTAACAGGCCTCTTTAATCACAAACCCCCGGCGATCCGAATCGGGTAGAGGCAAAGGCACAGCCTCGCGACAAAGGGACGTCGGGTGTGCCCGCGGGGGCCGGCGGTAGCCGCGAAACGGTGAGCCGGGCTGATTGGAGGGCATATAAAGAAGGTCGGGCCTGGCGGCCCTCCCCCTCCGCTAACCTTTCCGGATACCAGCTCGGGTTTCGTTTCGGTGCCTGGTGTTTTGGAAAGCCTTTCGATTTGCTGCCATCGCTTGCGCTCGGCCGTCCGCGCTGCGCGCGTACGTGCGGCTTCGCCGCGCGTAGCGTCGGCGTGCAGCTGCCCGGTACGGGCGCTGCATCGCTGCGCTCTGCAGCTGCACGGGGACCGGTTCGGGACCCGTAGTGGCTGCAGGTCGTGGACCTGGCGCGGAGCGCCGGTCCGCGGCTCGTCCGCGACCGGTCTTGGTTTCCGTCGCTGCGCTCCGTTCATCCAAGCCTTCGGCCGCTGCGCGGGCAGATGGCGTGGCCTCATCCTGGGCAGGATGGGTCGGGATGGTTTCTTGATGGAAAAGCGAAGGGGCGGCGCCCCGGTTGCGGGGGCCTTCTCGCTTGCTTCTTGGTGGTCGTTTTGGTGGCCGCTGCGCGGGGCGGTTTGTGGGGCAAGACGTTTGCTTGTTGGTGTCCGTTCCGGTGGCCGCTGCGCGGGGCGGTGTGTGCCCGGAGTGTTGGTCGTTATGGTGGCGGACGGGTGGGTGGCATGAGGGGCTTCGCCCCGGTTGACCATGGGTTGTGGTGTTCTTCACGGCCGGCGGTCTGCTTGTCGTCATGGTGGTCGTGAAGGGTGCTTGTCGTGACGCCGGCTGCTTGTTGGCGGAATGTTTTTCGAAATGTTTGCGGGAGGCTGAATGCTTGCGGGATGTTGGCGGCACGTGAAGCGTCATGGTCTGCGTGGACCATCAAGAAGGGCGCTGCGTGGAACATCATGACGACGATCAGATGACCGGACGTGGACAGGACGAGATACAAGGAGCGACCCGAGACCCGACCACCAAAACCGGAACCCCCTTCACCGGCCGAAGGCCTTCCTCCCAACCAGGAACAAGACAGCACCAACCCACCCACACGAGAGGCACCCACCGGGGCGCAGCCCCTACCACCACCCAAGAGAGTGACACCAACCATCACGAGCCAGGTGGCAACCAACCGCCGGCCGCAGGCTTCATCTGCGTGCTTGACCAGCGTGATACTACTAATGGTACTATCTGGTCATGGGGAAAACGGAGAAGGCTCTGGCCAAGATGCGCCAGAATCCAACATCCGTACGGTTTGACGATCTTGTCCGGGTCTGCGACGAGTACTTCGGCGACCCTCGGCAAAGCGGGACTTCCCACAAGGTTTACGCGACACCGTGGGCCGGTGATCCACGGGTGAATATCCAGAACAAGAACGGGCAAGCTAAGCCATACCAGGTCAGACAGGTCCTGGAAGCAATCAGCAAAATTGAAGCCGATAGCGCCGAAGAAGCGGAACCTGCCGAAGGTTCCGAGGGCAAAGAAGAGGAAGAGGGTGAGCAGGAGTGAATACTGCAGAGCACTACAGCTACCGGGTCACCTGGTCGGCCGAGGATGAAGAGTTCATCGGCACCGTTTTGGAACTGCCTTCCCTGTCCTGGCTCGACACCGAGTCAGGGTCAGCCTTCTCCGGCATCCAGCGGTTAGCTGCCGAGGTCGTGGCCGATCTGGAAGCAAACGGAGAACCTATCCCCCAGCCGCTTTCCGAACGCAACTACTCCGGTAAATTCCTGGTTCGCATCCCGCCGCAGGCCCACCGCCGACTGGCCGAAGAAGCGGCAGAGCAGAACGTCTCTCTGAACCGCCTTGCCTCCATGAAGCTCTCCGCTTAGAAAATCAGGATGTCGCAGGATGCCTAAGCCCCTCCCGGCACGCCACCGGGAGGGGCTTTTCTGCTGCTGCCGACTCCGGCAGCTATCTGTGCTCCACCGGCGTCCCGCTGGTGTCAACGACGGTGTCGAGCTGGCGACGAAGTCCGCTGCCCGCTGCCCCCTCGTCGTCTTCCCGACGGTGAACACCCAGTGTCGGCGTTCCATGCTGACAGTGACGTCCCCCTCATCAGGTGCAACCCTCAGGATGAAGTCCGCGTTGTAGTACTTGCCGTCGATCTTGACCATGGTGGGCATGGGGTTACTCCTCCGTTACGGTGCGGCTGTATTCCAGGGCCTTGTCGAAGGCCTGCTCGAAGTCGATGCGTTCCCGGACCGTCCGCGGCCGGACGTCGCGGTGCACGGGGCACTGGATGGCCTTTTCGCGGAGGTTGGGGATCCGCAGCGCAGAAACGCTTCGGGCCACCAGTTAGCAGAAGGGTGCACTTGGGTCGCACCTTGTCATGGTGACAGACAGAGAGAAGCGGCGGCACCGTTCGCTGGGCGTACATCGGGGATTCGCGCCCGGCACGGCGATTGAATCCTGTGTAGCCGGCCGCAAATCCCTAGTGTGGGCACGAAAACCGGCAGTGAGCTAAAAACTACGGGTGTTCCCCGGCATGGAACAGAGAATCTTCGGCTCGCTCGCGTCGGCGTGCACCGGCACAAACCCCACAACCTTCACGTAGCGGACCGGAACCTTTGCCTTAGCGGCGACCAATGCCGGATCTGCGGCGCTGCTCATCCGGTGCGAGAAGACCCGGCTGCACGGCTACCTGATCCTGCCGGCCAAAGCTGTCGGCTCCAACGCGATACTTCACCTCGCCCAGACCGTCCGTGCACGCGCTGAAGAGGTCTAACCGCCAGCGGCCATCGGAGATGGTCAGCTACCCCCCCCTGCGCGAAACACAGAACGGCATCGACCCCACCGAGCTGCCGCGGCTGCTGGCCACCGCCATGCCCGAGGGCACGTGGATCGCCGTCACGATGCGCAGACCTTCCAACAAGGAACGCCGCCGCCACTCCCTCTGGCTCGCACACCGAACGGGTACCGCCGTGCCGACGCACCACTCCACGTCACCGAACGCCGTCGTCATCACCATCACCGCCGGCGGTGAATGTAAGGACGTTGTCAGCTCGCTACTGTCCCAGGTGACCGCGGGACTTCCCGAGCCAACTGGGGTGAAACGGGATGCTTTGACGCCTTCAAGGTCTCCTTCATCGCTGAGTTCGCATACCCATGTACCGTAGCTCAACTCACGTGTCTCCTAGCCAACTGCTGCAGGGTGTCCCGGTAGTCACCAACCTCCCGAAGCTTCTCGATGTAGTGCTTGTGCGTGATGTCCACGTTCGAATGCCCGAGTAACTCCGCTGCGGCACCGTCGGTGATTTCCCGATCAATCAGCGTAGCTACTGTGCGCCGGAACGAGTGCGGTGTAATCGCCAGTGTCGGATCGATTCCGGCCGCTTCCAGCGCGGACCGCAACGACCTGCGGACGCTGGAGCCCTGCATGTAGGTACCCCTCCGAGACCAGAAAACGGCGCCGACGCCGTTTGTCGTGGGCGATTCGATGCTCCGGCGCAGCAGCACGTCGACGACAAACCGCGGAACAGGAACAACTCGAACACCTGAGCTGGTCTTCGTGTACCCCTGCCGATATTTGGAACCTTTTCTCGGCTCAACGATGGTTCCGGTGATCGATACCTTTCCGACATCACCCGACAGGTCGACATCCTGCCACCGCAAAGCCAGCACCTCCCCGATACGGGCTCCAGTGCCCAGCAGCACATCAATAATGTCCGAGAGAGTGCTTGTCGGACGCGGTCCAGACAACCCCGGTTCGGCCCGCCACATACTCACTGCCTCCCTGATAGCCTCCAAAGACGCTGTATCGAGTGCCCGTGGTTTCACCACTTTCCGGGGGATGCGATCCACCTCCGCCACAGGGTTACTCTCTACATATAGGTCGTGCCGGATCGCGTAGGACATCACCTGGCGCAGCACAGTCTTACCAATACGCGCATTGGAGCTGCCCCTCCCATCGACCGTCAGTGACCGCAGAAATGCATCACAGGTAGAGGTGCGCACCTCCCGGATCGGCAGGGCACCCAGTGCCGGGCTGATGTGTAGACGGAGGATCGATTCGTACTGGTCCCAGGTCTGCCGTCGAAGACGGCCGCTGCTACTGCCGGAAATCTGATCACCGCGATCGTCAACAACAACTTCGGCCGGCTCAATACTCGCGAGCCACATAGCAGCGACCTCCCCGAGCGTGAGTTTCCGGTCCGGCTGTCGCCCCTGCCCCTGCCGCTCTTTCATCGCCATTAACAGGGAGTTTTCCGCTTTACCCCGCGTGGTCGCGTACTTGCTGTAGGTTCTCGTAATCCCATCCATATCCCTGAAGCGACAGGACGCTCTCCATCGTCCGCTTGTCTCGTCCTTCTTGGCGGTGATCGTGCCCCATGCTCCAACCGGCAACGCAGCCCTAGGCATTACGCGGCCTTCTGTGCGGTGTTGTCGATCCAGGCCTGAACGGTGCCGCGCTCGTAGCGGACAAAGCCGTGCAACTTCAACGGCGTGGGGCCCAGTCCATTCGAACTCCAGTTGGCCAGTGTTTTGGGAGAGATCTGGAGCCAGGCTGCAACCTCCCCCCGGGTCAGGAGATGCTCGGGCATGCCATGGTCCGTGCTCGGACCCATGGACTTTTCACTTTTCTGCATATCTGTCTCTATGCGGCCCGTGGGTTGGCGGGTGACAACTTTTTGCGTGAAAGCGTGTCGTAAACGTGTAGTGAGCCGTCGGCAGCCCATAAAAAACCCCTCCTGATCGGACGTTTCGCCTGATCAGGAGGGGTTTGTCGGAGCCCCCTGCCGGATTCGAACCGGCGACCCCCTGTTTACAAGACAGGTGCTCTGGCCAACTGAGCTAAGGGGGCGTGTTGCCGTGCCCGCTGGCAAACAAGGAAAGCGGAACCGAACAAACAACGCTAGACAAGGTTAGCCCAGAGCGCCCGCCCCCGTGAAACCGGCAATGGTTTCACGGGGAACAGGCGCCGCGGCTGCTGACCTACTTATTGGCGTCGATGGCTGACTGGACCGTCTCGGTGAAGGTATTCAGGTCCGCTTCGGCACCGTTGACATAGGCGGTGGGGGTACCGGAGACACCGTCCACGCGGGCAAGCTGGTCCGCGTACTTCACGAACGGACGGTAGGTGCCGTCGTCGATGCAGGATTCCAGGTTCTCCGTGTCGGCGCCGGCAGCCTTGGCCATGTCCACCAGGCCGGCGTTGTTCACTTCACCCGCGGCGTGCTGGGCGAAGATTGCCTTCATGAAGTCCCAGTAGGACTCGGGGCTCTCGGCAGCTACGCACGCGGCGGCGTTGGCGCCGCGCGAGGAGTAGTTGGTGGCGGAACTGCGGTCCAGGAACGCAACGGTGCGGTACTCGTAGGTGACTTCCCCGGCGTCGAGCCACTGGGCAATCTGCTCGTCATAGGTGGCTGCGAAGTCCGCGCAGTGCACGCAGTTGATGTCCACGTATTCCACGATCTGGATCGGTTCACCGGGCTCGGAGGCTTCGATGCCCGGCGGCACGGGGGCATCTTCCACTGCTTCTTCCGGCGCAGGCTCCAGGGTTTCGGTATCGAAGTCAAACGGCTCCGCGGGCTCGAGGGCCGAGGTGGAGGTCAGCGTGAAACCGCCGTACTGGTTGGCGTTGGCCGGGGAGCTGCCGCTGTCCGCCACGGTGCGGCTCATGCTGTTAAACACAATGACGCCGACAATTGCGATTACCGCCACAATGGCGACCACAACGCCCCAGATCACCAGGAGGCGGTTGCGCCGATCCTTCTTCTGCTGCGCTTCACGCATGGCACGGGCCTGCTCACGGGCGGCAGCAGTCCGCTCGGCCTTGGTCAGCTTGGGATTCCGGTCAGTCATCATTCCTCATGTCTCTCAACGCCGGCACCCGTTTCCGGGGCCTGTGGGCACATCACCAGTGTAGGGGGAACGCACTGCCCCGCCTCTCAGCCAACGCCCGCACACGGTACAAAGTTTCCGGGCTTAGATAGAGTGGCTAAATACGTCTATTCAACTAAGGGGTGCCATTCGTGAACGCTGAGGCCGATCCGAGCCAGAAGGACGCAACGGACGGGTATGGCGACTTCGATTTCATCGTTGTCTCCAACAGGCTTCCCGTAGACCGGGTCAGCACCGCCGACGGCGAGGCCTGGCGCCGCTCCCCCGGCGGGCTTGTCACGGCGCTGGCGCCGGTCATGGCCAAGGCCGACGGCGCGTGGGTGGGCTGGCCGGGATCCCCGGACGAAGAGGTTGAGCCCTTCGACCACGACGACATGCACCTGAAACCGGTAGCGCTGAGCACCGATGAGGTGGAGCTCTACTATGAGGGCTTCTCCAACGCGACCCTGTGGCCGCTCTACCATGACGTGATTGCCACGCCGGAATTCCACCGCACCTGGTGGGACGCGTACCGTACGGTGAACCGCCGGTTCGCCGACGCCGCGGCCTCCGTAGCCGCCGAGGGCGCCACCGTCTGGGTGCAGGACTACCAGCTGCAGCTGGTCCCGCAGCTGCTCCGCAAGGCCCGGCCGGACCTGAAGATCGGTTTCTTCAACCACATCCCCTTCCCGCCGCTGGAAATCTTCGCCCAGCTGCCCTGGCGCCGGAACATCATCGAAGGCCTCCTCGGTGCCGACCTGATCGGTTTCCAGCGGCCCTCGGACGCCAGCAACTTCCTGCGCTGCGTCCGCCGCTTCGCCGGCTACACCATCCGCCAGCAGCAGGTGCACGTCACCACCGAAGACGGCCTGTCCTACGTTTCCCGTGCCGAGGCGTTCCCCATCTCCATTGACGCGGCCAAGATCGCCGAGCTCGCCCAGCGCGAGGACATCATTGAACGTTCCAAGCAGATCCGCCGCGAACTGGGCAACCCGGATACCGTGATGCTCGGCGTGGACCGGCTGGACTACACCAAGGGCATCAGCCACCGGCTCAAGGCCTACGGCGAACTCCTGGAGGACGGCGAAATCACCGTGGACAACGCGTCCATGATCCAGGTGGCCAGCCCCTCCCGCGAGCGCGTGGAACAGTACCGGCTGCTGCGCGAAGAAGTGGAAGGGACCGTTGGCCGGATCAGCGGCACATACGACACGATTTCCAACACTGCGCTGCGCTACCTCCACCACAGTTATCCGGTGGAGGAAATGGTGGCCCTCTACCTCGCCGCCGATGTCATGCTGGTCACCGCCCTGCGCGACGGCATGAACCTCGTCGCCAAGGAATACGTGGCCGCCCGCACCGGCAACACCGGGGCCCTGGTGCTCTCCGAATTCACCGGCGCCGCAGACCAGCTGCGCCAGGCGGTGCTGGTAAACCCGCATGACATTGACGGGTTGAAAGCCTCCATCCTCACGGCCATGAACATGCCGGCCCGCGAAGCCAGCCGGCGCATGCGCCTTATGCGGCGGCAGGTCCTGCAGAACGACGTCGAGCGCTGGTCACGGAACTTCCTTGACGCCCTCGAGCAGGACCAGGACCGGGACCAGTAATGCAGACGCCGCACTCCGGGCTGCAGCGGGCGCTGGAAGACCTCGCACGCACCGACAGCCTGCTGGTTGCCCTGGACTTTGACGGCACGCTTTCCCCGCTGGTGGAACGGGCCGAGGACGCCCGGCCGCTGGACGGTTCAGCCGCCGCTGTCCGCACCCTGTCCACCCTGCCCGACACCGTGACCGCGTTCATTTCCGGACGCGCCCTGGACAGCCTGCGCAGCGTCGCCACCCCCGAGCCGGCGACTCTCCTGATCGGCAGCCACGGTGCCGAGACCTGGACCGGCCCCAATGCCGAGCCCCTGCAGCTGACGGCGGAGCAGGCCGATCTGCTGGCCCGTGCGCGGTCGGCAATGGAATCCGTAGCCGCACGGCACCCGGGTTGCCGGCTGGAGGACAAGCCCGCCGGCGTCGTCCTCCATACCCGCAGCGCCGACGCCCCGGTCGCCGCCGCAGCCACCGACGAGGCGCGCAGCCGCCTGGAGATACTGGACGGTGTGCAGGTCACCGACGGCAAGTCCGTGCTGGAAGCCTCCGTGGTACATACCAACAAGGGCGAGGGTATCCGCGCCCTGCGTACGCTGACCGGTGCGACGGCGGTGCTTTTCGCCGGCGACGACGTCACTGACGAACACGGCTTTGCCGCCCTGGAGCCCGGAGACGTCGGCATCAAGATTGGCGACGGCGACTCGGCCGCGGCCTTCAGGGTTGCCTCCCCCGAAGCCTTCACCGAGGTGCTCGCCGAACTGTCGCGGCTGCGCTCAGCCGCCGTCGGCCGGTAACACAGCCCACGCGGGCGCGGCGCCCGGCCAAACGTGTGCCATACTGACTCCGTGAACCGTGTCACAGCTCACTGTTGAGCCGCGGCGGGTTCCCACAACTACATAGCATCTCCATTCACAACGGATCGTCGGGCACGTACCTGCCCGTGAAGGGAAACACCATGGCAACGGTAACGTTTGACCAGGCAACACGCCTCTACCCGGGGACTGAACGCCCCGCAGTAGATAACCTCAGCCTCGAAATCGCCGACGGCGAGTTCCTGGTTCTCGTTGGCCCCTCCGGCTGCGGAAAATCCACCTCCCTGCGTATGCTCGCCGGGCTCGAAGACGTCAATTCCGGCCGGATCCTGATCGGTGACCGTGACGTCACCGATGTTCCGCCCAAGGACCGCGATATCGCCATGGTTTTCCAGAACTATGCGCTGTACCCGCACATGTCGGTGGCCGACAACATGGGCTTCGCCCTGAAGATCGCCGGCGTCGGCAAGGAAGAGCGGATGGAACGCGTCCGCGAGGCCGCGAAGCTGCTCGATCTGGAAGACTTCCTGGACCGGAAGCCCAAGGCGCTCTCCGGCGGCCAGCGCCAGCGCGTTGCCATGGGCCGTGCCATTGTCCGGAACCCCCAGGTGTTCCTGATGGATGAACCGCTGTCCAACCTCGATGCCAAGCTGCGCGTGCAGACCCGCACGCAGATCGCCTCCCTCACCCGCCGGCTCGGCGTCACCACCGTCTACGTCACCCACGACCAGGTCGAGGCCATGACCATGGGTGACCGCGTGGCCGTGCTGAAGGACGGCATCCTGCAGCAGGTCGACACCCCGCGGAACCTCTATGACCACCCGAAGAACGTGTTCGTGGCCGGCTTCATCGGCTCCCCCGCCATGAACCTGCTGGAACTGCCGGTAGTGGATGGCGGCGTCGCGTTTGGCGGTGCCGTGTACCCGGTGGCAAACGCAGTGCTTGGTGCCGCGGCCGGCAACACGGTCACCCTGGGTGTCCGGCCCGAAGACATGGAACTCGTCTCCGAGGGCGACGGCCTGCAGGTGGACGTTGACGTGGTGGAGGAGCTCGGCGCCGACGCGTACGTGTACGGCCACACCACCCTCGACGGCAAGCACCATGACATGGTGGTCCGCGTGGACGGCCGCCGCCCGCCGATGAAGGGCGACGTTCTCTACGTCCGCCCGCAGAAGGGGCATGTGCACCTCTTCGACACCTCCACCGGCGATCGGCTGGCCGAACAGGCCTGACGCCCGTGACATGCGGTGGCTCCCCTGCTCAACTAGACTTTTGAGGTGGGGAGCCACCGCTTTTTTGTGCACGCATGTTCAACACGTAAGGGCATCCGCCTATGACACACGCCGCATCAGCCAATTGGCAGAACGAACCGACCGATTGGGAGCAGGCCGGCAAACTGCCCCGTGCCCGGGAATCCGCCGGCCGGATCAACACCCTGGGCTCGTTGAACATCACGGCTGCGTCCATGGACCCCGCACTGCTGGACCTGCCGTGGCATATTCCGCTGGAGGAGTGGCCAAAGGAGAACCTCGCGGCCCTTCCCCGCGGCATTTCCCGCCATGTGGTCCGTTTTGCCCGGCTGGGTGATTCGCTGATTGCCATCAAGGAAACCGGCGAGCATGTGGCCCGGCAGGAGTACCACATGCTGCGCAAGCTGCGCCGCCTGAACGTTCCGGCGGTGTCACCGGTGGCCGTCATTACCGGGCGCATGAACCCGGAAGGCGAAGAGCTGCAGCCGGTCCTGGTCACCAGGCACCTCCGCTTCTCCCTGCCGTACCGTGCCGTCTTTTCACAGACCCTGCGCCAGGTCACGCTGACAAGGCTGATCGACGCCCAGGCACTGTTGCTGGTGCGCCTGCACCTGGCAGGTTTTTACTGGGGTGACGTATCCCTGTCCAATACGCTGTTCCGCCGCGACGCAGGTGCCTTCGCGGCCTACCTCGTGGACGCCGAAACCGGTGAGCTCTATCCGGAACTTTCCAACGGACAGCGCGAGTACGACCTGGAAATTGCCCGGGTCAACATTGCCGGGGAACTGATGGACCTGGCCGAAGGCGGCCTCATTGAAGAGTCCGTGGATCCCCTGGCCACCAGCGAACGGATCATGGACAGCTACCGGCGGCTCTGGGCAGAGCTCACCGAACAGGAATCCTTCGGACTCGCTGACCGGTGGAGGGTGGACGCGCGGATCCGCCGCCTGAACGACTTGGGGTTCGACGTCGACGAACTGACCATCTCCACCACTCCGGACGGCTCCCAGGTCCAGCTCCAGCCCAAGGTGGTGGACGCCGGCCACCACCAGCGCCGTCTCCTGCGCCTGACCGGGATCGATGCGCAGGAAAACCAGGCGCGGCGGCTGCTCAATGACCTGGATTCCTACCGGGTAACCAACCATCCCGAGCTTGATGAGGAGCTCAGCGCGCACCTCTGGGTAACCCAGGTCTTCGAGCCCATTGTGAAGGCCGTTCCCCGCGATCTGGGCAGCAAGCTCGAGGCGGCCGAAGTTGTGCATGAGGTGCTGGAACACCGGTGGTACATGTCCGAGAACTCCAACCGGAACGTGCCCATGGCCGAAGCCGTGCAGTCCTACATGGATAACATCCTGCGCCACCGCCGCGATGAGGCGGCCATCCTCCTCAGCGCCGATACCAGGACCATGAAGATCCTGGATGCAGGAGGAGCCCCGTCCTAGGACGGGGCTCCAGACTGCAGGATGCGGCGGTTGTCAGTAGCTTGAGGACTCCGCAGCGATACCGATGAAGATCAGGATAAAGAACAGAACGCCCATCAGCGTTCCCAGTGCACCCACAATGATGCCCACCACGGCGGGAACGTTGCCCATGCCCACCTTGCGGGACTGGTTCAGGCCAATGATGCTCAGCACCAGGCCGAGCACGGAAACGAAGAATGATGTGATCAGGCCGGCGATGCCCATCGCCTGTCCCGGATTCTCCCGGGGCATGGGGTAGGCGCTCTGCCCGTACGAGGGATAGCCTGTCTGGCCCGGGTATCCGGCGGCCTGCTGGCCGTATTGGGACCCGTACTGGTCAGACTGTCCGTAGGAGGATGAGCCCTGCTGCGCGTAGGGGGATGAACTTTCCTGCCCGTACGACGGATATCCGGAGGCGGCATTGCCGCCCGTCCCGTCCTGCGCGGGGTATGCCGGCGGTGTCGGCTGGGAGGACGTGCCGTACTGGTTCTCTTCCGAACCCTGGCTGCTGTTCGCAGCAGGGCTGTCCCCGTGCTGCCATTCTGGTCGGTTGTCTGACACGCGGATTTTCCCCCTGGATGAGAAGTGGCTAGCGTGGGTGAAACGCCGAGGCGTCAACGGCGCTAGGTCGGTATGACGTTTCTCCAATCCTATACACCCGCGGTGAAAGGGAACCAGCGCATACGTGAGTGAAATCTCCTATGGCGTGAGTCTCCCTCTGGAAACCCCCGCTGCCGAGCGTCGTTAAATGGAAATGTAAGCGTACGATCCGGAAGGAGCCCCCTCAAAGATGGTTGACCAATTGGCTGAGGCCATCAGCCGCCCGAACCTTCACCTGGTCCCCGTCCACGAGTCCCCCGCCGGCCGTGAATGGTGGCGCTCATCGGTGATCTATCAGATCTACCCGCGCTCCTTCCGGGACCTCCGTGGGGACGGCGTGGGCGACCTGCAGGGCATCACCGCAGAACTGCCCGCCCTGGCCGAACTGGACATCGACGCCGTCTGGCTCTCCCCCTTCTACCGCTCCCCGCAAAAGGACGCCGGCTACGATGTCGCCGACTACTGCTCCGTGGACCCGATCTTCGGCACCCTGGAAGACTTCGACGCCCTCATCGCCGAAGCCGGCCGCCACCACATCCGCGTCATCGTGGACCTGGTCCCCAACCACTGCTCCGACGCCCACGCCCTCTTCCAGGCAGCCCTCGCCGCCGGCCCCGGCTCACCCGAACGGGACATGTTCATCTTCCGCGACGGCACCGGCGAGCACGGAGAAAACCCGCCCAACAACTGGCAGTCCCACTTCGGCGGACCGGCCTGGACCCGCATCACCGAACCCGACGGCACCCCCGGACAGTGGTACCTGCACCTCTTTGACTCCTCCCAGCCGGACTTCAACTGGGACTCCCCGGCTGTGCACGCCGAGTTCGAAGCCATCCTGCGGTTCTGGCTGGACCGCGGTGTGGGCGGCTTCCGGGTGGACGTGGCCCACGCCCTGATCAAGAAGTCCGGACTGCCGGACTGGGGCGGACGCGCCGACGGGTCCTCCTCCGAGGGCTACCCCGGCTCCGAGGCCCCGATGTTCGGCCAGCCCGGCATCCACGACATTTACCGGTCCTGGCGGAAAATCCTGGACTCCTACGACGGGGACCGGGTGCTCTGCGCCGAGGCGACCATCGACCCGATCGAACGCCTGACCGACTGGGTCCGCGCCGATGAGATGCACCAGACCTTCAACTTCGCCTACCTCCACCACCCCTGGCACGCCCCGGCCCTGCGCCACGTCATCGAGTCCTCCCTGCGGGCCTTTGACCAGGTCGGTGCACCCACCACGTGGGTGCTCTCCAACCACGACGTAGTCCGCCACACCAGCCGCTTCGGGCTGACCGGGGCCGGTCCGCGCACGGGCGACGGCCTCGGCCCCCGGGATGAGCAGCCCAATCTCGAACTGGGACTGGCCCGTGCCCGGGCAGCCACGCTGCTGATGCTGGGCCTGCCCGGCGGCGTCTACCTCTACCAGGGCGAGGAACTGGGACTGCCGGACCACACCCTGCTACCGGACGAGTTCCGCCAGGATCCCACATTCCACCGCACCGGCGGGGAACGCGTGGGCCGCGACGGGAACCGCGTGCCGTTGCCGTGGAAGGCCAACCTGCCCAGTTACGGGTTCAGCGACGCCGGCAAATCCTGGCTCCCGCAACCGCCCATCTGGGGGAAGCATTCCCGGGATATCGAGCAGCGCAACCCGGACTCCACGTTGAACATGTACCGCAATGCCCTGTCCCTGCGCCGTGAACTCCGGTTGGGTGACGGTTCCCTCGCCTGGTGGCCGGAGCACGACGCCGAAGGGCTGGTGTGCTTTGTCAACGGCAGCACCTTGGTGGCCATGAATATGGGCGAGAAGCCCGTGGCGCTGCCCGAACTCCCGTTGCTGCTGGGCAGTGCCGCAGACGCCCTGGAAGGCCACCGTCTGCGTCCGAACCGCACCGTCTGGATGCGTCTTGGTTCATAAGGCCCTAGGGCTGCGGGCCTGATACTAAACCCCGGGAATCGCCTTCCCGGGGTTTAGTATGACGGCCGGGTCAAACAGCTCCTTGAGGCGCCGCTGCAACGCCAGCACCTCTTGCTGCTGTTCGGCCGGGAGCCAGCGCAGCTTGAACTGCCCCACTCCGTGTTCCCCGGTGATCGTTCCGCCCATCGAGAGTGCCACCGCTATGGATTCGTCCAGTGCCGCATCAAGGCGCTGCCGGCCTTCATGGTCGGCGGCGCTGATCCAGAAGGTGGGGTGCAGGTTGCCGTCTCCGGCATGGGCCACCACCTTCAGACTCACCCGGTGTGCGGCCGCCATACGTTCAAGCTCGGCAACATATCCCACCAGGGCCGACCGCGGAACGGCAACGTCCTCCCCCACCCGCACCTGATCCGCAACACCGTCTCCCCGGCTGTGCCGCCGCAGTTCGACAAGCCGTTCCGCTTCTGCGGAGCCTTCGGTACTGACCGTTCCGCCAAGCCCGGACAGCACCGAACGGATCGCGTCCGCCTCGGCTGCAGCACCGAACCCGTCGGTCTGGACCAGCAGCAGGGCGTTGCCCCGGGCCGCCAGCGCGCTGCCATGGGCAGCGTCCAAGGCAGTGAGGGTCGCCCCGTCCAGCAATTCCATAACCGCCGGCTGGACGCGCGCGGTGCCGATGGCGAGGACCCCGGCAGCCGCCGTCGGGAAGTCCGGAAAGAACGCGGCAATGGTGCTTGTGCGTACCGGCAGGTAGCGCAGGCGCACGGTAATGCCCACCACAATCCCCAAAGTTCCTTCGGAGCCGGTGAAGAGCCCGGTCAGGTCATACCCCGCGACGCCCTTGAAGGTGCGCTGCCCGGTGTGGATGAGGGTGCCGTCGGCGAGGACAACATCAAGGGCGAGCACCGAATCGCGGGTCACCCCGTATTTCGCGCACCGCAGCCCGCCGGCGTTGGTGGCAACGTTGCCGCCGATGGTCGAGGTACGGTAACTGGCCGGGTCCGGCGCATACATCAGGCCGTGCTCGGCTGCCGCCGCGTTCAGGTGGGCGTTGATCACTCCGGGTTCGACGACGGCGATTTCGTCCAGCGGGTTCAGCTCCAGGATCCGGTTCATTCTTTCCAGGCTCAGGACGATGCAGCCGGCGGTGGCGTGAGCCCCTCCGGACACCCCGGTACCGGCGCCCCGGGGAACCACCGCGGTGCCGGTTTCCGATGCCCAGCGGAGGACAGCCTGCACGCCCTCAATACCGGCGGCCCAGACCACGGCCAGCGGCTGCTGATAGTCCAGCACCGGGCCCTGGTCACTGGCATAGGCTGCCCGGACCGCCGCGGAAGTATCAATCTCCAGATCCGGGTGGGTCAGGACCAGGGCATACAGGTCATCAAGTGGCATCCCTGCAGACTACCGGGCTCCCATAAAGCGGGCGTAGCGGTCCAGGATCTCCTCCCACTCCCCGCGGATCCGTTCGTACTCCTTCGCCGCCTCCGGCAGCCGCTCCAATCCCCCGTGCCGGAGGGTGAGCAATGTACCGTCCTCCCCCGCAGAGGTGAACTCCACCCGAACGTCCGTAGGGGTACGGGGGCTGTGTCCCGCCACCCAGTCCAGTTCGAGCAAGGAATCCGGTTCCTTGGTGCGGACGGTCGCCCAGACCGACGATTCCCCTTCCGGGCCGGTCTCGGTCAGGACCCCCAGCTCGAACTCCGGGTGCGTTCCCTCGCCGAAGTCAGTGAGCTCCTCCGGCCACCAGAGGTGGAGGTAATCGGTGAATCCGTTGAACGCTTCGTGCCGGTCCCGGGGCACCGTCCGTTCCAGCACCACTTCGGCGGGAACTGCTGGCCCGTCCGTGTTTGCCGGTTCAGCGCCCGGGTCCTCGGCATGGGAAAACAGGGAAAAACTCATGCCTTCCAGCCTACCGGGGGTCGGCTGGAAGCGGATCGAACACCGCTGGTCTGCATCCCCTTGCACGGCCGGTAGCCGGGCAGCCCTCCCCGCCATCAGCTCGGCCGGGGCAGCCCTCCCCGCCGGTAGTCGGGCGGGCCGGCCGGTAGCCTGGCGGGGTTGGATGCACGGGTTAAACAGGTGAGGGCCCCGCAACCATGCGGGGCCCTCAACCATCAAATTTTGTCCGGCGGTGACCTACTCTCCCACATCCTCCCGGATGCAGTACCATCGGCGCTGTGGGTCTTAGCTTCCGGGTTCGGAATGGGACCGGGCGTTTCCCCCACGCTATGACCGCCGTAACCCTTCTACCCGCACCACACACACGCCGGCATAACCAGGAGTGTACGGGGGGAAAACCACGGGTCACGAACAACCCCCAAACGGGGCGCAGTGACGTATTCAATTGTGTTCCTGGAGGTAACAACCCGTACCGGGTTGTTGTCCGGGAACCACATAGTGGACGCAAGCAGCATGATCACAACACCCTCTACATTGGGAAACCGTTTGAAGTCGTGTTTCCCCAGGTGTTGGTGTGGTGTAAGTTATCGGCCTATTAGTACCGGTCAGCTTCACGGGTCTTTAGTCCCCGCTTCCACATCCGGCCTATCAACCCAGTGGTCTGGCTGGGGGCCTCTCACACACAAGGTGTATGGAAATCTCATCTCGAAGCGGGCTTCCCGCTTAGATGCTTTCAGCGGTTATCCCATCCGAACGTAGCTAATCAGCGGTGCACTTGGCAGTACAACTGACACACCAGAGGTTCGTCCGTCCCGGTCCTCTCGTACTAAGGACAGCCCTTCTCAAATTTCCTGCGCGCGCAGCGGATAGGGACCGAACTGTCTCACGACGTTCTAAACCCAGCTCGCGTACCGCTTTAATGGGCGAACAGCCCAACCCTTGGGACCTACTCCAGCCCCAGGATGCGACGAGCCGACATCGAGGTGCCAAACCATGCCGTCGATATGGACTCTTGGGCAAGATCAGCCTGTTATCCCCGAGGTACCTTTTATCCGTTGAGCGACGGCCATTCCACAATGTACCGCCGGATCACTAGTCCCGACTTTCGTCCCTGCTCGAGATGTCTCTCTCACAGTCAAGCTCCCTTGTGCACTTACACTCGCCACCTGATTGCCAACCAGGCTGAGGGAACCTTTGGGCGCCTCCGTTACTCTTTAGGAGGCAACCGCCCCAGTTAAACTACCCATCAGGCACTGTCCCTGACCCGGATTACGGGCCGAAGTTAGATATCCAGTATGACCAGAGTGGTATTTCAACGATGACTCCACCCGAACTGGCGTCCGGGTCTCACAGTCTCCCACCTATCCTACACAAGCCACACCGAACACCAATACCAAACTATAGTAAAGGTCTCGGGGTCTTTCCGTCCTGCTGCGCGTAACGAGCATCTTTACTCGTACTGCAATTTCGCCGAGTTTATGGTTGAGACAGCGGGGAAGTCGTTACTCCATTCGTGCAGGTCGGAACTTACCCGACAAGGAATTTCGCTACCTTAGGATGGTTATAGTTACCACCGCCGTTTACTGGGGCTTAAATTCCCAGCTTCGCTCCGAAGAGCTAACCGGTCCTCTTAACCTTCCAGCACCGGGCAGGAGTCAGTCCGTATACATCGTCTTGCGACTTCGCACGGACCTGTGTTTTTAGTAAACAGTCGCTTCCCCCTGGTCTCTGCGGCCCCGATCCCCTCCGGACAGCAAGTGTCCATCAAGGTTGGGGCCCCCCTTCTCCCGAAGTTACGGGGGCATTTTGCCGAGTTCCTTAACCATAATTCTCTCGATCGCCTTAGTATTCTCTACCTGATCACCTGTGTCGGTTTGGGGTACGGGCGGCTAAAACCTCGCGCCGATGCTTTTCTAGGCAGCATAGGATCACCGGATCCCCCCGTGAGGGGGTCCCGTCGGATCTCAGGATCGTCATCAAAGACACCGTGACGGATTTACCTATCACGGACCCTACATCCTTAGACCAGGTCAACCATCGCCTGGCCCGGCTACCTTCCTGCGTCACACCTGTTAATACGCTTACCTCCCAGGATCAGGTCCCGTGCTCGGCCAAAACCCTCACACCACAAGGATGCTCGGGCAGGCTCCGGACGGTTAGTGTCCCCTGCTTGGTATGGGCGGTTTTTCGCCGGTACGGGAATATCAACCCGTTGTCCATCGACTACGCCTGTCGGCCTCGCCTTAGGTCCCGACTTACCCAGGGCAGATTAGCTTGACCCTGGAACCCTTGATCATTCGGCGGACGGGTTTCTCACCCGTCTTTCGCTACTCATGCCTGCATTCTCACTCGTGTAGGCTCCACCACTGGTTTACACCGCAGCTTCACTGCCCACACGACGCTCCCCTACCCATCCAGACGACTGAACCACGAAGGCTTATCCATATCTGAATGCCACAACTTCGGCGGTGTACTTGAGCCCCGCTACATTGTCGGCGCGGAATCACTTGACCAGTGAGCTATTACGCACTCTTTCAAGGGTGGCTGCTTCTAAGCCAACCTCCTGGTTGTCTGGGCAACTCCACATCCTTTCCCACTTAGCACACGCTTAGGGGCCTTAGTTGGTGGTCTGGGCTGTTTCCCTCTCGACTATGAAGCTTATCCCCCACAGTCTCACTGCTGCGCTCTCACTTACCGGCATTCGGAGTTTGGCTGACGTCAGTAACCTTGTAGGGCCCATTAGCCATCCAGTAGCTCTACCTCCGGTAAGAAACACGCAACGCTGCACCTAAATGCATTTCGGGGAGAACCAGCTATCACGGAGTTTGATTGGCCTTTCACCCCTACCCACAGCTCATCCCCTCCATTTTCAACTGAAGTGGGTTCGGTCCTCCACGACGTCTTACCGTCGCTTCAACCTGGCCATGGGTAGATCACTCCGCTTCGGGTCTAGATCACGCCACTGCAACGCCCTATTCAGACTCGCTTTCGCTACGGCTTCCCCACACGGGTTAACCTCGCGACGTAACACTAACTCGCAGGCTCATTCTTCAAAAGGCACGCTGTCACAGCTACAAGGCTGCTCCAACGGTTTGTAGGCACACGGTTTCAGGTACTATTTCACTCCCCTCCCGGGGTACTTTTCACCTTTCCCTCACGGTACTTGTCCGCTATCGGTCATCAGGGAGTATTTAGGCTTACCAGGTGGTCCTGGCAGATTCGCACGGGATTTCTCGGGCCCCGTGCTACTTGGGATCCTCTCCAAGCGGCAGCATACATTCCGGTTACGGGGCTAACACCCTCTACGGCCTGGCTTTCAAACCAGTTCACCTATGCATCTGCACTCACTTCACCGATCCGGCAGAATCGGTACGGAAAGTCCCGCAACCCCAGTGATGCAACGCCCGCCGGCTATCACACACCACTGGTTTAGCCTCTTCCGCGTTCGCTCGCCACTACTAACGGAATCACTGTTGTTTTCTCTTCCTGTGGGTACTGAGATGTTTCACTTCCCCACGTTCCCTCCACGCACCCTATGTGTTCAGATGCGGGTCACCCGGTCACTCGCGCGCCGGGCGGGGTTTCCCCATTCGGACATCCTGGGATCAAAGTTCGGTTATCAACTCCCCCAGGCTTATCGCAGATTCCTACGTCCTTCTTCGGCTCCTGATGCCAAGGCATCCACCGTGTGCCCTTAAAAACTTGACCACAAAGATCAATAATTAATTATCGCTATCGAGAAAACCACGGTCACACCCCGCCGCCACCCAAA